>JAHIVT010000048.1 GCA_018816555.1 Pseudomonadota bacterium
CACGGTTCTGTGAGGGGCCGGGAACAATGGGCGGAGTGCAGCGACATGCTGATGGCACGTAGTAGCCGCGTGCGGCAGGGCGTTATGAGAAGACTATCTGCAATCGTCTTATCTCCTCCAAAGAACTCGGTCTACTCGACTGTATATCAGATTTGATGACACCTTATCTGCAAAACCGGTTGATTAACTCTGAACAACTACCGACCTGCTGTTAATGTCCTCAACCTGCCAGCAACCGTTATCCAGGGTGATGATATTCACACAGCAATAGTCCTGGGGGATGAGAAAAAGTTCCTGCAGGGGGAGCTGCTGCATCTGTGACAGCAGGACCCGATTGACGCCGGCATGGGCAACCACCAGCAGCGGGCCGGCATTTTCCCTTGCCAGCCTGGTAAAAACCGGGAGACTGCGTTGGGCAAGATCAGCAAAGCTTTCCCCACCCTGGGGACGGTAATGGGCCAGATCCTCGCCTCGTTTTTCATATTCGCCGGGAAATCGCCGCCGCACTTCATCAACGGTCAGTCCTTCCCAGTCGCCCAGATTGATCTCGGCTAATTCAGGAACCGGCGTGATGTCGATTGTACGGTTACCGGCCACGATTTCCGCGGTCTGTAAAGTCCTGTGAAGCGGGGAAGTAAAAATCCGGGAAAGTTTAATATCCTTGAAAAAATCCCGCATAACCCGGGCCTGGATCTTCCCTGCATCGGTCAGGGGCAGATCCAGTTGCCCCACGAAACGGCGGGGCCGGAACTGTTCAATTTGCCCATGCCGTATCAGATAGATCGGTCCATCCGTTTTTGCTGACAATCAAGCTCTCCGGCATTGGCTGATCAGATAATCCAGACTGCAGCCTGTTTCCGTTTCTATGGCCTCCATCACCTTTTTGGCCTGGAGCAGTCTCCTTTTGATAGCAGCGCAGGCCGCAGGATCATCAGCATAGAGGTCAAGCTTCTGTCTGAAACGATTTTCCACACTGACCAACATGTTGCCGCTCACCATCTTATCGGCAATGTAGACAATTTCTTTTTCCGTGACCCGGGCATCCGGTGGCAGTTCCGCATCCTTATGGGCTGCGACGATATCAGCAACCCGGTCAAATCCCAACTGACGCAGCCAGCGCCCCCCTTCCTCTTCATGATGGACATGGCCCTTGGCAATATCATGCAGCAGTCCGGCTACCCGGCAGACGTCTCTGTCCAGCCCCGCCCCTCTTTTCTCGGCAATACCCGCGCATATTGCTGCCGCAAGATCAGCTACCCGTTGTGCGTGGTCAATTCCCATTGGCGCCATCCTGTACAGGTCATGCAGCAGAACACTGCATTCATCAATGGTCGGTACATCCCGTTTGGCATAGAGATCGACTCCTGATTTGTAATCAGTCATGGTATCCATATCAAAGAGGATGTTGGCATCAGGGACCTCGATGTCACGCACTGAGGTGATGCTCTGCCGGTCCACCTGCTCAAGCAGGCCGCGCAGGCCGTCCGGGCCGTCATTGTTGAGAATGTGCTTTGACAGGGAGATGGTGATAAGCGGAGGATGGCCCCGCCTGCCATGAAAAACAGGATAAACGATTGCCAGGGGGAAATTGGTGAAGGCCTCGGCCAGCAACCTGATTGTTCCCCTGCGAATCAAAGGGATATCCACCGGCAGCAGAAAAAAGCCCCTTGTCTCCGAGCGAAGTGCCCTGATTCCGGTTTTGATCGAGGTGAACATACCCTGCTCATAGTCGGCATTGTGCACGGTGCGGGCACCCGCCCGGACCGCCTCCTGCTCGACCTCCTCAGTTCGGTGGCCGGTGACGACGATGATATCCCTGATGCCGCAACTCTGAAAAAGGTTAATGATATGGCCAAGCACTGTGGTTTCCCCAAGGGGCAACAGCGCCTTCAGTTCACCCATCCTTGAAGAGAGGCCGGCGGCGGGAATGATGGCTGCAAGTTCAGTTTCCACGGTTCTGCCCCCTTGCGCGCTGCTGGATCAGTTCGCCGACAATACTCACCGCGATCTCCTCCGGGGTATCAGCCTCTATGGAAAGACCGATGGGACAATGTACCCGTTCCAACTGCGCCTGAACAGTCCCGTTTGCCAGCAGATTAGTGTAAATGGCGTTACGTTTTTTCCGGCTGCCGATCATTCCCACGTAACCGGCATTGGTGCGGAGCGCCTGTTCAAGGACATCACGGTCATGCATGTGTCCCCTGGTGACGATAACCAGGTAGCTGTCGTGGGTGATGTCATAGCCCTGAAAACAATCGGCAAAGGAGCCAAGCACGACCACCTGGTCGGCTGTTGGAAATCGCTCCTGGTTGGCAAATTCGGACCTGTCATCCATGACAATTACTCGAAAGCCCACCTTGGCGGCGGCCTCCGCGGTGCAGGCGGAAACATGCCCGGCTCCCAGCAGAAAGAGGTCACCCGTGATGGAAAAGTAGGAAACCAGATACTCCTCACCCTCATGGGTGATGACCGAAGGGGAAGAGGTGGAGAGACGGAGTTTTTTGACGGCGGACAGGAGCGCCTCGGGCGCCTGGCTGAAGTTTACCTTTCCGGAATCGGCAATGACAAAGCGTGAAGCGTCGGTGACCTGACCATTGAGTTTGCTGACAAAGGAAACCCGGCGGCCGGTGTCGAGAGCTGCCAGTAAGGTTGAGAACACCTTGATATTTGCCGCATCCGCTGTAATGTATTCCAAAAATATTTCCATGGTGCCACCGCAGATCATATCCGTACCGGCGGCATCGGCATTGGTCAGATCAAAAAAACGGCGGGCGGAATTTTTATGGGCAAATGATTGCACCGACTCTTCTATTGCCACGGCCTCGACCTTGCCGCCGCCGATGGTTCCGGCAATCCGGCCGTCCTGCCGGACGATCATTCTTGCCCCGGCCATACGGGGAGCGGACCCGTTCTTGCTGGATACGGTGGCCATCACCAGATCCTCACCACTTGCCAATATGTCACAAACCTGCCTGATAAGCTGTTTCATGGCTGATTTTTACCTCGATTGTCTTCGATTATGCGTTTCGCTTTGTTAATGAGGCCTGAGGGATTTGCCTCAAGAATAACCTCAATATCCTTCAGTTGAGCAACCCCTTTGAGCCGCAATGCCGCCAGCTGAAAAACCTCATCGCTGTTTGCCGGAATACTGGTCAATCGGACAATGAGTCTGTCCCTGCCATTTTCCTTTTGCAGTACAGGTTGAAAATCCAGCACACCCGGGATGGCAAGCAGGATTTCATCCAGCATATCCATGGAGACGGCTTGACCGTTATCCAGCTGCCGCACCTGGCCGATCCTGCCGCGCACCTTGTCCAGTCTCGTAATATGGCTGCCGCACACACACGGCCCGGCAAGCAGACGGCCGTAATCGCCGGTCCGGTAACGGATCAGCGGCATACCCCTGCGGGTGAGGGTGGAAAAAACAACCTCGCCCCATTGACCCCTGTCAAGGGAAACACCTGTCCGGGGACAGACCACTTCAAAGAGCAAATCCGCTTCCCGCAGATGGCAACCACACAGTCCTTCGCATTCCACCCCGCCACCCAACCCGGTTTCCACCGTGCCGTAATGGCTGAAGACCCGGCATTGCCATGCGGCGGACAATTCATCGCACACGGTCTGGGGAATATAATCGGAGCAGAGCAGAACGGATTTGATCTGTCCGGCGGGGACGGACTGTCCGGCCGGGGTGCGGGACAGGGCCAGCAACTGCACCGGGAAGCCGACAATGGCGTCAAAATTTTCAGCAAACACCTCCTTTGCCGCCAGCTGCGGATCAGTAACCAGCCCGTAGATCCGGCTGGCAACATCCATTCGCGCCAGGGCGCGGGCCAGGAGGTCCCCGGTGGAATCGGGAGTGGCGCCGGGCAGGAGGATCAGCACCTTCTGTCCGCCTTTAACCAGGGATTTCATGCCGTGATGAAAAAAATCAAGAGTGCGCTCCAGATCATCCTCGGTGAAAAACAGCCGCTTGGGTGGGCCGGTGGTGCCGGAACTCTGCATGGTGATAATGCGGGCCACCTCATCCTGACTGATGCAGAGCATGTCCTGCCCGGAGCGGCGTAGATCGCCTTCGCTGGTAAAGGGCAACCGGGACAGTGCCCCATGATCGGTGATGTCGGCCGGCACTGTTCCTGCCATTCTGGTTTGGTAAAACGGGCTGTTTGTCATGGCATGGTCGATTGTTTGCCGCAGTCTGCTGAACTGATACTGCTCGATGGCGGCACGGGCGGGCGAATGCTCCGCTCCCGCATTGACGCTCGCCGACACAATATTTTCAACAGTGGTACGTTTCATCTGCCGTCCCCTGTCCGGTATAAGGACAGGCCATTGCTTGAAGTCAGGTTATAGGCACAGAAGGGAATCATCTTCCCTTCCGGTGAAACGACATGAATACAGCACCCCTGCAACCGTTCAAGATCCAGATTCCAGGCATCCTGAAAGGCCATACCGGAGATGGAAAAAGTATGGGTTTTGGCCCTTCTGAGAAAGTAATCCAGCTCATCCTCATTTTCGTGAACCTGGCTGGTGGAGCAATTGCATACCTTGGGGGCTGACCATTGCCTGGCAGTAAAAGAAACGCTTTTTTCTCTGCCCTCCATGGCCGACGGGATCTCGCCGTTCTGCCCGGAGGCTGAGCAGCAGATCTGCTGCCAGGAGGTGATTCCTCTCAGTGTATAGTTATCCTGCACCAGAAAATTGGCATGAAAGGAACAGAGCGCATGTTCACATGACGGCGGGGAAAAGAGATTTGCCGGTATTTCACCGCGAGTCTGTTCTTCCAGGTTCATCAATATTTCCGGCAGAGTGATACGACTACTGTCATGGGGTTGCTGTGGATAACGACCGAAATAACTCACCGGCTGGAAATGGACGCCCCGCACGGTGGGTGAAAAGCGGGCTGCGTAGTTGATAATGCTGCCGATTACGCCTGTATTGACCCCTGGCACGATGGTAGGCACCAGCACCACACCCAGACCGGCAAAGCCGCAGTTGACCAGGGCCTGCTCCTTGATTGCCGCAAGCGCCCGTCCCCGCAGGGACAGGTGGACGTCGTCGCTGATGCCGTCAAACTGGAGGAAGACGGATGACAGTCCTGCGGCTTTCAGGCTTTTTGCATAGTCTTCCTCTTCTGCCAGGCGGATGCCGTTGGTGTTGAGCTGCAGAAAGGAAAAACCTTTGTCACGGCCTAGGCGGATGATGTCGGCAAGATCATCCCGCATCGTGGGCTCACCGCCGGACAGCTGGATATTACAGGGGCCGCTTGCCTGCAGGAGCCGGTCATAGTAGAAAGCGATCTGCGCAAGGGACGGATCTGCCGAGGCATGGTTACCGGCATCGGCAAAACATACCTTGCAGCGCAGATTGCAACGGGAGGTAACTTCGATAAGCGCGGTGCAGGTATGCTGTTCGTGCTCCGGGCAGAGCCCGCAGTCAAAGGGACAGCCTTTTTCAGTCCTGGTGAATGTCTGCCGGGGCGAGGAGGCCTTTTTAGGCCTGTTCCAGGAGGTAAACGGTAACGGCCCACGCCAGATGATCGTCTGAAATTCCCCGTGATCCGGGCATTTTTTTACCAGATATACATCTTCACCATTCTGTTCACGCACGGCGGGAAGACGCCTCAGGCAGACTGGGCAAACGCTCTCCGTTGATGATAGTATATCTTTACCGGAACACTCATTCATGGCGTTGTTCTTTAGGCATACTCGGGTCAAACCCGTATGCTGCGAGTATTTCCAGAATCTTGTTGCGGCTGGCGCTCATGATGTCGCCGCACTTCCGTATCTCCATGGCTGCCCCGCTGGGGATGATCTCATCGCATCTGATGCCGCCCCATCTGTCGGGGGCTGCGCCGGTAAACCATGCCGTGAAATCGGCAAGCATCAGCTTATATTGCGGGGACTCCTCTTCACTGCCGTCCCCTTTTGCCGCATACAGGGCAATGACGCAGGCCGCGCCGCTTGCCGCACCGCACACCTCCCCTGCCCCCAGCCCATTGCAGAGTCCGGACATGGAGCGCACCAGGGCAACGTTTTCCTCGCCCATGTCGTCAAGGGCCAGTTGCATGAGTATCTGGCTGCAACAAAGCCCCTGGGAACCGAGTTGCATGATGTGCAGAACTGTATCATCCATAACACTTACTCCTTTGCGGCGATGAGCAGGCAGTAACCTGGTTTTGCCGTGGCAAGGGAACTGCAGGTGAACGCGGCCTTATCCGCGCCCAGGAACAGCTGCCAGAAGGCGGCCAGGCTGCCGTAGCTGAAGATGATCTGGCCGGCCAGTTGCCGCAGCATGGCAGTGTGATCCTCAAACAAATGGATGGTAAATCCGGCGGACTTCAGATAGATTTCAAGGGTTTCCAGGGGAACCGCTCCGTGCAGGCAGCTGCGAATCTCTGCCGGATGCGCATCAGGCAAGGGGGTTGCCTTGCGGACGTATATGTCGGTCAACACCAGTTTGCCGCCTGGGGCAAGCACCCTCCACATCTCCTGCAGGCTTGCCTGCATATTGCCCGTCAGGGAGAGCACGCATTCCGAGATAATGGCGTCAAAAAAATCGTTCTGCACGGGAATGGCGTCCGCTTCGGCCAGCAGCAGCGGCATGTCGGGACAGAGGGAGGCCGCCTTCCACAGCATGGATGACGACGGATCAAGACCGGTCGGGGCCAGACCGAACTGGGAAGCAAGAAGGGCCATGGTCTGCCCGTAACCGCATCCCACGTCGAGAATGGTACTGCGGGCCGGCAGATTGCAGAACTCCATGGCCCTACGAGTCAACGCAATGCCTCCGGGACGCAGAGTGTCGCCGGTGATCTGCTGCAGTTCCTGCTGTTCACAGAGAAGAGGTGTATGTTTGAGTAATGTTGTATTCATCACATTAACTTATTTGTCTTCCAGGAGTTGCTCAACTTCAAGCATTTTGCCGAGCGCCAGGTCTTCGGGAACCAGCACAAAACCGCAGACAGGACATACCATCAGCTCAACATTGAACACGGAGCCCATATATTCCACGTTCACTTTGCGCGGCTGGAGTTCTTTATTGCAGCAACCGCAACGCCATTCCGTTTCACTGATAAAGGAAAAATTGCTCATTTCGCATCTCCCGGCAGGATCATTCGATGACTGTAAGCATTGTGGACGATATATCCCTGTTTGTCGGGTTGATACTCCACCCAGTATGTCACCCGAACCGGTTTGAAACTGGCAAGAAAGTGGCCGTTTTCAGGATCAACCAGCCTTTTGCCGGTCTGCTCTGCCTGAAAGATAACCTTCTGAATGTCATCCTCCAGGATATGTCTTGTGTTCATCAGCTCCATAACCTGGGGTGGGATAAACAATTTGATACTTTTATAGTCGGGAGTCATAACCGGTTCCTCATGCCATAGGGTGTTAAGCAGGTGCTGCTTGAGCCGCGCCCGGTTTTCATGGCGCCGGGAAAAACCGGGGTTGGGGCGCAGCAGAGGATCTTCCTGCTCGGCGGCGGGGAAGAGATAGTCGAGCAGATGGGCGATACGTCTGCCGGATGCGGCAATATTGTCTCGACACATGGCACAGTAGGCCAGACCGTCAAGATCACTGCGCAGGCCCTTGGCGCGGGCCGCTTTCTCGCCCAGCGGCACATTGGCGAACTGCATCAGCCCGCCGTAGCCGCAGCAGTCGGTCAGTTCCCCTGAATAGGGCTGTTCTTCAATTGAAATTCCGAGTTTTTTTATGATGTTACGGACGCTTGCGCGTATCTCGGGATCATGTCTGACCGTGCAGGGGTCATGGATGGTCATGGGCTGCGGCGGAATCGCTGTTTTCCGTTCGGGGAGTTCCATCCTGTCCAGAATCTGCCACAGGGACTGCACTTGCAACTCCGGGGCAAATTCTTTGAACACAGCATAACAGCTGGAACAGGCGGTGATAATGAGCGGATCGCCCAGTCTATTGACTTCGGCCTGGAAGGACTGCATGGTCTGGTTAAAAAGCTCCTGCCGACCGGACCAGTGTGCCGGGATGCCGCAGCAACCGAGCATCAACCCTACCCCGCCGGCAAGATGGCCGGTCAGATGCAAATAGGTCTGTTCAACCGCAAATGGTGCGGACCCGGCAAGCTGACAGCCGGGATAGAAGAGGAAGCGGCTGCTGTCCCGCCCCGGTTGGTGCCTGGTCATGGCGGAAAATTCACCGAGGCTGAACTCCATGTCCTGCAGGGCAAACTCATGGGCCGAAGGCGGCATGGTTGATTTTGCCACCATATTTTCTCTGGTGGACCGGCAGACCGTGGCCATGGGAAAGTCGTGGGGGCAAATGACCGTGCACTGGCCGCAGAGCATGCAGGAATTGATCATTTTGTTGGCCGTGCGAGTGCCCTGGACAATGGCCTGGTTATTATAGATTTTGCGGACCAGTCGTTTCGGGTAATCTTTAAACTCCTGGAGAAAGGCGCATTGTTTGACGCATTCCATACACTCACACTGGATGCAGCGTGACGCTTCCCGGGCGGATTCCTGCTGGGTAAAGCCTGTGGACGGATCGGCGGGCTGCACCTCTTTGAGTGATTCTATGCCAATGGTGACCGTATGTAAACGGGTGGGGCAGGCTCCCTCCCGTTCGCGCTGGGCGGTGAGCGATACCTTCTGTAGATAGCGTTCGATGGACAGGGCGGCCCGCCGCCCATCCTCAACCTGTTTCATAATAGAAAAACCGTTTTCCGTGGTTCCGCCGCCGGCAAAACAGCCATCATTGCCCACGGCAAGGGTCAACGGATCAGGATGAGTGCAATCTACGGGCAGGGATGCAAGACCTGCACAATCCCTGTCGAAAAAAACAGCATCAGAGTCTTGTCTGACTATGTCGAAAAATTCCTTATTCAGAGACCAGCCGAACTGAATGTTGACTCCATAGGAGTCCAGGGTCTCCACGGCTCCTGAAAGTACGCGGGCGGGCAAAATCTCCTCAGCATACCCCCGCAGTGAGCCACCGACTTCTTCATCCCCGGTCATCATGACCACGTTACGTCCCTTGCGGGCCAGATCCAGGGCTGCGGTCATGGCGCTGAGGCCTGAACCGATGACAGCGACGCTGCCCCCCTTGGCGGGCAGTCGAGGTTGTTTGAGTACCATGGGCACCGTGGTTACGCAGAATCTTTCCAGACTGCCCACGGCCAGGGGGTCACCTGTCTCGGCCCGTTTACATGCCCGGCGGCATGGTTCGTCACAGATGCGTCCGACGATATCGGCAAAAGGCATGGTCCGGTCAAGTACGCGCCTGGCTCCACGCCAGTCCTCCTTGGCAAGGCAGCCCATGAAGGCCCGGACATCAATATGGATCGGGCAGGCAGCCGAGCACTGGGGAGATTCCTCCTGTATGCAGGTAGCTTCAAGCGTGCGGAGTTGCGGTTGATCCATGCGGAAATACCTTATTGGTGAAAGGTTATGGAGTGAAGGGGAAGCCGCCTGAGCGGCTCCCCCTTCTGTGGCCCGGTCGGACCTGTACCGCTATTTTTTCATGGCGGCAAGAACCTTTTCCGGCAGAGCCGGCAGGTTTCTCACGCGGGCGCCACAGGCATTATAAATGCCGTTGATCACTGCGGCATGGGGGCAGGTCAGCGGTAATTCGCCGACACCCGAGGCGCCGAAGGGACCATCGGGACGCGGGGTTTCCACATAGAACAGTTCCATTTCGTCAGGGATCTGTTTGATATAGGGAAATCCTGCGCCAACCAGGGTTGAGTGCTTTTTGATGTCCTCGAAATCCTCGGTCAGGGCAAGGCCGATGGCCTGGGCCATACCGCCGTATAATTGGCCGTCAACAACGAGTTTGTTGACAATCTTGCCCACATCGGCCACGCAGATCATTTTTTCAACCGTGGTCTTGCCTGTTGCCACTTCCACGGCAACCTCGGCCATGAACAGACCGTACATGTAACAGCAGAAGGGATTGCCCTGGCCGTTTTCATCGCAGGCGCCGGCAGGAGCCGACCATTTGCCGTTCACCTTGGTGGGAATGTTCTCAGCAACCATTTCAGCGTAGGTGCGGAAGGAACCGTCACCCTTTTTCATGGCCTTGATCAACTCCTCACAGGCGACCCGGACGGCCTGACCGACCACTACCTGACTGCGGCTGCCGCCTGCAGGACCGGAGTTGGGGCACATAGAGGTGTCGTTCATCACCAGTTTAATCCGGTTGCCGGCGAGACCCATGGGTCTCAAGGCCTCATGGGCGGTGCCCAGGGATCCCATATCAGCTCCCTGGCCATGATCCTCCCAGGTATTGTAAACGGTTACCGTACCGTCGGCGTTCAGCTCAGCATCCACTTCCGCCGTATCCGGTCCGTCCAGACCACAGCCGTAAACGCCCAGGGCGATACCAACGCCGCGTTTCACCTCGTCAGTCGAGTTGGCAGCGGCTTTCTTTTTGGCCTCCTCATACTTGGGACGCAGGATATCGAGCATATCCGGCAGAGAATAAACCTCGGGGTCCTGACCGGTGGGGGTTGTGGAACCCTTGCGGTAGCAGTTCTTATAGCGCAGTTCCAGCGGATCCATGCCGAGCTTTTCAGCCAGTTCATCCATCAGCACCTCTGAGGCGAACTCGGATTGGGGAGAACCGTAGCCACGGAAAGCGGAACCCCAGGCATGATTGGTACAGACGGTGCGTCCTTCACCACGGATATTTTTGATGTCATACCCTGCCCCGATAAACTGTGCACCACGCAGGGTAAGCAGATCGCCGAATTCAGAATAAGGTCCGTGGTCAACACTCCAGTCGGTTTCCATGGCCTTGAGCATACCATCCTTGTCAGCAGCCATCTTGACATTCATGAAGAAAGGTGAGCGCTTGCCGGTATAGGTCTGCTGCTGGAAATAATCGTAGCAGAGAAAAACCGGGCGGCCGGTGGCAATGGCCGCGGCACCGACCAGTGCTTCCATGGTGGGGCTGAATTTGTAGCCGAAGGTGCCGCCGGTATTGTTCTGCACCAGGATCAGGTCTTCAGGTGCGACTCCCAGACCCGGGGCGATCATATAGAGATGGAGATGGACACCGATGGATTTGGAATGAATAACCAGTTTATTGTCATCATTATAATAGGCAAAACCGACATCAGGTTCAATGGGCATATGGGGCTGACGGCCAACATAATAATCACCCTCAATTACCACTTCCGCCTTGTTGAAAATGGGAGCGGTCTCCTCACCCTTGGCGATTTTCTGAATGTAATAGACATTCGGGGTGCCGGGATGAATTTCCAGAGCATCTTCTTCCATGGCCGCCGGAGCACTCATGTAGGCCGGCAGTTCTTCCAGTTCCACTTTAACTTTCTTGGCCGCTTCCTTGGCATGCTTGTCGGTATCGGCGCAAACAATGGCAATGGCGTCACCGAACTGAAAGACCTTTTCATCACAGAGGATGGGACGATCCCAGCCGTCACCCTTGTTGGTGGGGAAAGTGATCAGACCGGTAATGCGGTTTTTGCCTTTGATGTCCTTGGCGGTGACCACCTTGAAGACGCCCGGCATTTTCTCGGCTTCGCTGGTATCCACGGAAAGGATATTGGCATGGGAAACCTCTGCCTGTACCAGGGCCATCTGCAGGGTGTTATCCGGCAGCTGCAGACCGCGATCCGCACCGAAATCCCAGGTGCCGGTAACCTTGGCAGCAGCACTCGGACGGGGTTGATTGGTGCCGAAGACCTTGCCGTCCGCCGGAATCTTGTAGGCCAGGTCTTTCAGGCTGAGTTCGCCTTTCAGCACCTTGGCGGCATCCTGTACCGCATCGACCAGTTGTTTGTATCCGGTGCAGCGGCAGGCATTGCGGTTTTTCTGAAACCACTCGCGTACATCTTCACGGGAAGGATCGGAATTTGCGTCGAGTAGGGCCTTGGCGGAAACGACAAATCCTGGTGTACAGAATCCACATTGTGCACCACCATGAACCATCCAGGCCATTTGAATTGCATGCAGATCGTCCGGGGTACCTATTCCCTCAATGGTCGTTACGGCGGCGCCATCAGCCACGCGTGACATCTTCGTCACGCAGGAACGGGTCAACTTGCCGTCCATGATGACATTGCACGCACCACACTGGGCCTTGCCGCAACCAATCTTCGTGCCGGTGAGTCTCAGCCTTTTCCGCAGAACTTCAGCCAGACTTTCATCACCATCCACAATAAGATTTTTTTCTACACCATTGACGTATAGTTTTTTCTTGATCATTTCATTCTCCAAATTAAATGTTAGTAATGAAAAACGGTTATCTCAAGGTGGCGAACAGGTGAAAAATGCAGGTGGTATGATTTCCCAACTGACATTTTCACACAAACAAAGCTGATGAAATCGTATCCATTCGAATTCCATCAAAATTGCTCTCTGCGGATACTTCAGGTGGCTTAAAGCTGCAAAAAATACAGAAACGGTATGAATGAAACATAAGCGGTAAACCCGACCAGTTCTGTCATAAGGGAAGTTGCGGCGGCCTCCCCTTAAAATGGCCTTTATCTTGGCTGCCTAACTTAAATTTTTATCACAATCGTATCGGTTAAGCAATGCCTTCTCTGAGCTTACCCTGAAATCCGAGAGGTGCTTGGGCCTGTGACTCCTACACTTATGAAGCCGTTCTTAAGGAGAGCGCACACATGGTAAGTGCCTTCCCTCATGGTTGATCGTAGATGCTTTCTGCCTCAGTTTGCATCCGGAACTATTTTTCTTTTCATATAGCAACTCGTATGCCAAACGAAAATATGCTGTGAGTTCAATTTGTTACAGGATAATTTTAAAAATGAGCGGGGACAACATGACTCAAGTGCGGGAAATACTGCTTCTATCCTCAACAAAACAGGGTCACGTCCGGCCGATAAAACAAATGCAGTATTGCCTTTAAACGCAATGGGTCAGAATGAAACATTGTCTTTGCTGCAAGGTGTCATCCTGACCCATTGCAGCGACATCCATAACTGGAAAGAACAATCAAAGTTTATGACACGGGAATTGGAGGAAAGTTTCCGGTATAAAGAAAGTAGTACTGCTGACCGTTACCTGCCTCAACAACGGTAACGGTCAGCGCTTCGATAGGAGCGACCGTGAACAATGAATCTGCTCAGGTGCCGGCGGTGTCTGAAGGTTTGGGGGGGAGCAGTAATAACTTACTGCTTCTTTTGAGAAGAGTGCAGCCTGCCGTTAAGAATTTTGAGATGTCTCATCTCTTCATTGATAATGGCATCAATTTTTTCTTTTCCGGCTTTGCAGTCCACCAGGTCTTTCAGACCCAGGTAAAATATGATGGAATCTTTGCCCACCGTAATAGCGGATTCTAAAATTGTTTCCTTGTTTGAGATATCGAGATCTTTTTCAAAAAATTCCCGGGTATCTGAAAGAGCCCTGAGATGAAGAACCGTCTCCCCTTCCGGGTCAAAGGTTGTTGAGTTCTTGTCACAAAGGGCAAGGGTTTTTCTGAAATCAGCAAATTTCATCCCATGGCAATCTTCCATGCCGGCAAGCTCGAGCAGGATCTTTCTCGCCTCGCCGTTCACCTTCTCGGCAGCCTTTCGGTAAAACTTTGCCCCTTTTTTCTCTATCTGTTCAGCCATTTCAAAAATTTCATCGGCAATAAAATCAAATCCCATCAGTAGACTCCCATTTTTTGTATCCTGAAGAATTTCCCTTGTGGTTTGTCTACCATCATCATGGCAATTTTGGTGCCACATATATAAATCTGATAATATCAATATGTTATGCTTTTCCAGGGTGAAAAGGCCAGGGACAATATGTCCCTTTTGATTTGTTAATAATTCTTATCTGGAAAGTGGCTGCCGGATGAAAATCAGCAGACTGGGGATAGGATGGCTTTAACAGCTGGAGGGGTAAAACGACCCACCGGAAAGAGACCGGTGGGTCAGAATGACCGCATGGATTCGCGGGGAAGAAGACTGCTCTTCCTTAGTGATAAAGGTGTCGGTGCTATTAGGGTGAGCTGAAATGAGATGAAAAAATACCGGATCAGGGGCGCAAGCCCCTCACAGATCAAGATCAATCGGCGTTAAACTCGTTCATCTTTCGATAAAGGGTCTTGCGGCTGATCCCGAGAGCTTCTGCAGCCTTGCGCCGGTTGCCGTTATAGAAATTCAGCATCTTGAGGATGTGTCTTTTTTCAACCGATTCCAGGGTGATGCTCGGTTCGGACGTTTCCGCGGCAACCACGAGTTCACGGGGCAGGCAACGTTCGGTGATGATGCCGTTTTCAGCAAGAATAATGCTGCGTTCAATGACGTTACGCAGCTCCCGGATATTGCCCGGCCAATCGTAGCGGAGCACACAGTCCATGGCGGTTTGCACTATGCGGTAGGTGGTGGAATCAGGGCTCAACGAGATAAGAAAATAATCAACCAGCAGTGGAAGATCCTCCTTGCGCTCGCGCAGAGGGGGAATATCAATATTGAAAACATTGATTCGATGAAAAAATGCTTCGTTAAAGCGGCCTTTTTTGACCTCATCGGCCAGATCGCGATTAGTGGCGAACAGGAAGCGGATATCCACCCGGCGTTCATCTTTTTCACCAACCCGTCGGTATGTCTGGGTTTCCAGCATCCGCAACAGGGAGGCCTGCACCTCAAGGGGCAGTTCACCAATCTCGTCAAGGAACAGGGTGCTCTCGTGGGCATAAGACATGAGCCCTTCCCGGGATTCTCCTGCGCCGGTAAACGATCCTTTTATATGTCCGAAAAGCTCACTGCGGGCAAGTTCCTTCTGCAGGGAGGCGCAGTTTTTAATGATGAGCTGATTTCCTCCCCGGCCGGAACGATCATGGATGGCATGGGCCACCACGTCTTTGCCTACTCCTGATTCACCTGTTATGAGTACCGGGATAGTGGCCGGAGCAACCTTGTCAACAAGGAATTGAATATTGCGTATGGCCATGGAATTGCCGATAAACTTCACCGAACCCTGATCATATCCGGCCTTGTGGCGCAGTATCATATTTTCACGGGACAACCGAACTCGCTGGTGTGCTTTTTCCACCACCAGATCAAGCCGGTCAAGGTTGAACGGCTTGGCAATAAAATCACAGGCCCCGAGTTTCATGGCCTCCACGGCACTGTCAATGTCTCCGTGCCCGGTGATCATGATCACCTCGGTATGGGGAATGGAATCCCTCACCTTGATCAGCAGATCCAGATTGGTGGTGTCGGGCAGCCGCAGGTCCATGATGATGACATCGAACCAGCGGCTCCGCACCAGGGCCATTGCTTCGGCTGCCGTGGCCGCAGTGAAAACCTCCCGTCTGGAGTTTGCCAGTTCCTTCTGCAGCAGTCTTCTGATGGGCTCTTCGTCGTCGATCACGAGAACAGGATATTTATCGTTTACCATTATTATGAAATTCCGGGTAGTTGTATACAGAATGTTGTGCCTTTGCCCACTTCACTGGTCACACTGATCTGACCGTTGTGATTTTTCACTATGGTGTAACAGGTGGACAGGCCGATACCGATCCCTTTGCCGACCGGCTTGGTGGTAAAAAAAGGCTCAAAAAGCTTGTCCTGCAATTCTAAAGGAATGCCGCAGCCGGAATCTTCCACAATCAGTCCCGCACCGCCGGTTTCGTCCGGATAGGTTTTGATCAGTATAGTGCCGCCTTCACCACTGGCATCAAGGGCATTAGTCAACAGGTTGATGATGACCTGCTTAAGTTGCGATTCGTCACCCATAATCAACGGCAGCTTGTCATCTAATTCAATTTTAACAATAACTTTGTGCTGTTCTTTAAAATGGTGCTTCAGGATAAACAGGGTATCATTAATACAATCGTTTACGTTCACCGGGCACAGACTGGAGGCCATGGGCCGGCTGAAGGTGAGCAGCGTGCGGACGATATCCCGGCAGCGCAGGCATTCTTTGATAATGGTATCGGTATATTCTTGAAAATCGTTATATAGATCTTCATCCACCTGTTCGTGCACCCGGCCGAGTCTGCGCCGCAATCCTTCGGCAAAGCCGCTTATGGCGGTGAGAGGGTTGTTTATTTCATGGGCCACTCCGGCGGCTAATGCCCCCACGGTAGCCATTTTCTCAGCCTGATAAAATTGCGACTGAAATTCTTTTTCCACCGTGACATCCCGTTTAAAGAGCAGCACGTTGCGTTCGCCGGTAAGACTGGTCTTCAGCGGCGAGGCAATCAACTCAAAATGCCTGAATTTGTCCCCCACTTTATGAATGCAGGAATCCTTGCATATTTCATCACGATCCAATGCCTTGATAACCGGGCAGCCATCACAGGGCGTATCTCTGTCACGAAAAAACTTATAACAGTATTGCCCCTTCGGGTCGGTATCCGGATACCATTCCTTGAAAATATGGTTGACCGATTGGATTTTCAGGTCTTCGGAAAGTACCACCATCATATCGGTTATGGCGTCCAGCAGTCCCTTGAATTCCTGGCGTTTCTTCTCCAGCTCACGGTTCGAATGCTTCAGTTCCTCTACTTTACGTTGAAGTTCCTGATAAAAACCGAGTTTGCAGTGTTCAATTCCGATAAGATCAGCAAGAGTGGTGGGGGCAGACATCACCATACCTCCTCGCAAATCGAGAGCAGATCTTCCCATGATGCCGGTTTGGGATTGGTCAGATTGCAGACATCATTGACAGCCATTTTACAGATTGGTTCAAGATACTGTCTGTCACCTTCGCTGACCTCATCGCTGAGCCTTAAGGAAACATTGAATGAGGCAAAAAAATCCTCAAGTTTAGCAATTCCCGCCAGGGCGGTTTCATCGTCCGAACCAAGCCGTTTGTCGAGTATGACCCGGCCGATATCAGCCATTCTGGCAGGACATGACGGCATGTTAAAGCGCATGACCGCAGTAAGCAGTATTGGATGAACGACTCCGTGGCTCATGTCGAACTGGCCGCCCAGAGAATGGGCCAGGGCGTGCTCGGCTCCAAGTCCTGCATTGCTGAAGGCCATTGATGCATATGTAGAGGCAACACTCAATTGTTCCAAAGAATCTAAAGAATGTGTTTCTACAGCATGTTGCAGATTACGGAGAATCAGATCGATGGCTTTCAGGGATTGCGGCATGGTGAACGGGGAGGCGATGGGAGAAAGATAGGCCTCAATGGCATGGGCCAGGGCGTCCACCGCGGACTGGGTAATCTGCTTTTCCGTTTTTGTACGTAAAATAAGCGGGTCGACGATGGATATATTGGGAACCAGGGTGCGGGTGATGATGGACATTTTTACCGCACGTTTCACATCGGTGATGATACAGAACTGTGATATATCAGATCCGCTCCCTGCGGTGGTTGTGATGAATACCATGGGCGGCAGAGGGTGCTGGACTCTGTTGGCCCCTTCATAATCACGGATCTTGCCTCCGTTACTGGCAATAATGGCAATGCCCTTGGCCGTATCCATTGCGCTGCCTCCGCCAATTGCCATGATGACATCAGCCCGATTTTTGAGATAGAATTCCGCGCCCTCCTCCACCTGGTAATCGCGGGGATTGGAGGTCACCCTGGGATAATAGATCCAGTCTATGCCTTCGGCTTTCAGGATATCCATGAGGCGTTGCACCCAGCCGGCCTCCTCAATGCCGGGATCACTGACTAAAAAGATCTTTTTTGCGCCATGTCTCAGTGCATATTGCCCAGCATATTTGATACTTCCTCTGCCAAAAATTATTTCAGGAATAGCGAATTTAGTTGTTTCCATTTTGATTACCATCCTAATTTTTATTTATCATCCTATGTTAGGACTGAATATTTATGAGAAAGTTCAGGCTGTTGACACCTTGAGATTTTTTTGAGCAGGTTTCATGCCAGATCTGAAACAGCTAAGAAATCAAGCTATTACAATAATGAATCATTGCATAAATGTGGCAAAATGTCCCATAAAATGAATGAAGCGTGTCAGGATGAAGATAAAAAAGGACAGCTTTGAGCTGTTATACGTATGTACGCAGGGGATCGAACGAAGTGTATCAAAATGACCCGCTCTTTTTTAACTGATGGGTCATTTTGATACAGGTATTTGAAGATAGACCTCTGTTAGCAGATGCGCTTTCATCTTCTGATTGAAAGCTGGCATACGACTGCCATCGATCTGATCTCATGGGGAGAAAATCGGCAGACGGGGCTGAATACTATCTTTATCAAGGAGATCTTCTGCCGGAAGTAATGAACCATCGCTTCTGATATGAAGGACGGGAATATGGTGCCTCGTCACCAGCTCTTTTGCGATGAGCAGGTGACGATGGCATTTGCCGGGATCTTTTTCAGCACACATCAGGGCAATTCGCCAGCCATCAGCCAGACCTTGCCGAAGCCGATCAAGGCCGTGCCTGAATTTTTTTGATTCTGCAATTTTGCTGTAAAGTACCCTGCCGTTTGCATCGGAAAATCCGGGATCGGAAGGTTTGCCGCCGATTGCATCACACATGAAGATATATTTCAGCCCTGCATCTTGGATGGCTGATTGTATGTTACGTTTGTTGAACCACGTCACATAACGTGAATAGGGTGCGGATCTGACATCCACCACCACCTGAATGAACTTGGCTGTCAGCAGTTGCAGAAAGGTTGCCATATCGTGATTTGAATGGCCGATGGTAAAAATAGTATCGGACTTCATAATGGAGTCAGTAATACAGGTAATTGAAGCATAAATCATGCGGAAAGTTCAATTATGCCGGTATCAACCGCCCTCTTTCTCATAGTGGATGCAACTGGTCGGACAATTGCGCATGGCCTCCTCCACCAGTTCCTCATCACAGTCAAAACTAACGACTCTGGCTGTATCCATGCCGCGTTCAAAACTGAAACAACGGGGGCATATATCCGCACAGCTGCCGTCGCCGATACACTCATGCTCATCAATGTAAAACGGTTTTGCCATCTGTCCATCTCCTCTGTAATTTATCTTTTTTCAACCTACTTATTATACTGAGCTGCAAGAGAAATCAAAGCCATTGATTGATGAATTCCGCTTTTCATATCAAAACTCCTCTATTTCGATTGTTTTTGTTCTATCCATCTTCAATCTGGAAACCTCTGCCGAATCATAGCTTTCCTATCCTTCCTCAACCCAACTCCCACACAATCACAACTGCTGACACAGGGAAAAGAGGTTCTTGAAATGGTTTCGTGACGTTTGTGAACCATGTGACGCACAAAAAATCATGTTTTTTTTCCCGTATCACCACCATCAGTTGCGTAAATTCACCCAATTGTGGGTGTAAACCCCCATTTTCAACTACGTGATTCCATTATTAGCTTCCCGAAAAATGAGCCGCCATTCACCTAACATTTTAATTCTATTAATTTTTTTAAAATTGTCAGGGTTACTGCTGTCACAGAGCATAAATTTTGCATCATTCAAAAGAGTTATACGGTCAGGATATCAGTAAATTTAAATATAGGATGTTAGGTTCTGGTCGGAGTGATATGGGCTATTATAGCGTCAGGATGGTCTTGTCATATCATCCGATAGTTGCTTTTTATCGCCTACCACTTGTTCACATCTGTGAATACAGCGAATTACCTCTTCCTAAAGTTTTTCACTCCAACCCTGAAGTATCGCCGTGGTTCCCGACCAAATACTTTGAAACTTGTGGTACTGCGAAAACGCCAGGATAGTTCAGAGAGATTTTTAGTGGTAACTCGTATATGCCCGTAATAGTCAAGGGAGTTTAGCGCATTACAGCCCCATGACTCATGAAACTGTTGATTAAACCGGTTCCCCAAACCCGTGGCGCGGGTCGCCGCTTTGCATGTAAAAATGACAATTCGGACCTCGGCAATAGTGTAACAAATTACAGAAAAGGAGAAATAATGAAGAATAAATTTTTAACAGCGTTGCTAACAGGATTGTTTCTGTTTGTGATGGGCGGTCCAGCCCTGGCACAATCATTAACAGGTCCAGCTTATCCGCTTCTTGATGGAACTTATGGACAATGGACTGGCGGAAGCGGTAACCCTGGCGATACTGGCGGACTCACATGGAACTATGGGAACTTCGACCTTTCGGCGTTCAACGAACTTTATTGGGCTCCAACACTGGTTAATGTGTCCCTAGATGGTGGAAATCATACAACTTCTTTAACTTATACTGGAAACACCGCTACGACGGCAACCTGGATGGGCGATACTTACTATGCTTATAGTAGCTCATGGGTTGCGACAAGATTTACTTTAACTAATCCACAAGGATGGCTTGTGGATGCAAGACCATCAGGTACTCCAGGAGCTGCAGTCGATATCACTGGCGATTTCTCTGTCATACTTCTCGTGGAAGTTAATTATAATGGTTTGTGGGTGGCAGCAAACAACTTGCAACAATACAATAACAATCTTACCAATATTAGCATAAATGCCGGATTTTATTATGGATGTATTGATACCGACAGTGACGGTATCGGTGATTGTGTGGATAGTTGCCCGAATGACATCAACAAAACCGAAGCAGGCATCTGCGGCTGCGGCGTTGCTGATATTGACAGCGACGGCGACGGCACCTATGATTGTCTTGACGGCTGCCCGGCTGACCCCAGCAAGACCGCTTCCGGTCAGTGCGGTTGCGGTGTGGCGGATACCGATACGGATGGTGACACAATCGCTGACTGCAATGATAGCTGCAATGACCTTATCGACACTGACGACGACGGCACGGCGGACTGCGTTGACGGCTGTCCGGCGAATCCTGCCAAAATCGCACCTGGCTTTGGCGGCTGCACGGCATCGGATGTAGCGGTGGAACCGGCTCCGGAAGTGACGGTGAACCCGGTTCCGGAGGTTGAGGTGACCATTGCCGACGTAACCGATGCCTGCATCCTTGCCTCTGACCTGACCAGCCTTGACATGCCGGTTGGCTACCAGGCGGTGGGTGACATCTATGAAATCAGTACTGACTGTTCCTTAACAACGGCCACGGTCTGTCTCACTTATGACGAAAGCAAGGTGCATATCAGCGAACTTGACCTCAAGCTCTTGCATTACACCAACGGCCAGTGGCAAGACATCACCACCATTTTGAATGATGAGAACAACACCGTCTGCGGTGAAACCACCTCCTTCTCGCCCTTTGTGGTGGGAGAAATGATCGGTGACGTCCATGTTCTTCCTGCGCTCAGCTCCCTTACTTCACTGGAAGACGATCTGGTTGTGACCTTTGACGGCAGCCGCTCCTCCTGCTATGACCTGGCCTATGACGCCTTAGGGATCGCCTATCCGGTTGACCTTCTCTGTGAATACAGCTGGGATTTCGGCGATAACGGCGCTGGTATGGAGTTGGGAGGCAATGGCGAGGATATTGTAGTCTATGAGTATAGTGCTTCTGGCACCTATACTGCAACGCTCACCATGAGCGAGCCGAACAGCGGCGTGACCGTCTCGAAAACCGTGACCGCCACGGCGGCTTTGGTTGAGCCCCAGGGAGCTGCCGCGGATTTTGCCTCAGCAGTGAATGACAAAACCGTGACGATTACCGCACCAACCCTGGATGCCTCGGTGGTTCGTGCTTACATCTACTGGGGTGACAGGAAACGTACCGTTTCAATCAATCCCCAGGTCGACCTCACGACTGGTATCAGTTATACCTATGCCCGTGGCGGACGTGACTATAACATCCGGGTGCAGACCATTGATGCTGCTCACAACATGAGCGACTACACCTTCACGGAAGATGGTGACCTGACGGTTACTATTCCGTAAACATTTCGGAACAAGATCCAAATACAACCAGGAGCAGGCAGAGCAATCTGTCTGCTCCTTTTGTTTTGTGCGTAAAATATTCCGGCAGTAAGTGATGAACAAAATCCTGATCTTCCGACAGTCAGTCACCTACAAAATTTCAATCTCTCCCTTTCCTGAAAAAGTGCAAGCTCTATTTGATGATGGTTGGCCCGGTTATGAGGGACCATTTTGCACGGTGAGTTAGCAGGCTGTTGAAACCAAACTGATTAATCATTGTACTTTTCAGAGTGTCATAGAGACCGAACAGGGTCTCTTCCACTACCTTGAAGTTTACAATCGGCAAAGAAAGCATTCCACCAACGGTTACGAATTTCCTGCTCAATATAAACAGGAATGGGGAAACAACAGAAAAGAGGCTTAACTCAGGCTCCACTCTTTTGTGGCAAGATCATTCTCCTGAGGAGGGTAAGGACAGAACGCTCATACAATCTTTATCCCCGCCCCATGGCTGATCCGAATTACGCATACGTCCAAAGTGGCCGGATCTATTGTAACGAAACAGCATTGGGGCAGCCGTCTAAGAGGTCTGCTGCCCCTGGCATGTTAACGAGCATCGCATGGTGCGTCTTCGCGAATTCCCAGAGTTGCGGCTTTCCGGCGCACTCCCACCTCCTGGATGAGATTGGCCACGAGTCCAGTCCAGCCAGTCTGATGACTTGCCCCAAGGCCGGCTCCGGCATAGCGGTCCGCATCGTCACCCGCATGGAAATACTCGTAGAAGAGCAGATAGTCATTCCAGTTCGGATCATTCTGGAATATCTCCACTTCGCCAAAGACCGGCCGTTTCATGGTGTTGGGATCACGCAGAAAAATTTGAATGAGTCTCAGAGACAGGGCATCCGCGATCTCGTTTAAGGTCATGGAACTACCCGAGCCGGTCGGATATTCCACCTTGAAACCTTCACCCAGGTATTGACCGAACTTGTGCAACGACTGGACGATGAGATAGTTCATCGGCATCCAGACCGGACCGCGCCAGTTCGAGTTGCCGCCCATGAGTTTGACAAAATTGGACTCGGCAGGTTCATACCGGATCTCTAAATTGTTGCCGTTGTCCAGGGTAACATGTGGGTGGGAGAGGTGATATTTGGATAAGGCTCTGATCCCGAAGGGGCTCAAAAATTCATCCGTATTGAGCATGCGCTGCAGGATAAACCCGAGCTTGGTCTTGTCCACTAATGAAATCGTGCCGCTGAACGTTGCCGGGGCCGTATCCCCGGTCACCTGGCGCAGCAGGTCGTCAAGGTTGATGTGGGCATTGTCATCGGTCACATCACGGCGGTTCCTTTTAAACCAGCGCAGGAACCCGTAGAGATCATAAAATGAGTCCGGATCCGTGACTTTTTGCGAAATCTGTTCAATGGCAAAGAGAGGTACGAGGCCAACCATGGAATAGACCCGCAACCGGCCATACTTATTGGCGCAGTCCATGAAAAAATTATTCTGCTCATCCCAGAGCCCGTCTGCTGCGAGCTTATTCATGGCATCACAGATAAACATGAAGTGCTCCAGGTATTTACGCAGGGAATCCTTATACTGAAAGGCGGCCGCACCAGCTTTGCTTGCCTTGTTTTCACTCTGTTCAGTCGACTTGACTGCCACGAGTTCGTCAGCAATCTTGATCATGTTGAGGCAGAACATTGCCATCCAGGCGGTTCCATCCGCCTGCTCTATGACATTGCCATCCGGGTCCTTGTCAATAATCCGGATGTTGTCCAGCCCCAGGAAGCCCCCTTCAAAAATGTTGTTTTCCTGTTTGTCCACCCTGTTGACCCACCAGGTAAAATTCATATTGAGCTTGTTGAAGACCCGTTCCAGAAAGAGAGTATCTCCCTGGCCAAGCATCTCTTTTTCGCGCTCGTAAACCTGCCAGGCTGCCCAGGCATGCACAGGAGGGTTGATGTTGCAGAAATCCCATTCATAGGCAGGGATCTGGCCATTGGGATGCTGATACCATTCCATCACCAGCAATTCCAGTTGGTGCTTGGCAAACTCCGGGTCAATGATCGCCAGGGTGGTGGTATGGAACGCCAGGTCCCAGGCCGCGAACCAGGGGTATTCCCATTTGTCCGGCATGGAAAGCACATCCTTTGCATACATGTGGGGCCAGCGGTTCATCATTTTGTCGTATTGGTGTTCGGCGGAGGGTGACATCGTATCGCCGTGCAGCCAGCGATAGACCACGAGATGATAAAGCTGCTTGCCCCACAGCATGCCGGCAAAGGCCTGACGCTGCACCAGATACATGTCCTGCTCCTCGGCATCCTTGGTTCGATCAAACGGGCAGATGGCATCATAGAATTGATCGGCCTCCTGCAGTCGGCGCTGAAATATCCGGCTGAACTCCACGCTGAACGGCTCAGCCAACGTCTGATCGGACAGACGCAACAAAACAGTCGCCGTGCCGTTCGGCCCGAGTTGCAACAGGTAATGAGGGGCTGCCTTGGTGCCGGTCTTGTCTGGATTTACCGTTGACTTGGCCCCATTGGAGACAATGTGGTCGTTAATCCCATCCTTGACATACAATGACTGATTGCCGCCCCATCCAAAGCGTTCGAAATTGGTTTCATTTTCCGTAAACAAAACATTGTCGCAGGCCTGGCAGTACAGCCACCGTTGAGGGAGAAGAACGACATTCTTGTTCGTGAGCGGGTCCGTGACCGTCACATCCGAAACCGCGATGACCTTCTCGCCATTAACGCAATCCCCCTGGAGCTGCAAGGACGGCTTGTGGATGCTCGAGTCGCCCCAGGACCAGGTATTACGAAACCATAAAGTGGGCAGTAGATGCAGGGCCCTGGCCTCATTGCCCCGGTTGCACACCGTGATGCGAATCAGAATATCCTCAGCCTTATTCTTGGCGTATTCAACAAACACATCAAAATAGCGCCCCTGATCCAGGGCGCCGGTATTGATAAGTTCGTATTCCAGCGGGTTCATGGAATAACTTTTGTTTACCAGCTCGGCGTAAGGATATTCGTAGGGGTACTTATAGAGGTATTTCATGTAGGAATGGGTCGGAGTGTTATCCAGGTAGAAATAGTATTCCTTTACATCCTCGCCATGGTTGCCCTCGCTGTTGGTCAGCCCGAACAGACGTTCCTTGATGATCGGGTCCTTGCCGTTCCACATGGCCACAGCAAAGCACAGGAATTGCTGGAGATCGGAAAGCCCGGCAATGCCGTCCTCTCCCCAGCGGTAAGCCCGGGACCTAGCCTGATCGTGGACGAAATCACTCCAGGCATTACTGTGTTCCTTGTAACATTCACGAACCGTGCCCCACTGACGTTCACTCAAGTATGGGCCCCAGTGCCGCCAAGTCTCGATAACGTTTGGCGCAGCAAGACGCTTACGTTCCTCGGTGCTTTGAATTTTTCCGGTCTGATAATAGCCTCGAAACGTCATAACCCGGCCCTCCCTTCATTTATTTTTTTGCCAAATCACTTCTCAATTAAAATCAGCACGCTCCGCTCATGCATGATATACGAGCGCTCCAGCATGGTGGTCCCATTTTCAAAGTTGCCCAGGCCTTCCATCCAGTCTGCCGTATCCACCATGCGAAACCACCGCCTTCCAGCCAGGTTTTCCGGCATAACGATCGATTCATCATGGTCACTACGGTTATATGCCACATAAATGGAAGCCACCCCGGTGGTATTGAGAAACGCCTGGTTATCCACCCTAAAGCCGAGAAAATGGATGTTTGGATCACCCCATTCTCCGCCGGCCAACTCCGATCCATCCCGTCGAAACCATGCGATATCCTTGAGTCCGGCCTGATTCATGTCTGATCCGGTGAAATAACGGTCCGGCCGCAACGACGGATGGAGGTGACGGAACCGGATCAGGTTCCGGGCAAACTCAAAGATCCGTATGTCGTCGTAACGTCGCATCTCGCCGAGGAGCGCCTCGTCATTGGTCTGAATGGCCAGGGCATATTGATTGAAATGCACCCAGTCGAGATAGACGCTCGCATCATCGACAGCCACGACGTTATCCCGGCCGTTCAGGGTGCGGAAGAGTTCATCCCCGAAGCAAAACATCGGCGTACCGGCAGCGACCATGAGGATAGCAAAGGCATTGCGCACCGCCTGACGCTGGGACGCGTCATTGCTCCCATGATCCCAGGCATCCTGCATGTTGGTATAGGAAAACACATCGCGCAAGGTGTAGCCGTCATGGGAGGAGATGTAGTTGATGGAGAGATACGGCCGGGGATCGCGCCGTACCCCTTTGTTGAGAAATTGCTGGGCCGAGCCGGCAAACCCGTTGGCAATCGAGGCAGGCGGAATTGGCACAACATGAAGCTTGTTTTCCACCTGGCGGAAGGTGTTCCTGAATACATCATTCCACTCGGCCCAGCCATCGGGGAAATTGCCGAGCTGATAGGTGCCGTCGCCGACAGCCCACGGCTCGGCAATGAGGTCCACGCCGACAAGGGTCTGAGGATCGCGTACAGGCAATTCCGTTCCCATCCGGTTCAAGACATTTTTCGGATCTGTACTGTTGAACTCAAAACCGCCATCATACCGGGCATTGCCAAGCACCGGCGCCAGATCGAAGCGGAACCCGTCCACCCCCATTTCAGCGGACCAGTACTGTAAGGAATCAAGAATAAAGCCTCGGACCATGTCATTTGCCACATTAAGACTGCCGCCGCAAGCGGAATTGTCCTGGTACCGCCGGTTGGTTCCGCTATCAAGATCCTGGCGGCTGCGCAAGGTGTAATAGGATGCATTGTCAAGACCGCGGAAGCTAAGGAGACAAGCCCGGTCGGCAAACTGCATGGAGTCATCCTGCCGTGAATCACCAAAATCCGTGGCCCGCTTCAGGAGTCCTTCGCCGGTGTGGTTGTAAACCACATCAAGAAACACCTTGATGCCCATGCTATGAAAAGCCCGCACCATCTCCTTGAACTCGCGGGTCGGCCCACCTGGCGTTTTGTCTAAAGAATACCGCCGATTCGGGGCAAAGTACCCCAAGGTCATATACCCCCAGTGATTATCGCCGCGGGGATCGCCGTCATCATTCTGCTCACTGGCAAAATGGTGGACCGGCAGGAATTCCACTGCAGTCACCCCCAGGTCCTGCAGAAATTTGGCCTTCATTCCCGCACCTTTATAGGTACCGCGACAGTCCTCCGGAATGGAGGAATCAAGCATCGTCAAGCCACGGACATGCGCTTCATAAATAATATCGTCTTTCAGTGAACGTTTTGGCTTGCTGCCGAAAGTGGTACGATCTTTCTTAAGGACAAACACGCTTTTCGGCGCAATCCGGGCTGTGTCTATTTGGCGGAATCCTGGTCCGGAATAATAGTTGTCCCGGTACTCATTGGGATCAATCTCGGAAAGACGGGGATACGGGTCATGACTGATCTCCCTGCCATAGGGATCGAGCAGCAATTTGTTTGGATTAAATCGGTTGCCCTGATCATCCACATCAGAAAGAAAACCGACCTCAGTCCCCTTTTTCCATGACTGCTCATGGACCCAGTTTGGTCCCCAGGCTCGGAAACCATAGTAGACCGCGGTGTCAAGCCCCTTGGCCCGCAGTTTCGCCCAGGAAATTTCCAAGACCCAAGTGTCCCCTTGCTCCCGGCTCATGGGGAGCCGTTCGACCTCGTCCGCATCTTGCGGCTGGGAAAAGAAGCAGATTTCCAGATGGGTGGCGTTTTTGGAATAGACCCGGAAGGTCAGAGTTTTTGAACGGGCTTTGTAATACGCGCCCAAGGTGAAATTTTGACTTTTTGGCAAGGGTGACGGCATAAGGGGCCTCCTGTGCGAATTAATATGGCTCTTATTTTAAGTACTTAAGGCACTCTTCTCGAAACGCAATCAGGGTAGCAAGGTAATATCTGCCGAGATCAGGTTGTCTGAAGCTGCGATAAGTCGTCTTGTACAAAAGCGAGAAGGCAAACTCATCGCATAAATTGCTAAATGGGTTTCACCTCTTCCTTAAAAAATACTGGGGGGATATTTTTTGGACACACGGCATCTAAAAAGAGACGATGATGATTTTAAAAAAAAAGGGGGAAGTTTACCCAAATTGGCGAAGCCGATGCCGCCGGCTTAAACTCTTGCCTGAAGACTCCGCCAGACAGTGGATATTCACTGCGGTAAAGCCAATATGCAAAACAGATCCCTTTGCGTCCCCATCTTGCGGGGGGGGGGGTAGCTATATCTGTACGACATCCTAACAAATTGCTACAACTAAATTTAATGTTTGTAAATGTGGCAAATTGCCGCATTAAAACTGACACGATAACGGTATCCACCTAATAGAGAGCCGCTTTTTTTGTGGGTGGGGTGGGGTTTAAAATATCCCCTACTGGTTAAACAGCGGTTGGACAAAATGACCAGACTGAAAAAAAAGGGGCTCCGGATAAAAGCCGAAACCCCCTTCATACTTTTGGTGCCCGGAGCGAGAATCGAACTCGCACAGCAACAAGTGCCGAGGGATTTTAAGTCCCTTGCGTCTACCAGTTCCGCCATCCGGGCATTATTTTGAATTTTGCTTTTTTAGCATATTGCAGACATGTTGGCAAGCGGCAAATGCTGGAGATAAATTACTGAAACTTCCCCAGGACTGACCAGAGAACACCGGCGGCAATGGCGGAGCCGATGACACCGGCCACGTTGGGTGCCATGGCATGCATGAGCAGGAAATTGCCGGGATCTTCCTTCTGCCCCACAGCCTGCACCACCCTGGCGGAATCAGGCACTGCCGAGACGCCGGCAGCTCCGATCAGGGGGTTGATTTTTTCCTTGAGAAAAAGGTTCATGATCTTGGCAAAGATTACGCCGCCGGCGGTGGCCACCACAAATGACAGGGCGCCGAGGATGAAAATGAGAATCGACTGCGGGGTCAGGAAGGTCTGGGCCTGGGTGGAAGCGCCCACGGTAAAGCCGAGCAGGATGGTGACGATATCAATCAGGGCATTGCGGGCTGAATTGGCCAACCGGTCGGTCACCGTGCTTTCTTTGAGGAGATTGCCGAAGAACAGCATACCCAGCAGGGTGATAGCGCCCGGGGCAATGAGGGTGCAGATGAGAAAGGCGACAATGGGAAAGATGATCCTTTCCTTTCTGCTGACCTTGCGAGGCGCTTTCATGCGGATGCGGCGTTCTTCCTTGGTGGTGAGCAGGTACATGACCGGCGGCTGGATGACCGGCACCAGGGCCATGTAGGAGTATGCGGCAATGGCGATGGGACCCAGGAGTTCCGGTGCGATCATGGAGGCGAGAAAGATCGCCGTGGGCCCGTCCGCACCGCCGATGATGCCGATGGCCCCGGCCTGTTTCAGGGAAAAGCCCAGATAAAGCGAACCGAGAAAGGTAAGGAAAACACCGAGCTGCGCCGCCGCCCCCAGCAGAATGAGTTTGGGATTTGACAGCATGGTGGAAAAATCGGTCATGGCCCCGATGCCCAGAAAGATAAGGGGCGGGTAGATGCCCTTGGTAACCCCGAAGTAGAGATAGGAGAGAACGCTGCCTTCCGAGTAGACCCCCAGGGGCATGCCGGCAATGGGCGGAATGTTGCCGACAATGATGCCGAAACCGATGGGTACCAGCAGCAGGGGTTCGTAATCCTTGGTCACGGCCAGGTAAATGAAAACAACACCGACCAGGATCATCACCAGATTACCCCACTCCAGATGGGCAATGGCCGTGTTGTTGAAAAAACTCGTAAAATCCATGTCAACGAACCTCAGACGATGATGATGAGTTTCTGGTCATGGTTGACGGCGTCACCTTCTGAAACGAGAATCTTTTTCACCACCCCGGCCCACTCCGCCGTGATGATGTTTTCCAGTTTCATGGCCTCCAGCACCAGCAGTTTCTGGCCGACCAGCACCTTGTCCCCTTCTGCTACGGCAAGCTCAAGGATGTGGCCCGGCAGGGGCGAACAGATACAGCCTTCCGTGTCATTTCTGGGTGGAGCGGTGGTTGCGACTTTGCTGATCAGCGGACCGGCTGTTTCAGGCTGAAATGCCTTTTCGCTAAGGTGCGGAACCGCCATGTTCAGGATCTTATTGACGGTGACAATGTGCTCGACGCCGTTTACATCAACCGTGACAGTCTCTTCCGTGATCTGTTTGATCATCACTTCATAATCATTGCCGTTGATCGATAAATTATACATGCGCATGAGGTATCTGTTGCCGTTTCAGGTTGAGATTTGGGGATTTTACCATAGCCTAACGATGGGGAAAGACACGGCGGGTAACATGGGTTCGCTGGGCCATGCCCTGCACACGTCCGGAAATCAGCCAGGGTGATTCCACGTCACCGTGGCTTTTCCAGGTAATTTTCTGATTTTCCTCCGGGAAATTCTGATCAAGATAAAAGGCCGTTGCGATGGCCATGAGAATTTCCTTTTCCTGGTCGATAGTCTGCTGCTCCGCCAGCTTGTCGGCAGCATCAGTGGGGCGTGCCGGCCTTTTCCCCAAACGTTTAAGCAGCCACGGCAGGGAAACGATATAGAGGCTGATAATGATCAACCCGACAAAAACCAGCAGCATGCCGATAATGCTGAAGGTAACGGCATTAAAATCGCCGGCAAAGAGATTGGCGACCCCCATATGGTCAAATGAAAAGTTCATGCGTTTACAGGGGAATATTGCCGTGTTTTTTCATGGGGTTGGTATCGCGTTTATTTTTCAGCATGCCCAGGGCCTTGATGATGCGGAACCGGGTGCGGGCCGGCTCGATGATGTCATCCACATAGCCCCGCTTTGCAGCCACATAGGGGTTGGCCACGGTTTCGGCATATTCCAGTTCCCGTTGAGCCAGAAACGCCTCGGGATTTTTCGCGCTTTTCGCCTCACGGCCGTAGAGCACCTCAACCGCTCCCTTGGCACCCATCACAGCGATCTCGGCCGTGGGCCAGGCATAATTCACATCGCCACGCAGATGCTTGGACGACATGACGCAATAGGCCCCGCCATATGCCTTGCGGGTGATGACCGTGACCTTGGGCACCGTGGCCTCGGCAAAGGCATAGAGGATTTTTGCCCCGTTTCTGATGACACCGTTATACTCCTGGTTGGTGCCCGGCAGAAAACCAGGAACATCAACAAAGGTGACGATGGGGATGTTGAAACAATCGCAGAAACGGACAAAACGGGCTGCCTTGATGGACGAGTCGATGTCCAGCACGCCGGACAGATAGCAGGGCTGGTTGGCGACAATGCCCACGCTGCTGCCGTTATACCGGGCAAAACCGATGATAATATTGGGGGCAAAAAACTCCTTAACCTCCAGAAACCTGGCATTATCAACCGTACGCAGAATGACCTGCTTCATGTCATAGGCCGCATTGGGGTTGTCCGGAATAATCTGGTTAAGAAATTCATCGCGGCGTTCCGGCTTGTCACTGGTAGGTACATAGGGAGGGTTTTCCACATTATTCTGGGGCAGATAGGAGAGCAACTCCTGTACATAGTGGATGGCATCGGAACCGCTTTCCGCCGCATAATCTGCAACCCCGCTTTTGGTGGCATGCATCATGGCGCCGCCGAGCTGTTCAACCGTCACATCCTCATGGGTAACGGATTTCACCACCTTGGGGCCGGTAAGAAACATATAGCTGTTATTCTTGACCATGACGGCGAAATCGGTCAGGGCGGGAGAATAGACCGCCCCGCCGGCGCATGGGCCGAATATGGCTGAGATCTGCGGCACCACCCCGGAGGCCTTGACATTACGCAAAAAGATATCCGTATAGCCGGCCAGACTTTCGATCCCTTCCTGGATTCTGGCGCCGCCCGAATCATTGAGGCCGATAACCGGCGCGCCGTTGTTAATGGCAAGATCCATGATCTTGCAGATCTTTTCGGAAAAGGTCTCTGAGAGTGATCCGCCCAGCACGGTGAAATCCTGGGAAAAGACATAGACCAGCCGGCCGTCGATGGTGCCGTAGCCCGTCACCACCCCGTCGCCGGGAAACTGCTTGTCCGCCATGCCGAACTGCTGGCAGCGGTGGGACTTGAACATGTCGAATTCTTCAAAAGAGCCTTCATCGAGCAGCAGGTCAAGCCGTTCCCGGGCCGTCATCTTGCCCTGGGCATGTTGCCTGTCAATGCGTTCCTGACCGCCGCCGAGCCGTGCCTCGGCCCGCAGCTTCATGAGTTCGTCAAGTTTTTTCTGCATGGTCACACCTTTATCCCTTTCGCGCAGAACTCGGTGAGCACGCCAAAAGAAGATTTGGGATGAAGAAAGGCAACCTGTTTGCCACCGGCCCCTTCAAAAGGCACCTCATGGATCAGGCGGCAGCCGCCCGTCCGGGCCTGGTCAAGCTGGCGGGTGATATCGTTGGTGCGAAAGGCAATATGGTGAATCCCCTCCCCTCTTTTTTCTAAAAAAGCGGCGATGGGACTTTTTTCATCAGTGGGTTCGAGCAGCTCGATATGGACCTCGCCGACCCGGAAAAAGGCGGTTTTCACCATCTGGCTTTCGACAACCTCCTCCTTTTCGCAGGTAAGGCCAAGGGCCTGTTCATAATATTTCCTGGCCTCGGCAATGGATTTCACCGCAATACCGATATGATCAATTTTTTCCAGCATGGTCAGCAAAGCTCAATGTTGTTTATATTCACCGAAAACCTGGCGCAGCACATCACAGATCTCACCCAGTGTTGCATACTCCTTAACAGCTGCCAGCACATAAGCAAAGAGATTTGCGTCAGTCCGGGCAGCTTGGTCGAGTTCTTTTAATGAATTTTGCACTTTGTCATGATTTCTCGTTTTTTTCAATTGCGAAAGCGCCGCTACCTGCATTGTTTCAACCTCAGGATCAACACGCAGGGTGGGCGGCCTGCTCTCTTCCGTGATCTGAAAGCTGTTTACACCGACAATCATCCGTTCACCGCTTTCTATCTCCTTCTGGTATTCATAGGCGGCATTTTCGATCTGACGCTGGATAAAGCCGTCTTCAATGGCAGCCACCACACCGCCGGCCTTCTCTATTTTATCGATCAACTCAACCGCCTCCCGCTCGATCCTGTCGGTCAACTGTTCGATGAAATAGGAACCGGCCAGAGGATCCACCGTGTCGGTCACCCCGGATTCATGGGCGATGATCTGCTGGGTGCGCAGGGCAGTGCGCACCGAATCCTCGGTGGGCAGGGAAAGGGCCTCATCACGGGAGTTGGTATGCAGCGACTGGGTGCCACCCAACACAGCGGCCAGCGCCTGCAGTGTGACCCGCACGATATTGTTGTCGATCTGCTGGGCGGTCAGGGTGTTGCCCGCGGTCTGGGTATGAAAGCGCAGCATGCAGCTGGCCGGATTTTTCGCCCCGAATTTCTCCTTCATAAGCCGGGCCCACAGGCGGCGGGCGGCACGGAACTTGGCCACCTCCTCCAGCAGATCGGAGGAGGCATTAAAGAAAAAGGCCAGCCGCCGGGCAAAGACATCAAGCTCGAGCCCGGCATCGAGTGCGGTCTGTACGTAGGTAATGCCGTTGGCCAGGGTAAAGGCCACCTCCTGCACCGCGGTGGAACCGGCCTCGCGGATGTGGTAGCCGGAAATGGAAATGGTATTGAAGGACGGGGTGTTTTCACCGCACCACTGGAAGATATTGGTGATCAGTCGGAGACTCGGCTGGGGCGGAAAGATATAGGTGCCCCGGGCCACATATTCCTTCAACACGTCATTCTGGATGGTTCCCTGCAGCTTTTGCGGAGCAACGCCCTGTTTTTCGGCAACCGCCACATACATGGCCAGCAGCACAATGGCCGGCGAGTTGATGGTCATGGAGGTGCTGACGCTGTCCAGCGGAATCTGATCAAACAGCATCTCCATGTCAGCAAGGGAATCAATAGCCACACCCACCTTGCCCACCTCCCCCAGGCTCATGGGGTGGTCCGAGTCGTAGCCGATCTGGGTGGGCAGATCAAAGGCCACGGAAAGCCCGGTGGTGCCCTGCTCCAGCAGATAGCGGTAGCGTTTGTTTGATTCCGCGGCGGAAGAAAATCCTGCATACTGGCGCATGGTCCACAAACGTCCCCGGTACATTGTCGGCTGTACGCCGCGGGTGTAAGGGTAGCTGCCGGGAAATCCCAACTGCCTTACATACTGGTCATCAATCTCTTCGGGCAGAGCAAGGAGCGGGATCTCGTCACCACCATGATTGGTGAATCGCTTTCTGCGTTCCGGGAAACGGGCCAGGCTTTTGGCCAGCACCTTGTCCTGCCACTCGGTCAGATCTTTGTTTTTTTCCATAGTCAGTTCCCGTGCCTTTCAGGTGTCGATCATAAGCGGACAGAGCCGGGCGAGCAGTTTTCTGGCAGTCTGTCGCGGCTCTGCCGGATAAGCTGTTTCCTGGAGTTCAGCAAGCAAACGGGGCTTTAACAGTTCAACCGCCCAGTCCACGATTTCAAGCTCCAGGGAAGAATGGCGTCTTCTGTCATGTTCCCCGCTGCTTCGGCAAATGGCATCAAGTTCATCAATGGCAATGGCAAGCTCGTCTATCCCCTGCCCTGTCGTGGCCACGGTTTTAAATACCCGGGACTGACAGGCATTTTTTCTGCCGCGCAGTGCCGCCTCCAGATCCATGCTCAGGGTTTCCGCCCCGACACAGTCGGTCTTGTTCACCACGAGCAGATCCGCCACCTCGAGAATGCCGGCCTTCATGGCCTGGATCTCATCGCCTAAACCAGGAGCCAGCACCATCAGGGTCAGATCGGCCAGGCGGATAATGTCCATCTCCGACTGGCCCACCCCAACGGTCTCGATGATAACCGGCGAGCAACCGGAAGCGGCCATGATACGAACCGCCGCACCGGCTGCAGCGCACAGACCACCAAGCCGCCCTCTGGTTGCCATGGAGCGGACCACCACATCCGAATCAAGGGCATGGCCCATCATTCGCACCCGATCACCGAGCAGAGCGCCGCCGGTGATGGACGAGGAGGGATCAACCGCCACAATGCCCACCCGTTTGCCCTGACTGCGCAGATGTCTGACCAGGGAGCTGGTCAGGGTGGATTTGCCCACCCCCGGGGAACCGGTGATGCCCAGAACCTGCGAACTTCTGACATTCTGCTGATCCAGGGATGTGAGGATGACCTCTGCCGCCTCATGGTCATTTTCCACCAGGGAGATGGCACGAGCGATGGAGCGGGCATCACGGTTATGCAACCCTTCAAGCAATGCGTTCAGATCGTTTCTCATCGAACTCCATCAAGGCTGATGTATTTCCCTGTGTTGCCTGCAGGCGTTGCGAAAGGCTTCAAGAATGACTTCCAGCGGCGTGCCCGGGGTAAAAACCTCGGCAATGCCGGCCTCTTTCAGTTGTCGGATATCTTCCTCCGGGATGACCCCGCCACCAAGCACGGCAATGTCGTTAACCCCGGCCTTCCGCAATGCCTCAACCACTGCCGGGAATAAACGGAGATGGGCGCCGGACAGCGAGGAGAGCCCAATGGCTGCCACATCCTCCTGGATGGCGGCCGCCACAATCTCCTCGGGGGTGCGCCGGATGCCGGTATAGATCACTTCAAATCCGTCATCGCGCAGGGCCCGGGCAATGAACTTGGCCCCCCGGTCGTGTCCGTCCAGACCAGGTTTGCCGATCAGTACTCGAAAAGGGCTGTCATTGTTATGCATGGTTGAATATTTCCTTGCAGAATTCCCCAAGTCTGCCCAGATCGTCACAGACATGGATACCGCCGGCACGCATGGCGGCGATTTTTCCCTGGGCCGTGCCACTGGCGCCGCTGACAATGGCCCCGGCATGACCCATCCTGCGGCCCGGTGGGGCGGTAAGTCCGGCGATAAACCCCACCACGGGTTTAGTCATGCTTTCCTTTACATAAAGCGCGGCATCCTCTTCGGCATTGCCGCCGATTTCGCCGACCATGACAATGCCCCTGGTCGCCGGATCCTGTTCAAAGGCGGCCAGACAGTCAATAAAGGAGGTGCCGATCACCGGATCGCCGCCGATGCCGATGCAGCTGGTCTGACCGATTCCCTGGCGGGTCAGCTGATGTACCACCTCATAGGTCAGGGTGCCGGAGCGGGAGACAACTCCGATGGGGCCACCCGGTTTGTGGATCGCCCCCGGCATGATGCCGGCCTTGCACTGTCCGGGGCTGATTAGCCCTGGGCAGTTGGGTCCGATGAGACGTGCTCCGGTCAATCGCAGGTACTGTTTCACCTTGAGCATGTCAAGCACCGGGATACCCTCGGTGATGCAGATGATAAGTTTCACCCCGGCATCAGCCGCCTCGCAGATGGCGTCCGCGGCAAAGGCCGGGGGCACGAAAATCATGCTGGCATTGGCAGCGGTTTGATCCACCGCCGCCCGCACCGTGTTAAAGACCGGAATGGCGCTCACCTCGGTGCCGCCCTTGCCCGGGGTGACCCCTGCCACGATGCGGCTGCCGTAGTCCAGGCACTGCATGGTATGGAACAGGCCCTCCCTTCCGGTGATGCCCTGCACGACAAGACGGGTGGCGTCATCGACAAATATGCTCATGCCACCATCTCCGCCACCTTGGCCGCGGCATCGGCCATATCCACGGCGGTTATCAGCTGCAGACCTGAGTCGGCCAGTATTTTCCGGCCCTGCTCCACATTGGTGCCTTCCATGCGGATAACCAGCGGCACGGTAACACTGCACTTTTTCACCGCTTCAACAATGCCGCTGGCCAGGACGTCACAGCGGAGAATGCCGCCGAAGATATTAATGAAGATCCCCCTGACGTTGGGATCGCTTAAAATGATCTCAAAACCCTTTTCCACCATTGCCGCGGTTGCTCCGCCGCCCACGTCAAGAAAATTGGCAGGCTCGGCCCCGGCTTGTTTGATAATGTCCATGGTTGCCATGGCCAGTCCCGCCCCGTTCACCATGTTGCCCACATTGCCGGAGAGTCTGATATAGTTGAGATTGTACTCCCGGGCCTTGGCCTCAAACGGGTCCTCTTCATTGACATCGCGATATTTTTGCAGATCGGCATGGCGGAAAAGGGCGTTGGCATCCAGTTCAATCTTGGCGTCCACCGCCAGGAGTGAACCGCTGCCGGCAACAACCAGGGGATTAATCTCAACAAGCGCGCAGTCGTTTTCCACAAAGAGACGATACAGCGCGGCAAGCAGAGCCGACCACTGTTTCATCATGTCCGGCGCTATACCAAGCCCGAACAATATCCGGCGGATATGATGGGGTTGCAGGCCCTGCAGGGGGTTGACGCTTACCTTGATGATTTTGTCCGGCATGGTGGCGGCTGTATGCTCAATATCCATGCCGCCGGCAGAACTTGCCATGATGACAATTGTCGCGGTAGCCCGGTCCGGCAGTAGAGAGAGATAGAGCTCGCGGGAGATGTCCGCCGCCTGCTCGATCAAAACCTTTTGCACAAGGCGTCCTTCCGGGCCGGTCTGGGGTGTGACCAGCGTCATGCCGAGGATTTCGCAGGTCTTCTGCTGCAGCTCTTCACGATCTGCGGCAAGCTTCACCCCTCCGCCCTTGCCTCTGCCGCCGGCATGGATCTGGGCCTTGACCACCAGGGGATAGGCATTGATCTCATCAGCTATGGCCAGCGCCTCAGCCACCGTAGCGGCCACGCCGCCTTCGGGAACCGGAATGGCGTAACGGCGGAAAAGTTCCTTGGCCTGGTATTCGTGAATTTTCATAAATCAGAAAAGTGAATAATCTATTTCGCCGCCCGTTTGGTGGAGAGCAGGGCGATAATTTCGTCAAGAATCGTCGGATCATCGATGGTGGACGGCATCCTGTACTGCCTGCCGTTAGCAATGGCCCGCATGGTGCCCCGCAGGATCTTGCCTGATCGTGTTTTGGGCAGACGGCTGGCCAGAATGGATTCTTTATAACAGGCAATGGGGCCGATCTCATCACGGACCATCTGCACCAGTTCCTTTTCAATCTCGGCAAAATCACGGTCCACTCCGGCTTTTAAAATAATAAAACCAATGGGTATCTCACCTTTTAAGGCATCCTGGGCGCCGATCACTGCGCATTCAGCCACATCGGGATGACCGGAGACAACCTCTTCCATGGCCCCGGTGGAGAGTCGGTGACCGGCGATATTGATGACATCATCCATACGGCCCATGATATAGAAATAGCCGTCCTCATCCCTATAGCCGCCATCGCTGGTTTCATAATAACCCTTGAAGGTGGACATGTATGATTTGACGAATTTTTCCTCATCACGCCAGAGGGAAGGAAGAGTGCCCGGCGGCAGGGGCAGTTTAATCACCACGTTGCCTTCCTGGTTTGGACCAAGCTCCTTGCCGGTGGGGTCGAGAATACGTACATCATAGCCCGGCACTGGTTTAGTCGGGGAGCCGGGTTTAACGGGAAATTCCTCGATGCCGCGGCAATTGGCAACAATGGCCCATCCGGTCTCCGTCTGCCACCAGTGGTCAATGACCGGCCGGTCCAGCAAATCGCAGGCCCAGTGGTAGGTGTCCGGATCAAGCCGTTCCCCTGCCAGATAGAGCGCCTCGAAATTTTTCAGGTTATACTTTTTGCAATATTCCCCATTGGGATCTTCTTTTTTGATGGCCCTGAAGGCGGTAGGCGCGGTGAACAGCACCTTAACCCCATGCTGCGAGATCACTCGCCAGAAGGCGCCCGGATCAGGAGTACCAACGGGTTTCCCCTCATAAAAAACACTGGTGCAACCCTTTAACAGCGGGCCATAAACAATATAGGAATGTCCCACCACCCAGCCGACATCTGAGGCTGACCAGAACACATCGCCGCTGTCAAGGTTGTACACATTTTTCATGCTCCAATGCAGGGCCACGGCATGGCCGCCGTTATCCCGCATGACCCCTTTGGGAGTGCCCGTGGTGCCGGAGGTGTAAAGAATATATAAGGGATGGGTGGCACTCACCGGCACACAGTCCGCAGGTTCGGAGGCGCCGGCCAACTCCTGCCAGTCCAGATCACGGCCTTCATGCAGATCGGCTTTGATAAAAGGGCGCTGATAAATAATGCATTTCTTGGGTTTATGATCCGCCATTTCAATGGCCTTATCAATCAATGGCTTATAGGCCAGAACTTTTTTCCCTTCAATGGCACCGGAGGCGGTAATCAGGACTTTTGGTTGGGCATGATCAATGCGGATGGCAAGTTCATGGGCGGCAAAACCGCCGAAAACAACGGAGTGAATGGCGCCGAGACGGGCGCAGGCCAGCATGGCCACTGCCGCCTCAGGAATCATGGGCATATAGATGATCACCGTATCGCCCATGGTGACACCCTGCTCTTTGAGTGCCCCGGCAAAGGCAGCCACCTGCTGCTGCAGTTGCCCGTATGTTATTTTCCGGATTGTATCGGTCACCGGCGAGTCATAGATGATGGCCACCTGGTCTGCCCGGCCGTTTTCCACATGCCGGTCAACCGCGTTATAACAGGTATTCATCATGCCGCCGGTAAACCAGCGGTAAAAAGGCGGGGTATCATCATCAAGAACTTTATCCCATTTCCTGTACCAGCTGATCCCCTCTGCTGCTTCAGCCCAGAAATTGTCAGGTTGCTTAAGACTTCTCTGAAAAACATCCTCATACTTTGCCATGATCCGTCCTTTTTTTTCAGTTGTTCAAAGCTCAGAAAGCGGGTAGTTTTACCGATGACTTTAAAGCCAATAGCATTGATAATCAACTTTGTCAAGAATAGCGCAAATGCTGATTCACTTAGCTAATCGCAAAACATTAGAGGGCCATGTAGTAGTCAGGGAGGATGGTGCTATTCTGTCACTTGATCATGCCGACAAAAAGCAAATTCTTAGATTAATTGGCGGGGTTGCACCGCTAATTGATGGACACCCTTAAATAAACAAGCACCCCAAGAAAGGCGGTATTGAAAATTCCTTGATAGGAGTTTAGCGAAGTAATTAAAAAATAACGGACAGATTCGTGTATCAGGATGAAATGGGGATAAGTAGCTCGGCAGGCAAATCAAAATACGGTTGCGGGAAATTGTGCACAGTGCTCAGAGAGGCGTTGCGGGTCGGTACGTGGGAGTTAATTCTCCCAAGAAGCTGCTGAAAACATACAGGGCAATAGCCATGGGAAATCTTTTCACCGGCTGAGGTATTTCTGACTGCCCACCCTTTTAAAGTTTCAGTTTTATGGCAGACACAACATATTTTTTTCACAGCTGTCCTCCTGAAGTTGGTTCGTATATCCTGATAATCTTATCGGCAGAACTGAGGAAAACTTCAATTAGACGCGGAATTGGTCAACAAAGGAGGATGGAAGCAAAAAAAAAAGCCCCGCCAAAAGGCGAGGCTCGTAGTTTTGATTTTATTCTAACGTCAACTGCCGCAACTGGTGCCGCATGATCCGCAGGAGGAACCACCGCCCAGCGGCATGCTGGAAGAAATGGCAAATCCTGACCGTGGACCGGCATCAATAAAATCAACCTTAATGCTGCCACATGTGTTCAGTAAACTTGATTCAACCAGAAATTTCAAATTATCCTGATCAAAAACTTTGTCGGTGTTTTTCGGCTCATCCAGAGCCAAGCCAAGTGATGGACCAGCTCAGCCACCCTGCATCAAGGCGATTCGGATGGCGGAATCAATATTATTTTGCTCCAGATACGCTTTCAGATTTTTAATAGCCAGCTCCGTAACGTTCAACATGGTTGTAAACCTCCTAAAAAAATTAAAAATAAGTTGAAATATCTAAAAATGACAAATTGAGAATTTCAGGTTAAATTTTTTAAAATACGTTTTAATCGAACTCGTTAAAAGTTCACAAGATTTTTTCCCGATGCTTAAAAAAAATCAGATAGTAATGTTTCTTCAATAATAAGTAATAAAACAGTATAAGTCAATATAATGGTCATTTGATAAAAATGAAAAACCCGAGACAATTATTTGCATGGGGAGTTCTAACCCTCTATAATCAGAAATAAATTGATAGAATTTTTTTTCTTAATAATCAATCAGGGATAGGCGATGAAAAAAATTGTTATTTCAACCGGTGGTGGAGATGCCCCAGGCCTGAATGCCGTCATCTATGCAGTAGTCATGGCGTCCAATTCCAGAGGCTGGGAAGTATACGGCAGCCGCCAGGGTTATCTTGGCCTGCTGGATAAAGACGCACTCGTCCGATTGAGACCGGAGGATGTGGCGGAAATCACCCCTACGGGAGGAACGATACTTGGTTCAACCAATAAAGGAAATCCCTTTGCCATGCCAGTTGAAAACCTGGCCGGCGAGATCAATATCCGCGACGTTTCCGATCGGATCATGAGAAATTTTCTCCGCATGAATTTTTCATGTCACATTGCGGTGGGCGGAGACGGCAGCCTGGAAATCGCCCATCGTTTTGCCGTGGAAAAAGGCATGCCGGTTATTGGGGTGCCGAAAACCATTGATAACGATCTGCTGGCAACGCAGTTGACTTTTGGTTTTGATACCGCCGTTTCCACGGCAACAGAGGCCCTGGACAAACTCCATTCAACTGCCAAATCCCATGACCGGGTAATGGTGGTTGAGGTCATGGGCCGGGATTCCGGCTGGATCGCCTTGAATTCCGGTATCTCAGGCGGAGCCGATGTGATCCTCATACCGGAAATACCCTTTGATCTCGATAAAGTCTGTGAAAAAATCAACGACAATGAACTGCTGGACAAGCATTATGACATCGTCGTTGTAGCAGAGGGGGCACGGGCCATCGACCATGAAACCATTTATAAGGGTGACGGCGAGATCGGCAGGTCGGAGAAGGTGCTGGGTGGAATCGGCGAGTGGGTAGCCAAAGAAATCAATAAACGGACGGGAAAAGACACCCGGTCACTTGTCCTCGGCCATCTGCAGCGAGGTGGCTCCCCTACCACCTTTGACCGCCTGCTGGCCCTGCGCTTTGGTGCCACAGCGGTCCGTCTGGCGGAAAGTGAGAATTTTGATCAGATGGTTGCCCTGGCAGGAGACCAGATGTGCTCGGTTCCCCTTGCAGATGCCATAAAAAGCCGCAAAAAAGTGCCGTTGGACAGCGACAAGGTACTGACCGCCCGGGAAATCGGTATCTGTTTCGGCGGGTAAGAAACGCTCTGGGACGCCGGCCTCTGTCTCAATATCGACAAAGGCCGGCTGATTGTTTCGGCGTTGGATACCCTGTTGCCTCTGCCGTCACGATTCATGCCGGTCAAGGCTTGCCATATACTCCTCCCACTCCAGGGGCAGAAGAGTCTTTTTCCTGGTATTACACTCTTTGCAGGCGGCAACGATGTTGCCTTTGCTGCTCGTCCCTCCCCGGGCCAGGGGAATCAGATGATCCATGGTCAGCTCTTTTGCCGGAAATTTCCTGCCGCAATAGTAGCAAATGCCCGCAGCTATTTTGTTTTTCCACCAGGATGTCTTGCGCAGGTCCCGGGCCTTGGCCTTTTCTTTTTTGATGACCTGCTCATCTACCCCGGTGAAACAGAAATCCTCATTTATCATCGCGCATTTCTCTGATCAGTCTTCATCAACAATGTCGCCGAGGAGAATCTTTCTCGCCGCCCCAACCAGATAAAGAGAACCGGCCACACAGATCAGATCCTCCGGCCCGGCCTCTTTTGCCGCACGGTCCAGGGCCTCGGCGACACTGGCGCCGGCAATGGCGCGTTCTTTGAGTGAGTCAGTGAGAATGTCCCGCAGTTTTTCAGCAGTAGCCGACCGCTCCGACTCCGGACGGGTAAAAATGATACGATGGCAATACGGGGCAATGGTATTAAGGGTTTTGCTAATATCCTTGTCCGCCATACTTGCCCAGACGCAGATAAGCTTTCTGTAAACAAAATCCGATGCAAGACTTTGGGTAAGCGAGACAATACCGGCCGGGTTATGGGCTCCGTCAAGCAGATAACGGCGCAGATTACCATCACCCGCCGCCGGAGGCTCGGCAGGACAGTCAATGTTTTTGCCGCTTGCGCAGTCTCGGCAGAAATATTCCAGCCGACCCGGCCAGTGCACCTTGGTCAGTGCTGAGCGGATAGTATCCTCGGTTATGGTAAATCCCTGTTGCTGCAGCAGGTCAAGTGCCGCCAGGGCAATTGCCGTATTGTCAAACTGATGCCCGCCTTTCATCCCCAGGGGCAGGTTGTTTCTTGCCCTGCCGCCTTCCCCCAGATAATCCCAGGTGCCATCATCATGCCGGACAGTTTTAAAATCTCGCCCCAGGAGGTGAAACGGCGCCTCCTTCTCCAGGCAGGTGCGTTTGACCACATCCAGGCTCACGTCCGCGGCAACGCCTGAGACCACTGGAATGCGATTTTTGATAATGCCGGCCTTTTCCGCAGCAATCCGGGCAAGGGTTGTGCCGAGATGGGCCTCATGATCCATGGAAACATTGGTAATGATGCTGACCAGCGGGGTAATGACATTGGTGGCATCAAGCCTGCCGCCGAGCCCCACCTCCAGAATAACGATATCCACCTTTTGTCTGGCAAACCAGAGCAGGGCCAGGGCGGTGGTGAATTCAAAATAGGTGATCTGCCGTTCGCCGAGGCTGTCGCGAATGCTGGTTGCAATTTCGGCAAACTCATCTTTGGCAATATAGCGGTCATTGATACGGAAACGTTCCCGCACGGAAGTGAGATGGGGAGAGGTGTAAAGCCCGACCCGGTAGCCGGCCTCGCCTAAAAGGGCCAGCAGGGTAACAGAAACCGAACCCTTGCCGTTGGTGCCGGCCACATGGACAAATTTCAAACCACGCTGGGGATGATGTACGCCTTCAAGAAAAGCGGCCATGCTGTCAAGGCCGAGCTTGATCTTGAAGAACTGCAACTGATCCAGATAAGACCAGGCATCCTGGTATTGCATAGTTTACTTCCTGCTGAAAAAGAGGGGGAAGGTGAATTTCCGATTTATCATGATGAAATATGTCAAGCCGCTAAAAATAGCAGAACACGAGACAACCTGCAACTGCATCGACAAAGCACCATCATTTACTGCGAAAATTGTGCATCCCCCTACTCATTTCAGCAGGCTGGAGAAGGTTGAAAAACGAGATTCTCCTTTTTGCTGTTTACGGTCTTACGGGTTGAGGCGAAAAAGGGACATCTGGAGTGATCCTGACGGCAGAGATCTTCCAGATCGGCAATGCTCGGGATATAATTTTCCTGTCTGGCCGAACATGTTGCAACCTGCCAACGGAACGCATCGCTTGAATAAATCGATAAATAGTGACAAATCATGGTTATCCTCCTTGTTTTTTTAGAGAAGATAACCCCGCATTGTTAGGGAATTATTATATAATGATTAGTATTTATAAATGATTCAGATTAATTCCAGCTGCGCATAGTCAAGACAGAGTGATTTCATGCCGTGGCGGGGAAAAAAAATATCCACCTTATTTTCTCCTATTATCTTTTTGATCTGCCCGCTACCAAAAAAGGGGTGTTTTACCGCCATGCCAGGAGAAAGCATGCTGGTGCTAGTGATTTTACCCGTGGCTGAAGCGGCATTTGCCTGTGAAACCTCTGACTTTTTTTCATAGGAAAAGACTTGGGCAGGCTTTTCCTGATGGGAAAAACGCCCGACCGGCGCACTATAGCCACCGTAAAAACTGCCGACTGGACTGACGTTATTGATCAGCCCTGCTGAAAGTTGCGCCAGAAAGGGGGAAATGGTGCAAAAGTGCCGCGACCTGTCAGGAGCGATGCTTTCCCGCGGATAGCTAAGAAAAAGCCGTGTTTTCGCCCTGGTTGCCGCCACATAAAGCAGACGTCTCTCCTCTTCAAACTGATCGGGAAAGGGGATGCAATGGGCCGAGGGAAACTTGCCGTCCGCCAGATCGATGATAAAGACCGTGTCCCACTCCAGTCCTTTGGCCGAGTGGATGGTGGAAAGGATAAGGGTCTTGTTGTCTGATGCGGCCAAAGGGTCTGCCGTCAGATCCGGTGGATCAAGGGAGGCATCGTCAAGAAATTCCTGCAGCGTCTGATATTCACCGATAATGTTTTTGAACTGTTCCAGATCCCGGGCGCGGCTGGGATAATCATCATGGTAAAGGCGCTCGAAAACCGGTTGATAATACTCCATGATCCTTTCAAACTGAGCAAGCGGTGTCCGGCTGTTGCGCAGGTCATAAAGCATACGCACCAGCTCATCAAATTCGTTTTTCCAGGCCGGAGCCGTGGGATATTTACTCAAGGCGGCCAGGGGATCTTCAGCACTACTCAATGTTGCCAAGATCTTCTGGGCGGTTTTCGGGCCAACCTTGGGCAGATGCAGCAGGATCCTATGCCAGGAAAGGTTGTCCTGGATGTTGGCGATAAGACGCAGATAGGAAATGACATCCTTGACATGGGCCGTTTCCGTAAGCTTCAACCCGCCCCATTTTTCAAAGGCGATCTGGCTGCCGGCCAGCTCAAGTTCCAGTTTGAAGGAATGGAACCCGGCGCGGAACAGTACAGCCATCTCGTGGTAGGGGGTGCCCTGCCGATGGAGTTCATCTATCTTTTGGGCCACATACCTGGCCTGCTCTTTTTCGTCCCGGGCGGCAAAGAGTGCAGGTCTTTCCCCTGCTGCGATATTGCTGAACAGCTTTTTGGGATATCTTTCCTGGGCCTGTTCGATAATTGCGTTGGTCATTTCCAGAATTTTCTGGCTGCTCCGGTAATTCTCCTCCAGTCGGATAATCTTTGTGCCTGAATAGATTTTCGGAAAATCCATGATATTGCGAAAATCAGCGCCGCGAAAACTGTAAATGGACTGGCTGTCATCGCCGACCACCATGACATTATCATGACTTGAGGCGATGAGCCGCACGATCTGGGCCTGAATCCTGTTGGTGTCCTGATACTCATCCACCATCAGATACTGAAAACGGGCGGAGACTTCGCAGCGGACATTTTCATTTTCAGCCAGTACGTCGCGGAAATTAACCAGCAGATCATCATAATCCATGAGGCCGTGATCGCGCTTGAACTGCTGATAATGGTTGCGGATACGGTGCAGATCATCCATGAATTCAGCCAGATGAAAGTACTGGCTGCTGACAAGTTCCTCAAGCGAATGGGATTTGTTGACTGAGCCGCTGATGATGTTCAGGATAACCCGTTTGGAGGGAAACCGTTTGCCGGCCCCGCTTAGGTCAAGGGATGACTTGATAAGATTGATAATCCCCTCGGCATCGGCCCTGTCGAGAATGGTGAAATTGGGAGCATACCCCACATAATGGCCGTAGCGGCGCAGGAGCAGGTTGGCCACCGCATGGAAGGTGCCGCCCATGACCCGCTGACAGGTGTCATCCAGCAGGGTTGCCGCCCTGCCCACCATTTGCTGCGCTGCTTTGCGGGTAAAGGTGAGTAGGAGAATATTATCCGGGGCAATGCCCTGCTCCACCATATGGACCAGCCGGTAGACAAGGGTGCGGGTCTTGCCGCTGCCGGCCCCGGCAATGACCAGCACCGGCCCTTTTATAGTTTGCACTGCTTCAAACTGGGCAGGATTGAGATCATCTGCACCGATGCGTGATGCTAAACCGCTGCCGGATTTATTTTTTGCAGGAAATAGACTTGGCTGATTCATAGTTGTGAACTATATATTTTTTTGGTTTGACCTGAACATACAAAAAAAGTAATATAGCAAATTATAAATAATATTCAATTGCTACGTACTGTCAACAGTGAGGAGGTTTTCTGAATATGGCTGATTTGCACGAAATTTTCACGGATGATGCGCTCCAGAAACTCTTCCCTGCCAACCGGGCCGATGATTTTTTTGATGCCCTGTTCGGTGATGCCGCAGAAGGCGCCTATGATATCACGCTGAAATTCGGCGGTTACAAGCCTAATCACCAGGAACTGCATTTTGAACTCCATCTCACCCAGCGTCCGGGTAAATGTCTCGCCTGCAATCTGACCTATGGACTGCCTGAGGTTTTTTCCCGCCATCCGGTCATCAACATCAAGGGTCTGGTTACTGATATCAATAAGCTTGTCGATGGTCAGTTGAACTGCAAACAATGGTCACTGACCAACACCAAATCCGTTTCCAGTGCCTTACACATTATTCCGTTGGTTATTGAGGTTGAATAGTGATCAGTTGAGCAGACGGCGTACATGGTTTCGTATGAAAAGCCGAAAGTAATTCCACTCTGATCAAGCGCCATGTTAAACAACACGTTCATCGATCGTTCGCCCCCAACGGATGCTGCCAAGCAGGGCAACAAGGAAATCTGGAGGGATAAAACGATCGCCGTGACACTGCCCGATGGTCCAGACCCAAGCATGTTTATCGGACGCCAGCGCATCGTGTGTCTCCCAGATTGAGCCTTCAAGCATTTGTATGCCAGCCCAAGAGATCGCTTGGAATTTCGAAATTGCCATGCAAGTTATCGCACACCTGAGCGGTATTTTCGGATCTGAAATGAAACATAGAACCAAATCGTCTTCACCTGGCGCACGTTCTGTGCAACAGAGCCGCTTTGGAAGGAGAAGTTCTAACATTCTTTGAGGTTCGACGATTTCAGATAAGGGGCGTCCAACGATTGTAGGACGATCGAGTGCCTCTGGAATAAGCGCGATGCGTCCTTCTCCTTTATAGATACCGGTAGCGTGAAAAGTGAATTTTGCAGCAACCTCTACTTCGGCTCGATGCAAGTCTGTGTCGCGAAGTTGACCTTGGACAGGTGCATAGACACCGGGGATCTCGCCTTTTTCCACGCTCGATAGGCCGAGGACCACCGAACCATCGGCTGTTAAGTCTGCCCACATGAAATTATACAACTGCTCGCCATTCCTTAGAAAAATGCGACGTTGTTTTGACTTAGCCATTGCGATTTTCCTCAGTTATTTAACAACACCTATCCAAGCATCTCCGGTAGCAGCTCAAAGTACCGCCCCACATGCTCGGGACGATGGGCATCGGAGCCGGCCACCAGTCGCACCCCCATCCGCTGCGCCTCTTTGATGAGCTTCAGCGACGGAAACGGTTCACACCGTAGGGCAAAACCCGAGGTATTCACCTCAATCGCCACATCTTTCTCCCGCATGAGCGTCAGAATTTCCATTGTCCTGGCAAAATGATTCTCGGAAAAGGAAAAAGAGGGACAGTGGCGCATCACCGCATCAAGATGGCAGACCACATCCGCGGGAAGCACGGCAAGGGCCTTTTTGAGTCCGTCAAAATAGGCGGCTGCGACATTCTCCACCCCTATTTTTTCCATCAGGGCGATGCTGGCCGGCCGGCGGCTCACCATATTGACATGGCCGAGATCCGTCTGCAGGTAGTGATAGGAAAGGCCGATGCGGTCCCATTTGAATCTTTTCAGGAAATCCACGGCATCCTGCAGATGATCCGGGTTGGCGCCCACCTCGACGCCGGTGCCTAAGGCAATGATCCCCTGATACTTTTCCGCCAGCCGCTTGCCTTCCGCATGATAATAAATAAAATCCTCTTCCGTGAGCCAGGTTGATTCAAAATACTCAATGGCTGTTTCATAATGCTCAAGAAAGATTATTTTCTGCAAACCTGCGGCAACTGCCGCCTGCACATACTCCTCCATCTCGCCCCTGGCATGATGACAGAGCCGGGTGTGCACGTGACCGTCAGTGGTTATATCTATGGCTGCTCGTGGCATGATAAAATAGTCTGTAGGTATTTAGTCTGTTAGTAATGAAAACCGCAGAGCACACAGAGATCACGGAGAAAATATTTTTATTTTCAGCAAGTTGTCTCTGTGGGCTTGGTGCTCTCTGTGGTTAATTTTTCAGTATTTACCTAACAGACTACAGTCTAATAGTCTAAACAACCTGAGCATTTACGTTTTATCAATAATTTTTGCGGGCCAGAACTTCCCTGGGTTTTGCCCCGTCCGCCGGGCCGATGATCCCTTCCTTTTCCATGGTTTCAATCATGCGGGCCGCCCGGTTGTAACCCACCCGCAGACGGCGTTGAACCATGGAGATGGAAGCCTGACCGGTGTCACAGACAATAGCCACCGCTTCATCATATTTTTCGTCAAAATCTTCATCAGAATCACCGTCCGGGGCGTCCTCCTCCTTTTCCACGCTCTGGATGACGGACTCATCATATCGGGCGCTGCCCTGCTGTTTAAGAAATTCAATCAGCCGTTCGGATTCCTGTTCCGAGATATATGCACCGTGAATGCGCTGGAGCCGTGCCGTTCCCGGCGGCAGAAAGAGCATGTCGCCTGAGCCGAGCAGATGTTCCGCCCCGCTGGTATCAAGAATGGTGCGGGAATCGATCTTGGAAGAGACCTTGAAAGACATCCTGGTGGGGAAATTTGCCTTGATCAGTCCGGTCAGGACATCAACCGAGGGCCGCTGGGTGGCCAGGATGAGATGCATGCCGGCGGCTCTGGCCATCTGGGCCAGACGGGCCACGGCGGTTTCCACCTCGTTGGAGGAAACCATCATCAGATCGGCCAGCTCATCGATGATGATGACGATATAGGGGAGTTTTTCCTCGGCAATCTCGTTATAGCTGACAAAGCCCTTGACCCGCATGGCCTCCATGAGGATGTAACGGCGTTCCATCTCCCTGACGGCCCACTGCAGGGCGCGGCTTGCCATCTTCGGATCCACCACGACCGGGTGCAGCAGATGGGGTATGGCCTCATAGCTGGAGAGTTCGATACGTTTAGGATCAACCATGAGCAGACGCACCTCATCCGGGGTGGCCTTGAAAAGAATACTGGCGATAATGGCGTTAATGGCCACACTTTTGCCCGCCCCGGTGGCCCCGGCAATGAGCAGATGCGGCATTCTCGTCAGATCGGCACAGACCGGCCGACCGACCACATCCATGCCAAGCCCGATGGTCAGCTTGGATTCAGCTTTGATGAATTTCTCCGTAGCCAGAATTTCCCGGATGGTAACGGTTTTCCTGACAGGATTGGGAATCTCGATGCCCACTGCCGCCTTGCCGGGAATGGAGCCGATGATGCGCACGCTTTCCGCCTGCAGACCAAGGGCGAGGTCATCCGCCAGGGAAACGATCCGGTTGATCTTGACACCCGGAGCAGGAGCAAATTCATAGGTGGTGATCACCGGACCGGGAGAGATGCCGGTGACATTGCCCTTGACGCCGAAATCAGCGAGTTTGCTTTCCAGGGTGCGACTGACGGCAAGATAATGTTCCCTTTCAATGACCACATCATTTTTGTCGGGCTCATTGAGCAGCGAAAGGCTCGGCAGCTGAAAATTGCCGGGCTGCACGGGCAGGGGCTGGAATTCCTCCTTGGTGGCAGCACTTTTCAGGGTAATCGGTTCATGCAGTTGCGGAATGGCCAGCCGTGGTTCGGATAGTTCATCAGTCCGGCCACGGTCTGCACCGTTGGCATCCGGTTTTTCCTCCATTGCCTTTAGCTGTTTGCGCTGCTTCAGTTTCTGATTGATGGTGCCGCAGGTCTGCACCACACTTCTGCCCACAAAAAACGGGGAAAAACGCACAGTGGCCATCAGCGACAGCAGCATGATGGTGCAGTAAAAGAGAAAGGCCCCTGCCCAGCCGAAATAGGTGCTGGTCACCCCGAAGAGAATATCGCCCAACCGGCCGGCAATGGTATAACTGTGCCCGAACAGGGTCAGGGTCTGCCAGGAAAAAGAGGCCAAAAGAGCACTGCTGCCCATGAGCAGGCCGGTACATCCGCCGCAGATAATGGGTAAACGCTGGATGGCAAACCTGCCGAAAAAGATTGAAACGCCGAAAAAGAGGAAGAGAACCGGCAACCAGAAGGAGCTGAGGCCGAGAAAGCTCATGAACAGCGTTGCCAGAAAATTGCCCACACTGCCGCACCAGTTGGCGGATGCACCCGGTGTGTACGGTTCAGCCGGGGGGGTAAAACTGACAAAGGACAGGAGCAGAAAAAGACCGGCAACTATGGCAAGAACAGCTGCTACCTCTTGCACAAGAGTAGGCTGGTACGTGTGATTTGTGGTGGCTTTTACCATGGCATAGCCAAAAGACTGTTCACCGATCCCGATTGAATGATAACTGACTTATTCCTTCCTTACGTTACGGCAGATGGAGTCGAGAATACCGTTGATAAAGGGCGCGGCATCATCGGTGCTGAAACGTTTGGCAATCTCAATGGCCTCGTTGAGGATCACGGATGCAGGAACATCAGGCATATGGGCCAGTTCAAAGCTGGCAATGCGGAGGATATTGCGGTCAATGACCGCCATGCGGCTCAAACGCCAGTTTTTGGCGTGCAGCTCGATCATGCTGTTTAATGCATCCCATTGCAGCTGGATGCCGCTGAGCAGTTCCTGGGCATAGGGAACCGCCTTCCTGTTCACATCAAAATGATCGCACATGAGGGCAATATCGGCCTGATCATTGCCGCTCTGATCAATCTGATAGAGACATTGCAGGGCGAGTTCCCTTGATTTACGGCGGATACTCATATCAGGCTTTTTAACAGATTCACCATCTCGATTGCGGCAGCAGCGCATTCAGAACCTTTGTTACCGGCCTTTGACCCTGCCCTCTCGATGGCCTGCTCGATTGTATCGGTGGTTAGCACGCCGAATATGATGGGCACTCCGCTCTCCATACTGGCCTGGGCAATTCCCTTGGCCGCCTCGTTTGCCACGAAATCAAAATGAGGGGTCGCCCCGCGGATGACGGCGCCGAGACAGATTACCGCATCATACCGTCCTGATTTCGCCATTTTCTGGGCAACCAGCGGTATTTCAAATGCCCCAGGTACCCGGGCGACCTCAATGTCATCATCTGCCGCACCAAAACGGAGCAAGGTGTCAAGGGCGCCCTCAAGCAGACGTTCTGCAATAAATGAGTTAAAACGGGCAAGGACTATGCCGATTTTTTTACCTTCAGCCTGGAAATTTCCTTCAAAATATTTTGCCATTGCACCACTCCAAATTTTTTATGGCTTCGTAAAAAAGTCCGTTCTTCACCACAGAGCACACGGAGAACACAGAGAAATATATTTTTTATTACAAATTGTTAACTCTGTGGACTCTGTGCTCTCTGTGGTTAATTTGCAGTTTTTACGAATTCGTCATTTTTTATTTCAGCCTGCATCCTCAGAACCGTTCAGTTCAAGAAGATGGCCCATTTTATCTTTTTTACACCGCAGATAACCCAGATTTTCAGGAACAGGATCGGTCTCGATCTTTACCCGGTCCACGACCTCCAGTCCGTATCCCTCGAGTCCGACAATCTTTTTGGGATTATTAGTCATCAATTTCATTTTTCTGACTCCGATATCGCGCAGAATCTGGGCGCCGATGCCGTAGTCACGCAGATCGGCCTTGAAACCAAGCTTGAGATTGGCCTCAACCGTATCAAGGCCGTTATCCTGCAGGGCATAGGCCTTGATCTTGTTGGCCAGACCGATGCCCCTGCCCTCCTGATGCATATAGAGGATGACACCACACCCCTCCTTGTTCACCATGCGCATGGCCGCCTGCAGCTGTCCGCCGCAGTCGCAGCGCATGGAACCGAAAACATCTCCGGTCAGGCATTCGGAATGCACCCGCACCAGCACACCCTTGTCTGCACTGATCTCACCCTTGATCAGAGCCAGGTGTTCATAGTCATCCACATCGTTGGTGTAAACCACGGCCTTGAATTCACCGCCATAGCGGGTGGGCAGTTTGGTTTCCGCCGCCCGATGGACAAGTTTGTCCATCTTCATTCTGTAGGCGACCAGATCGGCAATGGTGGCGATTTTCAGGCCATGTTCCCTGGCAAAAATCTCCAGATCAGGCATCCTGGCCATGGTGCCGTCGGCTTTCATGATCTCGCAGATGACACCGGCTGGAGCAAGCCCGGCAAGCCGGGAAATATCGACTGACCCTTCGGTCTGACCGGTGCGCACCAGCACTCCGCCCCTTCTCGCCCTCAAGGGAAAAACATGGCCCGGGCTGACCAGGTCCTCAGGTTTCACATCAGGAGCGACCGCCGCCTGAACCGTCCTTGCCCTGTCAGCGGCGGAGATGCCGGTTGTCACCCCTTGACGCGCCTCAATGCTTACGGTAAAAGCGGTTTGATAAGGGGACTGATTATTCTGTACCATCATGGGCAATTTCAGTTTATCAAGATGCTCCGGGGTCAGGGTCAGACAAATCAAGCCCCTGCCATGGGTCGCCATGAAGTTGATGGCCTCCGGGGTTGCCATCTGGGCGGCCATATACAGATCACCTTCATTTTCTCTGTCCTCATCATCTACCAGGATGATCATCTTACCATCCCTGATGTCTTCTATTACCTCTTCTATACTGCTTACCGGCATATTTTCACCTGATCCGGTCCGTCCGGATATGAAAGATTAATATAATAAAAGTGTAAATTAAGGGCTACTGTAAGTATCTTTGCAATTTAATCCAGCTCTGTTGCCAAGAAAATAAGATTATTTTAAAAAACCATGCTCGGCCAGAAAAGCGGGATTGATGCGTGATGTTTGCGGCCTTTCGCCGTTTTCTTTGACCTGCAGCAGCTTTTCCACATATTTACCGATCAGATCAACCTCAATATTCACCAGGTCCCCCTGTTTCAGCAATCCCAGGGTAGTGACCTGCAGGGTGTGGGGGATGATGGAAACGGAAAAGATGCGATCATCGCAGCTATTTACCGTAAGACTGATGCCATTGATGGTGATGGAACCTTTTTCAATAATATAGCGGCCTAATCCTTGCGGCACCGCAAAATGGAAACGAACGAAATCACCTTCAGGCTTTATTTCCTGCACCGGTGTAGTGGCATCCACGTGTCCGCTGACCAGATGGCCGCCAAGCCGATCACTTAAGCGCAGTGCCCGTTCCAGATTCAGCTTCATGCCGATGCCGATACTGCCCAGATTGGTGCAGGACAGGCTTTCCGGAGAGACATCGACCTCAAAACGTCGGCCGGCAATTTTCTTGGCGGTCAGACAGACACCGTTGCAGGCGATGGATTCGCCTTCAGCGGGCTCAGTGAGATCAAAATCCGCCTCCACCCCGAAAACCATGCCGCCGCCTGACGGCCTTTTTTCGATGAGCTTGCCTTTTCCCTGGATAATTCCTGTAAACATTTTTCACTCAAAGATGTTTTGCATTAACTTCAGACAACCTGATCTCGGCAGTTTTTACTTTGATACCCTGATTGCGTTTCGAAAAGAGTGCCTAAAGTACTTAAAATGCCCTTGTGCCCTACGCACTGCTAAACAGGCCGTCGATCAGTACATCATCATCAAAACGTCTGATGCGGCGGGTAACAAATCTTTTGGCTTCCTGCACTCCGGCCAGGTTGAGACTGTCGATAACCGGCACGGCATCGCCTCCTAAAAAAAGAGGCGCCAGGAAAAGACAGACCTGATCCACCAGCCCTGCCCGCAGAAATGAGCCATGCACCTGGCTGCCGCCTTCCACCAGCAGGCTGTTTATCTGGGCCGCACCTAAAAACCGCAGCACCTGTAACAGATCAAGACAGCCGTCCCGGCCGCTGTCAATGCGGATGATTTTTGCCCCCGCCTTTTCCAGGGCATCCGCCTTGGCTGGATCAGCTTGCTGAGAACAGAAAATCCAGGTCGGCGCCGTGGACTGCTGCCTGAGCATCTTTGCACCTGGGGCCAGACGGAGCTTACCGTCCAACACAACCCGCAAAGGATCTTTTCCCTTTTTCCCCTTTAATCTGGTGGTAAGTGACGGATCATCGACCAGGGCCGTACCCGCCCCGATCAGTATCGCGTCAACCCTGTTGCGGATGCGATGCACCTCCGCCCTTGATTTTGCGCAGGTAATCCAGCTGCTCTGGCCGTTTGCCGCGGCTATCCGTCCGTCAAGACTGCAACCTGCCTTCATGATAACCCACGGTAACCCGCTGGTTATATGCTTGATAAAAGGGTAATTCAACTCCCGGCATTCATCGACCAGCACCTCGGTTCTGACCTCGATACCGTTGCTTTGCAGAAAGGCACAGCCTGAACCGGCAACCAGCGGATTCGGGTCAATCATGCCGACAACAACCCTCTTGATGCCGGATGCAAGTATGGCTCGGGTACAGGGCGGGGTGCGTCCGGTGTGGTTACAGGGCTCAAGAGTGACGTAAATGGTCGCCCCGCGCGCATTCTCCCCCGCCTCTTGCAGGGCGTGAATTTCAGCATGGGGGGTGCCTGCCTTTTTATGATACCCTCTGCCGATCACCCTGCCGTCCTGCACCACCACAGAGCCGACAGCAGGATTGGGGGAGGTCCTGCCCAGACCCTTGCGGGCCTCCCGCAGGGCCATTCTCATAAAGACAAGGTCAGGATCCTTCACTCTTTTCATCTTCCCGACCGCCGAGCAAACCCTTCAGCTCCTCCATGAATTCATTTAAATCCTTGAATTGCCGGTAAACCGAGGCAAAGCGGACATAGGCCACCTCGTCGATATTGCGCAGGGCGTCCATTACCCGGGCGCCTACTATGCGGACGGGTATCTCCCTCTCCCCCATATCCTGCAATTCTCTTTCAAGATTATCCACGAATTCTTCGATCTGGGTCATGCTCACCGGCCTCTTTTCACATGCCTTTTTCAGGCCGGCAACAACCTTTGAACGGTCCCATGCTTCACGGCGGTCATCTTTTTTGATGAGCATGGGCATTGTCACCTCCAACCGTTCATAGGTGGTGAAACGTCGACCGCAGGAATCGCACAGACGTCGGCGACGGGTTATCGTATAGTCTTTATTGAGGCGGGAATCAACCACCTTGTTTTCAAGATGGCCACAGTAAGGGCATTTCATTTTTCAGCCTGCAATAATTCTTAAATGGAACAAAGGCCACAAAGAGATCGGGGCGCCTCTCTGTGGCCAATGCAAGGGGGAATTTATGCTCCGTCTCTTTCAGCCGTTTTCCGGCGAGCTTCCCATCTGGATAAGCGGAATGCCTGCTTCGGCCAGCATCGATGCGGCCAGGGTGTCAGCATAGCCGTCTTTGTAGTATATGGCCTTGACCCGGGCATTGATCAGCATCTTGCTGCAGATTGAGCAGGGCATATTGGTACAGTAAACCGTGGAATTTTCCACACTGACACCGTGCAGCGCCGCCTGAATAATGGCATTCTGCTCGGCATGCAGCCCCCTGCACAATTCATGTCGTTCACCGGAAGGGATATTCTGCTGGGTACGCAGACACCCGACTTCAAGGCAATGGCGAACTTTGGTAGGTGCGCCGTTATAACCGGTGGCAATGATTCGTTTGTCCCGCACCAGGATTGCGCCAACCTTGCGCCGGGTGCAGGTTGAACGCTGGGCAACAAGTTCCGTAATGGAAAGAAAATATTCAGACCATGACGGGCGTTGGTCGGTATTAATCATCATCACGCACTAAATCAGGATACAAGGGGAACTCATCACATAACATCCGTACTTCCAGCCGAATGGCAGCCAGTTCCTCCTTACGGTCGCGGTTGTCAATAGCCCTGTTGATCCAGGCGGCAATTTTTGCCATTTCAGGCTCTTTAAAACCTCTTGTCGTCACCGAGGGAGTGCCGATGCGGATGCCGCCCGTGACGAAGCGGCTCTGAGTATCAAAAGGTATGGCATTCTTATTGACCGTAAGGCCTGAGCCCTCCAGAACCTCCTCGGCAAGTTTGCCGGTGATATTCTTGTTGTTTAAGTCGACCAGTAGCAGATGATTGTCCGTGCCGCCCGAGAAGAGTTGAAAGCCGTATTTTTGCAGGTTTTCCGCCAGCGCTCTGGCATTTTTCACCACCTGGGCCTGATAGATTTTAAACTCTTCAGTCATGGCCTCCTTGAAGCTCACCGCTTTGGCCGCAATAACATGGACAAGGGGGCCACCCTGAATGCCCGGGAATATTTTACTGTTCAGTCTCTTATCAAACTCCCCCTTGGCCAGGATCAATCCCCCCCGGGGACCACGCATGGTCTTATGGGTGGTGGTGGTGACAAAATGGGCATGGGGCACAGGTGAAGGGTGGACGCCGGCTGCAACCAGACCGGCAATATGGGCCATATCCACCATGAAAAGGGCATCAATCTTATCAGCAATTCTGCGAAATGCCTCAAAGTCAATCAGCCGGGGATAGGCGCTGGCTCCGGCCACGATCATCTTCGGTTTTTCAGTAAGGGCGATGCGTTCCACCTCTTCCATGTCAATCTGGCCGGTTTCCTTCTTTACCCCATAGGAGACGAAATCATAGAGCTGCCCCGAGAAATTGACACTGCTGCCGTGGGTAAGATGGCCGCCATGGGCCAGATCCATACCCAGCACCTTATCTCCGGGCTTGAGGGTGGCAAAGTAGACAGCCATATTGGCCTGACTGCCGGAATGAGGCTGCACATTGGCATATTCGGCCCCGAAGATTTCCTTTGCCCTGGTAATAGCCAGAGATTCAATCTCGTCGGCATACTCGCACCCGCCATAATATCTCTTGCTCGGGTAGCCTTCGGCGTATTTGTTGGTGAAAATGGATCCCTGGGCCTCAAGAACTGCCATGCTGACGATATTTTCAGAGGCGATCAGCTCAAGTTGGTTGGTCTGACGCTCAAGTTCATATCTGATGGCTCGGTAAACAGCCGGGTCTGTTTGTTTTAATGATGACATACAATACTCTTTGATTTGGTAGGGGTACAAAAAACTCATGAGAGGTACATCCTGAGTTGCATTGCCTTCCGGATAATTTCGCTGTCGCACATCGTCAGCATACTGGAGATTAACGACGGCTCTGTTTAATTACAATTAAAACATTTCAATACGGCGCAGATGACGATCCCCGGCAAAGTCGGTGGCAAGCCAGATGCGGACAATTTCCTCGGCAAGGCCCGGTCCCGTTACCCGGGCCCCGAGACATAACACATTCGCATTATTATGTTCCCGACTCATACGGGCCGAAAACATCTCGGTGCATAAGGCAGCCCTGATTTTTTTATTGCGGTTGGCAGCCATGGACATGCCGAGTCCGGTGCCGCAGATCAAAATGCCGCGGTCACAGGTATTGTCCGCCACCAGATCACACACGGCTTTTGCATAGTGTGGGTAATCAACCGAGAGAGTCGAGTCGGTTCCCTGATCATTTACCTCATGTCCGAGTTGCGAAAGCAGAGGCAGAATGACCTTTTTTAAGGTAATACCGCCGTGATCACATCCGATGGCAATCTTCACATCTATTCCTCAAAGCGTTTCATAATGATGACGGCGTTTGTCCCGCCGAATCCGAAGGAATTGGACATTGCCGCCCTGATTTTCATGTTTCGGGCACTGCCCGGCACATAATCAAGATCGCATTCATCATCAGGATTTTCAAGATTTGCCGTGGGAGGAGCAACCTGATTAAAAATGGACAGCGCCGTAAAAACGGATTCAATACCACCTGCCCCGCCCAGCATATGGCCGGTCATGGATTTGGTGGAACTGATGGCAAGTTTCCAGGCATGATCACCATAAACACTCTTGATTGCCCGGGTCTCGACAACATCGTTCAATGGTGTTGAGGTGCCATGGGCGTTAATATAGTCAATCTCGTCCACATTCATTTGCGCATCGGCAAGGGCCATTTTCATACAGCGAACTGCGCCATTTCCATCTTCAGGAGGGGCCGCCATATGGAATCCGTCACCGGAAAGACCGTAACCCGCCATTTCGGCATAGATGCGAGCACCCCTTGCCTTGGCATGCTCCAGTTCCTCTAAAATAAGAATTCCTGCACCCTCGGCAATGATGAAACCGTCACGGTCACGGTCAAAGGGCCGTGAGGCTTGCTCCGGGAAGTCATTATTTTTGGAAAGGGCCTTCATTGCGTTGAAACCGCCAACTGCGAGCGGGCAGATAACGGATTCGCTGCCACCTGTTACGGCCACGTCGCAGACGCCGGTGCTCACCAGACGAAAGGCTTCACCTACGGCATGGGTTCCGGCCGCACATGCCGTGGTTACTGACAAATTTGGTCCCTTGAGCTTTTTCACGATGGAGATCTGACCTGCACCCATGTTGGGTATCACCATGGGAATGAAAAATGGGGTGATACGTTTCGGCCCCCGCTCAACACAGATCTGGTGGTACTTCTCAATGGTGGACAGTCCGCCGAGGCCGCAACCTGTGATGACGCCAATCCGGGCAGCATTTTCCTCAGTCACGGCAACGCCTGAATCGGTGAAAGCCATCTCTGCCGCAGCAACAGCATACTGCACAAAGGGATCCAAGTGTTTAGCCGTTTTAGGGTCAATGAAATCTTCGGCAATGAAATCCTTGACCTCTGCAGCAATCTTGACTGCATGGTCAGCGGTATCAAAGCGAGTTATCAGACCGACTCCGCTCTTGCCGGCACAGATTCCATTCCATGTTTTTTCATTTCCGGTACCAAGCGGAGTGACGAGACCAACACCTGTGACTACTACTCTTCTAGCCATTCGCTACCTCGAAAGCTTGAGATATTACAAAACCCTGAATCATCGGCGCATATCACCCGATCATGGAGGATGTAAAGCGCGATAAGGCTGATTATTTCAAGGAGTTAATGTGATCGATCGCATGCTGAACAGTTGTGATTTTTTCAGCTACGTCGTCCGGGATCTCGGTATCAAAAGCCTCTTCCATTGCCATAATGAGTTCGACAAGATCCAGAGAATCTGCACCGAGATCATCAACGAAAGAGGCTGCGGGAACTACTTTTGCTTTGTCAACACTGAGTTGCTCAACAATAATATCAATAAGTTTTTCTTCTTTAGACATGATTTTCTCCTTCTTTTTCCTTATAACCCGTCATGATGCCCCTAAGAGCACCAGAGGTCTGCATACACTTTTTTTTCCTAACCCATGAACATTCCGCCGTTAACATGGATAAACTGACCGGTGACATATCGGGCTTCTTCTGAAACCAGATAAGCAACGGCAGCAGCCACATCTTCAACAGTCCCTAAAAAATTCATGGGGATTTCAGCTTTGATTTTTTCAGTTACCTCTTCAGACAGCCCCTTGGTCATATCCGTATCAATATAACCGGGAGCAATACCATTGACAGTCACCCCACGTGATGCGAGTTCTTTGGCCACTGAACGGGTAAGACCCACCATACCCGCCTTGGCAGCCGCATAGTTGGCCTGCCCGGCATTTCCAGCAAACCCGATTACTGACGTAATCGAGACAATCCGTCCCCAACGCTGTTTCATCATGGGTCGGCTTACAGCCTTGATACAATTGAAAGCGCCTTTCAGATTGGTGTCAATAACCTCATCCCATGCCTGTTCCTTCATCATGACAACGAGACCGTCGCGGGTTATTCCCGCATTGTTGACAAGAATATCAATCCGCCCGAAATCGGCCAGTATCTTTTTAAAAGCCGCCTGCACCTGTTCTGAATCTGCAACGTCGAACTGGTAAGCCGCAGCGTTACCGCCCGTTTCTATAATCGATGCCACAGTCGCTTCAGCAGCATCGGGCCGGCTTACATAATTGACTACCACAGTTGCACCCATTCTGGCAAGGCGCAAGCAGATAGCATTGCCTATCCCGCGACTCCCTCCGGTGACCACTGCTATTTTTCCGTCCAATGTCATGTCGATCCTATTGGTTCTGTTGGTTATCAAATTTATGCTGAACGCGCCTGCTTTATTTTTTCAATTAATTTCGGCAGAATTTCAAAAACATCCCCGACAACGCCGTATGTTGCCACATCAAATATGGGGGCATGGGGGTCCCGGTTGATGGCGACAATGGTATCGGATGACTGCATACCGACAAGATGCTGGATTGCCCCGGAAATACCACAGGCAATATACACCTTGGGACTGACGGTTTTTCCGGTCTGCCCCACCTGATGGGGATAGGGCATCCAGCCACTGTCAACGGCAGCCCTGGAGGCAGCTACAGCCCCGTCAAGCAACTGTGCCAATTCGGCAATCAATTGAAATCCTTTTTCACCGTCAAGACCACGACCGCCTGATACAACAATATCAGCCTCGTTGAGATTGACCTGATCTCCTTCCAGAGCGACAAAGTTGCGCACCTTTACCCGGGAAACAAGCCGCTCAGGGGCGATGGTGCAATGGATAACTTCTCCTTGGCGGGCCGGATCAGGCACATTGGCCTTCATCACAAGCGGCCGCACGGTTGCCATCTGAGGCCGGGTTTTAGAACTGGCAATGGTGGCCATGATATTGCCGCCAAAGGCGGGCCTGGTCTGCAGCAGGGCGCCGTCTTCCTGCTGGATATCAAGTTGGGTGCAGTCAGCAGTGAGACCTGTTTTAAGCGATGTTGCCACCCGGGGAATAAAGGAACGACCGATTGCCGTTGCACCGGCAAGAATCACTTCGGGTTTATACTGGCGGGCCAGATCTTCAAGTGCGTTGCCGTAGGCCTCATCGGTGAACTGGGCAAGGGTCTGGTCTTCCACAACATACACCTTATCCGCGCCATAGGAAACAAGCTGGGCCGGCACATCTCCTGCCTTGTCAGTCAGCAGTACAGCTGACAGCGGCACCTTCTTCAGGTCTGCCAGTTTACGACCGACACCGAGTAACTCATGGGTGACTGGGGCGATTCTGCCATGACGGTACTCGGCATATACCCAGATGCCGGACCATGTGGACAGATCATCTTTCTCCTCGCGATCTATGCCCTCAATTTTCAAGGCACCGACTTCGCAGGAATCAACACAAGCGCCGCACAAGGTACAGTTTTCGTTTACCTCGGCAATGCCGTCAACCACATGAATTGCATCAAAGGCGCAATTTGCCTCACAGAGTCCGCAGCCAATACAGGCATCAATATCTATCAGCAACATAAGACTAACACCATTCCATCAATTTTTCAGCCAACTGATCGACCTGTTCCTGTACAGTGCCTTCAATCATGGTCCGGTCACCCTTCAACTGTGGGGCAAAAACTTTGACCACCCAGGTGGGGGAACCTTTCAGCCCTAACTGGGCGGTATCGGCATCAATATCAGCGGCAGTGAGGGTGGTTATGGCCAGCTTTTTCGCCTTCATTTTCCCTTTGAGAGAAGGAAGACGGGGTTCATTGATTTCCTTGACCACGGTAAAGAGTGCCGGCAGGGTGACTTCCACCTCATCATAGCCGTCATCCATCAATCTTTCGACAACGAATGCCTTGTCACTCGCCTCAACTATCCTGCGTATACAGGTGACATAGGGGATGTCCATTCTAACGGCCAGGCCGGGCCCGACCTGGGCGGTATCGCCATCGATCGCCTGCTTGCCGCACAAAATAAGGTCAGCCCCGCCTATTTTTTTGATGGCCTGGGATAATGTATAGGTGGTTGCCAGGGTATCGGCACCGGCAAATGCCCTGTCGGAGACAAGAACAGCCTCGTCAGCCCCGCAGGAAACGGATTCGCGGAGAATTTCCGCGGCCTGGGGCGGCCCCATGGTCAGCACGATCACTGTTCCGCCATGTTTCTCCTTGAGGCGCACAGCCTCTTCAAGGGCATGACGGTCATAGGGATTAATGATGGATTGCACCCCTTCCCTGGACAAGGTATTGGTCTTGGGGTCCAGACGAACATCCTTGGCATCAGGAACCTGTTTGATACAGACAATAATCTTCATCAGTCTTATGTGTACTCCTTGTTCAGTTCCTGCCCAATCACATTTCTCTGTATCTGGTTGGTTCCTTCATAAATCTGGAGAATTTTGGCGTCCCGCATCATTTTCTCAACCGGATAATCCCGCATATAACCATAACCGCCGAGAACCTGCACCGCATCAACTGTGACCTTCATCGCCATATCGGTGGCAAAAACCTTGCACATGGAAGAGGCTTTGGACATGTCTTTCGGATGGGCATCAATATGCTTGGCCGCAGCATAAACAAGGGCGCGGGCAGCTTCAAGCTGGATCGCCATATCGGCAAGCATGTGCTGCACGGCCTGAAAAGAGATAATCGGTTTACCGAATTGCACTCTCTGCTTGGCATAGGTAACTGCCTCATCCAAGGCCGCTTGGCCAAGTCCGACGCCGAGAATGGCGATACCCGGTCGTGATTTGTCCAATGTTTTCATGACCGTTATGAAACCGGTGCCTTGCCGGCCGATAAGCCGGTCTTTCGGAATGCGGCAGTCTTTGAAGATAAGCTCACGGGTTGAAGATGCCCGGATGCCGAGTTTCTTTTCCTTGACCCCGTAAGAAAAACCCGGATCAGTATCTTCTACGACAAACATGGAAGCACCGCGAGGGCCTTTTGAACGATCGGTGATGGCAATGACTGTATAAATCTTGGCTTCACCGGCGTTGGTTATCCACTGTTTGGTACCGTTCAGTACCCATTCATCACCATCGAGTACGGCGGTGGTCTGGATACCTGAGGCATCACTGCCGGCATTGGCTTCCGTGAGGGCAAAAGCGGCTTTTTTCACGCCGGTGGCAATATCCGGCAGATATTTCTGCTTCATTTCTTCACTGCCGGAAATCATAATGGGAAATGCGCCAAGGGCACTGGCGGCAAATGCCGTTGCCACACCGACACAACCACGACCAAACTGTTCCAGAGCTAAAACGATTTCAAAGGTGCCTGCCCCGAAACCGCCGTATTCTTCGGGAATATAAATACCAAAAAGATCTGCTTTGGCAACAGCGTCAAGAATATCTCTTGGAAACTCTTCGGATTCATCGAGAGCTGCACGTTGGGGAATGATTAACTCGTCGGCAATCTGCCGGGAGAGATCAACTATCATCTGCTGTTCTTCAGTTAAAAAATAATCCACAGCTTAACTCCTCAACAAAATTATAATCAGAAAATTCTACCATCGAAATAAAGTGGCACCCCAGGTAAAACCACCACCAAAGGCACAGAGCAGAACAAGATCTCCGGCATTAATGCGGCCTTCCCGATTCGCCTCGTCCAAGGCTATAGGGATACTAGCCGCCGATGTATTACCATATTTGTCCAGATTTATGTAGACTTTTTCACTGGCTATCCCCAGCCTTTCTCCCAGGCTTTTTAAGATACGGATATTGGCCTGATGAGGAATAAAAAGGGCAATATCATCGACCGACACCTGCACCTGGTCAAGCACGTTCATGATAGCCATGTCCATGGAGCGAACGGCATACTTGAAAACATCCCGTCCGGCCATCTTGATATAGGAACCGTCATTGTCTTGGGAAGCCAGATTTTTGTTCATACTCGGCACATTGTCCATATAGAGAAGCTTATAAAGACTGCCGTCTGAAAAGAGTTTGCTGGCCAACATGCCGCGATGCTCTGTTGTCCCTGTAACCAAGCAGGCCCCGGCTCCATCACCAAAGAGAACACAGGTGTTGCGATCTTCCCAGTTGACCCGGCTCGATAATGTCTCGGCGCCGACAACCAGAATTTTCATGTCCGGATCTGCTTTGATGTATTTATCAGCCACATCGAGACAAAAAACAAAACCCGAACAGGCGGCATTGATATCGAGAGCAAATGCGCGTGTAGCCCCAAGTTCTTTTTGCACCAGACAGGCACATGACGGCATGCCCATATCGGGTGTGATCGTGCCGACAATAATCATGTCGATTTCGTCTGGTGACAGCTTTGCCATTTCCAGTGCCCTGCCGGCGGCCAGGGTGGCGAGTTTGGAGGTTTCCTCTCCCTGAACGGCGATACGTCTGTTTTTAATGCCCGTCCGGGTGGTGATCCATTCGTCGGATGTATCCACCATTTTTTCCAGGTCCGCATTAGACAGGACTTTTGCCGGCAGAGCTGAACCAGTGCCGAGGACAACCATTCTGTTCATTTATGCTGCTCCCGCCGGAACATTATTTTCTTCAAATTGAGATAAAGCCGATTTTGAATTCTCAAGCATGGCGAGAATATGGTCATTCACATTATGCTTGGCCAGACCATCAGCTACCAGCAGGGCATTCTTGATGGCCACCATATTGGACCTGCCATGGCAGATAACACCTGTGCCGTTAAAGCCAAGCAAGGGAGCCCCGCCATATTCGGCATAGTCGACCCGTTTTTTGAAATTGCTGAAGGCTTGCTTGGCGAGAAAATATCCCATTCTCGCTTTGAATGTTTTACCGATTTCTTCCCTGAGCATGGCTAATACAGCTTCAGCCAACCCTTCACTGAGCTTTAGACAAACATTGCCGACAAATCCGTCACAGACGATAACATCCACATCGCCGACAAATGTATCACGGCCCTCGACATTGCCTATATAGTTCAGTCCACTGCTCTGAAAAAGGGAATGGGCGCTTTTCACCAGGGCATTTCCCTTGCCGCCCTCTTCGCCGATACTCAGCAGGCCGACACGAGGGTTTTCAATGCCATACATGATACGGGAAAAAGCGGAAGCCATAACGCCGAACTGGAACAGGTGTTTCGGACGGCAATCAACATTTGCGCCGACATCCATGACCACAACCGGGCCTTTCAGGGTAGGAAAAACGCTGGCAATTCCCGGACGTGAAATATCCTTTAACCTGCCGAGAAATTTAATGGCCGCGGCCATGACGGCACCGGAATTTCCAGGGCTGACCACTGCATCGACTTCATGCTTTCTGAGAAGTTCAAAAGCAACGACAACAGAAGAGTCTTTCTTTTTGCGAACGGCCTCGATGGGTGAGTCGTGCATGGTAATGACCTGGGAGGTCGGCACAAAATCAACCAGATGCGAGATGCCTTCTTTTTTCAGGGCTGGCTTAATCTGCTCCTCACCACCAACTATGGTGATATGCACATCCGCATCACGAACAGCCAGCGCAGCACCTGCAACCATTTCTGCCGGGCCACGGTCACTTCCCATGGCATCAAGAGCTATCCGCACGCAACATCTCCTCTGGCCAAATGAGCACGTTTCTTTTTAAACTGAAGCATGCTCTTCAATACATTTCCCAGGTCTTTACATCTTGAGGCAGCTTAACCACAGGTTACTGCCACCCCAAATTCAGCCAATGGAGACTAGTCAATATCTTCTTCACCAAGATCGATTACTTTACGCCCCTTGTAGGAACCGCAACTGGAACAGAGGCGATGTGGCAGTTTTGGTTCACCACAATCTGCGCATGTGGAAATGGTGGGTGCGGTCAATCCGTCATGGGAACGACGGATTCTGGTACGGGAACGAGAGTGTCTTCTTTTCGGTAAGGCCATTATTTTTCCTCCAACCTACGAGTTTATGTGAAAAAAATTAACTTTTTAAAGTTGCTGCATAAATATTAACCCTTCAATTTGGCTAACACACTAAAGGGCGAAGAAGTATCAGGTTGACATCGACATTGTTCATGATTGAGATTTGCTCCGCATTTACTACACATCCCACGACACTCCGCGGAGCAGAGTTTTTTCATGGGCACGGCAAGGTATAACTGCTGCTGCAATATATCGGTAATATTGATTTCACCATTTTCAAGGATGTCCATATCCATCTCGCTATCGTGACAGTAATGGTCTTTTTCCTCCATTTCGCTTATGCCTTCCGTGGGAAGTTCAAGATTTATGCTGAAATCGGAGTCCAACGGCAGATGAAATTTCCCGAGACAACGGTCACATTCAAAGACAGCAGTAGCTGAAAATCTCCCTGTAACCACAACACGTTGCCCAAGCCTTTTCAGTCTGAGCGAAGACTCCGCTTTCCCCAAGCGTTCGAGATCTTGTGGGAACCAATGAGCATCGTCTACAGAGAGAGACAGGCCCTCTTCCGGAATTTCATAAAAATCAATCTTCACAACACAGGCTCCAAAAGCAATATATAGCAGGCAAAGGAACAAGAAATTATAAATAAAATTAATTTCTTGTCAAGAGCTTTCATTGAAGATAACAGAAATAGGAAAGGAATGAAGAAAAAAAAGAAGCCTTATGGAGCTAAAGAAGTTCCGCCAGCCTTGATCCGGTATGCTGCAGGCGTAAACCGCAAACTACTACGATTTTCTTGAGAAGTTTGATAGACAAAGCAGGTTCTTTCTGAAAAAGCTTCTGGGCATTGTCAAAGGAGAGGACATAGGCCTGTGTTTCTTCAACAGCGGAAATCGTGACCGAATGTTGATGGGATGCGGCAACAGCCATCTCCCCAAAGAGTGAACCTTTTTCTAAAATTGCCAGTATGATATTTTTGCCCGGGAATCTGCCTTCACGCTTGACAACCAGTTTGCCTTCAACCAGTAACCCCATAAACTTCATGGGATCTCCTTGTTTCCATAGTATCGTTCCCGGGGCATAGCGACGGAGTTCAAGATAACAAATGAGTCTCTCAACCTCGTTTTCCGTGAATTCAGGAAACAAATTGTGGAACTGCCGTTTATCTGCCTGAGATTTTGATGCCTTGTCTTGCGCACCTTGCATAACAGTGCCTATTCCCCTTCCGCCGCATTTTTTTCCAGTTTTTCATCAATCCGCTTCACCAGTCCGGCATATTTTTCTTTCATGATAATACTGTTGAACTGACTCCGGTAATTCTGCACCAGACTGACACCTTCAATAACCACATCGTAAACACGCCATCTGTCCTGGGTTTTATAAAGCTTATAACTAATCGGGATATCGAGGTTATTGTGCTTGATAAGGGTTGGAACCAATGATTTGTTTTCCCTTACGGATTCTTTCAGAAAAATAATCTTTTCATCTGAATAGGCTTCGATTTTATCAATATAGGAATTTTCAATCAACCGGGAAAAAATTTCAACGAAATGGCCTTTATCAGCATCAGATAAATCTTTCCAATACTTTCCCATCGTCAATTTCGACATCTCTTTAAAATCAAAATGATGGCGGACGACGGTAAGAATCAGTTTCCTTTTGTACTGGCTATTTTCAACAAGTTCCAGCTGATCAGTTTTCAATATAGCCATTATTTCTTCAACTGCGCTCTGCATATATTCTGCCGGGCTGTTCAGACAGGCGGCCTCATCGGCTTTGAGCAACAGGGCAAAAAGGCAATACATAAATATTGCCGTGGTTTGGAAACGAACAGGTAATTTATTCATAACGGATCGAATAATAATCAAATCGGTGTAATAATGGCGAATATCCCGGCAGCCCGAGGCAGCAATACCATGGGCAGCCAAGGGAAATTTCAATAAATTTTATTATTCTGTTTTGAATCTTTGACTTTGCTCTGCCGATATTGAATATAGGCGTCGCGAAGAGAAATATAAGGATCGAATGAAGATTGCAGAAATGCCTCGTAATCTCCGATAACCAAAGAGGTATTATTCACCTGCTTGCCTCCGTACAGGGCCAGGCCATCTTCAAGATCATTCTGCATGACCCAGCCAAGGGGGCTCAGATAGGAGTCTCCGAACAATCCGAAGCTATCACGCATAGTGGACGGCCCCAGAACAGGCCAACAAAAATAGATACCATTGCCGATTCCCCAGTATCCGAAAGTCTGCCCCAGATCCTCTTCCTTTATTTCAAGACCGAAGACATCCTTGGCAGGATCGCCAAACCCTGCCACCCCTGCGGTTGTATTAATGACAAAACGGGATGCTTCAATGCCGGCGTTTTTAAATTTCCCCTGTAATACATTATTAACAAAACGAACCGGAAAAAACAGATTATGAAAGGCATTTCGTATGCAGATGCGAATATCCTGGGGCAAAACCGCACCATAAGCTCGGGCTACAGGCTTTAATGCCCAGAAATAAAGCTTGTCGTTGAAATGGAAAAAAAAGCGATTGACCGGCTCAAGCGGATCACTGACCTCCACACCTGCCTCCTGCTCATCCAACTCATCATCAAGGAAGGCTGCGTCGCCCATCTCGTCTGCAGCCCATGCCGATGATTGAAAGTTTACCCTGAACAATCTGTGGTTATCCCAGCCGGAAACCAGCACCAGCAAAAGCACGAGAACAGCGATTAATTTCGCATTGACAATATTTTTTATCACAATAATTCCCCGTCGTTAAATCCTACTAAGCCGTTGTAAAAAAACTTAACATCCCAATGCATTGACAGACATATGGGGACCGTAACCAAATTATTTAAAAATGCATGGGTATTTCGTAACGGCCTTTACTCATGTGTCTCAATATCATTTTGTTTATTTTCCTGAATTTTTTCTTCCATGCGGCGGACCAGACCATCATAACCTTCGTTTTTAATTATCTGATCGAATTGTTGCCGATAGTTTTGCACGAGACTGACACCTTCTATAATAATATCATAGATCAGCCATTGTCCCTTATCATCTTTTACACGGTAAACAATTGGGATTTCTTGATTATTCTTTACTATCTCACTATAGACAATCGCCTTGTCATTGTTAACGATCTGTTTTTTAAATGTTACTTCTTCATCAGAATATGATTTGAGCCTGTTAATATAGGTGGTTTCAAGCACCTGGGAAAAAAGTGAAATAAACTGTTCTTTTTCCTGTCCGGTCCTGGCTCTCCAGTTAAGCGCCAAAACCCGTTGCGCCAGTTCGTCGGAAGCAAACCTACTTTTAACGATTTTAACAATCTCTTCTTTTTTGGTTACCCATTGCTCGCCCGGATCGTTCCTGCGTAAAATATCTATAATCAGGTTCACAGAATCATGTAGCTGATCAATCGGTTCATTGGCGGCATGACAGGGAACAGCAGTATTGATAAAAACAAAAAAAGCCAGCGAAAGCGACATCAACAGGGAAGCAATAGAAAGTTTATTTATTTTTTTCATCCCCGTTCATCTTTTCCCATAGTGAAGTTTACCCAGAGTAATCACGGTTGATCCATAGAAACAGGAGGATAGCGATTATACTTTACCAAATATATATTTGCTGATCAAATCTTCAATATCAACGGCAGATTCCGTATCCGTGATCGCCCCCCCCTCCTTGAGATAGGTTTCCGATCCGCCCTGACTGATACGAATATACTTGTCACCGATAATACCTTGAGTCTTGATGGAGGCAATGGCATCTTCAGTGATCTCGACATCATTGGAAAGATAGAGCGAGACTTCCGCCCGCTGTTCTTTGGTCAGTCTTATGTTTGAGACTTTTCCCACGCTGACCCCGGCAATGGTGATAACCGCCCCCTTTTTTAATCCTGACACGTTATCGAAGTCGGCCAACAAGGTATAATTCTGCCCTTTGGAAAAAATTGAAAATTCGCCGAACTGCAATGAGATATAAGCAAAGGCGAGAAAACCGAGGATCAAGAATACCCCCACAACAAATTCAATGTTGTTTTTTTTCATATATTATGTTCCATCTTTCTGCTTGAGTAGATATGCCCCATGGTCTCGGTGGCAAAGGAAACAATCTCTGGTTCGCTGCTTAAGGGAATATCTTCAGGGCTTGAAAAAGTCATCATCTTTCCTTTCTTCAACAAAACAACCTGATCTGCCAGATTAAACACCTTTGGGATATCATGGCTGACAATGATCGACGTATAGCCGAACTGCTTCTGGCTTGTAAAAAAAAGCCTGTAGATATCCATGGTTATCTGTGGATCAAGACCTGTTGTCGGCTCATCAAAGAGCATGATATCCGGCTGCAGCATCAATGCCCTGGCCAGACCAGCCCTCTTTTTCATCCCGCCGCTGAGCTGAGCGGGAAATTTATCTTCGTGGCCCTCAAGATTAAACTGGGCAAGCATCTGCCTCACTCGTTGGGCAATTTCCTGGCTTTTGTATTTTGTCCTCTCCCTCAGAGGCAAAGCAACGTTTTCAAAAACGGTCATTGAGTCAAGGAGCGCTGCTCCCTGAAATAACACCCCGAATTTCTCCCGTATTTTGTTTAATTCCCTCAGTTTCATCCGGGTGATATCTCGCCCGTTCACTAGAATCTCACCGGAATCCGGAGACAACAGGCCAAGGATAAGCTTTAAAGTGACACTTTTACCCTGACCGCTTCCTCCGGCAATAACCGTCGTCTTGCCGGACTCAAAAGAAACGGTTACATCGTCAAGAACCCGCTGTTGGCCGAATGATTTCACAACGTTATGGAATTCGATTATCGCGGGACTCATAGCATGATCGCCGTAATCAGATAATCCCAGATCAATACTGCAATTGAGGAAAGCACCACGGCCTGGGTGGTTGCTCGGCTGACACCTTCGGCTCCGAATCCGGCATTACGTAGAATATGGACAAAATACCCTCTTCCTGTACAGATCCAGACCACCAGAAGGGCAAAAACAAAGGATTTGACAATACCGAGGTTGATATCCTCAGTGACAACACTCTGTTCGATGCCGTTATAAAAGGCTCCCGGATTTACTCCAAGCAGGATGACTCCTGCCACATAGCCCCCCGCTATGCCGATAACATTAAAAAACTGGGTCAGAATAGGAAGCGAGATGATTGTTGCAAGAAATTTTGGGGTGATGAGATAGCGGAAAGGATTGACAGCCATGCACTCCAGGGCATCAATCTGTTCGGAATTGCGCATGATGCCGATCTCGGCACACATTGCCGAACCAGCGCGTCCTGTAACCATAAGGGCGGTGAGAACAGGGCCGAGTTCGCGAATCAGACTCAAGGCCACGGCAGAACCAAGCATGCCCTCTGATCCGAATTTCCGCAAGGTGTAATAGCCCTGCAGGCCAAGCACCATACCGGTAAAAATAGAGATAAAAAAAATCACGCCAAATGAATTTGCCCCGATAATTTGAATCTGCCGTACGGTCTCACGGAATCGGAAGGGACGTGAAAATATTCCCATCAGGGCAGACAACAGGAAAAGCCCCATCCGTCCCAGGTCCCGGACCATATAGAGAAATGAATCTCCGAGCTTGGTTATGAGAGAAATCATTATTTTTGTTTAACAAATATTATTAAATCGCAGGACTTGTTGCGATCGATTGAAAATACCTTTTTAATAAACGTAATCCGCTTGACAGTCTTAAAATGTTTTAATAATAACTGTCAAGTATTTCTTCGTGCTCAGTACGCTTGATACTACCAGATAAATATTTATCAAATCACAATGTTAGACTATATAAAACCGGCTTATGAAATTCGCTCTGATCGGCTTTAACTGCAGATTTACCCATTCCTGCCTGAGTCTTTTCTATCTGAGACAAGAGCTATTTAAGAATATAGATGACGTTGCTGTAAACATCAATCAATTTACCATTAATGATCCCTATTATCCCACGCTGATGCAAATCAGCTCATTGGCGGCTGACGCATTTTTTTTCTCGGTTTATATCTGGAACGCCCATATCATTAAAAGAATAATAAATGATCTTGCCAAAACTCAACCATTTTCCCGTATTATTCTCGGCGGTCCGCAGGCAATTGCTTTCAATGCGGATGAACTTCCGACAGGATGTACTGTTGTCAGCGGTGAAATCGAAGGGATAGACCGGTCCTTTTATACTGATCTCAAAAGTGGTTCGCTTCGCCCAAGCTACCATGGAGTCAGATCCAGAGAATTTTATTCCCCCTTTACGCCGGACGACTTCAAAGACCAGCTTGTCAACCGCCATATTTACTACGAATCATCCAGGGGATGCCCTTACTCATGCAGTTACTGCATATCTTCGCTGGAACCGGGAGTACGGTACAAGGATATTGCAAAAGTACGCGATGAACTCAAAGAGATCCTCGCCCATAAACCACAAAGTCTTCGCTTTGTCGACAGAACATTTAACGCATCAGCCAAAAGAGCACTGGAAATCTGGAAATTTCTTCTTGATGAATCCAAGGGGACCACTTTTCATTTTGAAATTGCTCCGGACCTCTTCTCAGAAGAGATGTTTGCATTTCTGCAGACCATCCCGCCACACCTTTTTCAGTTTGAGATCGGCATTCAATCAACCCATGTAAAGACCCTTTCCGCCATCAGCCGGAAAAGCAGCATCAGCTCATCCCTTGACAACATTAAACGCCTGGTGCAGATCAATACCGTCCATCTCCATGTGGATCTTATTCTCGGCCTCCCCTATGAGACATATGCGTCTTTTGGTAAATCATTTAACGATATCTTTTCAGTCTGCCCCCATTATATCCAGATGGGTTTGTTAAAAGTACTCCCCCAGACCCCGATCAGCAGACAGCTGGGGGAATTCTCCATCCAGCACTGCAACTATCCCCCCTATGAAGTCCTGTCCACCAGATGGCTGTCTCATGATCAAATGGCTGAGCTTTTCTGGTTCGGAGAATGTGTCGAGGCTTTCTACAACAACCGTTATTTCAGGGCATTTTTCGGATTCTTACAGAGAAATGGCCGGGATGGTTTTCAGTTTTTTCTGGATCTGCTTGAATCATGCAGGAAACATGACTTCTTCAACAGGGCAAAAACTCAGCTGTTATTGAGCGAAATCCTTGCTGATTTCATCAGGAATGATCCGATGGGGGGGGTACTGCAGGAACTTCTTATTTACGACTGGCTGCGCTGCGGCCATCGTTTTCTTCCCGATCACCTCGGCCCACACGTATTGAAACAGACTAAAGACCTGCTGTGGCGAGAACTGCCCCAGGAGTTGCCTCCTCTTTACACCAGTGCAAGCAGAAACAATTTTTTTAAACAATCACTATTTGTAAAGTTTTCCGGTGAAACTCTGCACGTACTGGAACTGACCGATGGAGAAGAAGGCGTTCTCTGTTTTCTTAACGAAAAAGAGAACGCTCTATTGGAATTGTACAAGGTGGCACTGCTATGTCGCTCTGTTCAGCCTGTGAAGCCTGTGGACTTATAAAAAAACAGAATTGCCCGGAATGGAGGCATGATATCCACAGAAGAACTGTCTCATTCTGCCAGCTATTATTTTATGGACAAAAACCTGTAATCACAGGCCCGACAACCTGGGGGAGATCACACCGTATCCGTCCCTATCATAAAACAGCTCAACCAGGCCTGGCTGAAATTGATTTAGGCATTTCCGGCTATATGCCGTGAGATGAAATCATCGATCAAAGCTCTCTGCTGTTTCGTCAAATTTTCAAATTTCACCCCGACAACATTGTCCATGTCGGCAGCCTCTTGCCCGGCAAATGATGCTTGATCATCCCAGGCAACTGTGACAGGAACTTCCCGCAAAAGAGTGCCCCCCAGCAGGATATCAACAGTTTTCTTCTGCGCGAATATTTCCCTGTCGAGATGCTTGAGATTAAGAGAAAATCCGCCGGTGCCGATGTCAACTATCTGTCTCATGCTGTCGGCGGTATACATTACCGTCCCGACCGGGGCCTTGAACCGTTTATGCGTCCTTTGTTCATCAGTCATGTCCATCTTTCACCTCACTAAAATATAGTTCTTGCATCAGTTAATTTTCGGTTGCAGTCAATACAGAAAATTACTTGTATTAAGTCCAATATTTAATCCAATTGCGAGATAGGTGCAAGGAATTTTAATTCGTTTTTATTCCAGATAGTTAGACAACACCTTGCCATATTGGTGTGATAAGCCTGCTGGCGAAATAGTGTTATGACCTAAACAATCGCATATCAGTCTACATGTCGGGTTATTTCACCCATGGATTTCGGATGCTGCCGGATTATTGCAAAGGAGATGAAACCCACAGAACTTAGGGAACGAGGATGAATCTTTTCCTGAGGAAGTAGTACAAAATGAACATGGCATAAAAACCAAACCCGGCTATCATCAGAACGGCAAGTTCCTCGCCATTTAAGGGGGAAACCTTGAAATATCCCCGCAGGGGAGTATACATCAAAACAGCCTGTAACAGGGCACTGAGCATTACGGTGGCCCAGATATAGCGGTTGGAGAAAAAGGAAACCTGATAACCGTGCCTGATGACGAAAACCAGAATCATCTCGTAGAGCACCACAAAATTAAAAACCATGGTACGCGCCAGCGTAAGTTCCCGTTCTTCACCGGAACTGCCGCCGTAAAGCGAAAAGAGTAAAAGGGCAATGGCGGTGCCGACAATGCCGAGAGAAGTGATCAACATGAGCTTTGGCCGAGGCAGGATTCCCTCCTCTTTAGGCTTTGGGTTGCGAAGCATGATATCACTGCCGTAATGATCAACACTGAAGGCAAGCGCCGGCGCCCCATCAGTGACCATGTTGATCCAGAGAAGCATGATGGCCGTTAGAGGAAGGTTAAGGCCAAGGATCACAGCCAGAAAGATGATCAGCACCTCGCCAAGATTGCCTGACAATAAGAGCATAATGGATTTCTGAATATTGTCATAGATCCCCCTGCCCTCCTCAATGGCGCTGACAATATTGGAAAAACTGTCATCAAGCAGCACAAAATCGGCGGCCTCCTTGGCCACCTCCGTGCCACTGCCCACGGCAATGCCGATGTTGGCCTTTTTTAAGGCAGGCGCATCATTTACCCCGTCTCCGGTCATGGCCACAATGTGACCTGAATCCTGCAAGGCCTGTACAATGCGCAATTTATGCTCCGGCACTACCCTGGCAAATATATTGGTCCCCTTATCAAGCGCCCCGCGTAACGCGCTGTCATCCATTCGCTGAAGTTCCTCGCCGGTGAGGATGTTGCCGACAATTCCGATTTCCTGCCCGATGGCCCTGGCTGTTTCAGGATAATCACCGGTAATCATGATGACCCTGATGCCTGCCTGATAGGTTTTCTGCACAGCATCGACCACCTCCACCCGGGGCGGATCAATCATTGCCTGCAGGCCGATGAAAACAAGATTTTCTTCAACAAACTCCACCGCATCGTCAATTGTTCGGTAAGCAAAGGCAAGGACGCGCATGGCCTGTGCGGCATAGCGGTCATTCTGCGCCATGATACCTTGCCGGAGATTATCATTCAGCGATGCCGGTTCACCTCCCCTGTATATGTGCGTGCATTTTTGCAGGATGACATCAGGAGCACCCTTGGTGTAAATCACCAGGCGATCATATCGTTTGACGAGCACACTCATGCATTTGCGTTCCGAGTCAAAGGGATACTCGTTAAGCAGCGTGAAATCGGGGTTGCTGCCGACTTTCATCGCACTGACCAGCAAGGCCGCCTCGGTGGGGTTTCCCTGGATGCGCCACTCATTGTCCTGCAGGCGCAGGGAGGCATTGTTACAGATCATGCCTGCCTCAAACAGCAGAGGGTCCCCATGAAAGGCAAGACGGGGCTCCGGCCTGTAGCCGATTCCTGCCAAAGTAGCTTCCGTATCCACAGACCAGACCTGGCGTACGGTCATTTCATTCTGGGTCAGTGTCCCTGTTTTATCCGTACAGATCACATCGCAACTCCCCAGGGTTTCCACTGACGACAATCTGCGCACCAGGGCTTTTCTTTTCAGCAATCTTTTGACTCCGATGCTCAAAGCAATGGTGACAACAGCAGGCAGTGCGGTGGGAACGGCGGCAACAGCCAGACTGATTGCCACAAAGGCCAGGGAAATAAACATGTTCCGACTGAGGGTGTGATGAGCGATAAACTCCTTGGTACAGGAGGCAAGGAGAATAAACAGGCAGATGGCGATGATGGCAAAGCCGAGTTTTCGGCCGAACATATCAAGTTTTCGCTGCAGGGGGGTCATCTCCTCCCTGGCCTCTTTTACCAGCAGGGTAATTTTGCCGATCTCCGTATCCATGCCGGTAGTGCATACGACTGCAGTGGCTTTGCCGGCAACCACGGAGGTGGAAGCAAAAAGCATGTTCACCTGCTCGCCAAGTTGCACCTCTCTCTCCAGACGACAGTTTTTTTTCTGAACAGGCAGGCTCTCGCCGGTCAGGGAAGATTCATCAAGCGCCAGGCGCACCTCATTGATCAACCTGGCATCTGCCGGGACCTTGTCACCTGTGCGCAGGGAAATAATATCACCGGGAACAAGTTCTTTTGAGTCAAGGGTTACCCAGACATTATCCCTGAGAACGGTTGTTTTGACGGTAGTGAGGTTTTTTAAGGCGGCAAGAGACCTGGCAGCGGAAAGTTCCTGGAAGAAACCGATGAGCGCATTGGCAACCAGGATGGCGAGGATAATAAGGCAATCGACATACTCACCGATAGCCAGAGAAAATACAACGGCAAAGAGCAGTATATAGATAATGAAACTTTTGAACTGATCAACAAGGAGCAAAAGAGGGTGCCGCTTCTCCTCGCTTGCTATTTGATTAAAGCCATATTTGCTTCTTCTGTCTGCAATCTCCTGACTTGACAGACCAAGTTTACTTGCAGCAAGTTCTGCCAATGTTTCCTCAACAGTGAGCCGGGAGTATTCCATGTTGGAACAAAGGCCTATTTCATCAATTAATTATCAAACCAGGACAACAGCAAGGAAAAACGCAAAATGCGCGGCCAATGGCTTAATTCACCAACCACACCGCAACGCCATTCACCGTGCGCAACACATGGCCTGACACACCCCCGAAAATTCCCTTGGGCTCATCCGGCCCGCGTCTGCCCATAACGATTGTCCCATATTTGTTATCGCGCAACTCGAGTATAATATCAAGAGCCGCCACCGGCCCCCTGCTTTCCTCTATCCTGGTCACCTTTGTCATGTCAAAGCCGTTTTCACGCAACAGCTGTTCAGGGCCGGTGAAAATGGCATCTGGCACGGTGAGATGCTCATCACACCATTGTTTCCCCCAGATATCACAGAACGTGTCCAATTCGAGTAATTTCTTAGGTGTCAGCCATGAAAGAGAGTGAAACAGGGCGATCTCGATGTCCGGCACATTTTTAAGCATAAAACTTAGATGGTCTACCGCCTTCAGGGTTCTCCATGAACCGTCAACCGGGACCAGGAACCTGCGGGAATCAATTTCTCCGTCAATAATCCAGATCGGCACATTGAAACATTTTTCCAGAATTGTGGTAGTGACGCTTCCCAATACGAGTTCCTGCAGTTTGCCGAGCCCTCTTCTGGCAATCACCAGGGCATCATAGGTTCCCTTCTGCATTTCAAAAATGAGATCATTGGCAATTCCGGCACGGGAGAGTTGCAAATCAGAGGTCACCTGATCTTCTTTCAGCCCATGATGGGTAAGAAATGCCGTCTCTTCCCGTAAATGTTTTTTAGTCAGGTTGAATTTTTTTCTCGCCTCTGAAGAGAGCATGTTTATTTTATCCTCTTCGTCCAGCCATTCTGAACTGGGAGGCAAGGAACCTGAAACAACAGTGACCAGATGAATGGAAATATCGTCATGTTCTCCGAATAGTTTACTTAAGTAATGGATTTCATTAAGTGAACAATAAGAGCCATCAACAGCTACAAGTATTTTTTTCTTCATATAGCCAACCTGATCAATTATTAACTCGTCATTTACGTAAATATCTTCTGCTTACACTTCAGACAAAAAAAGTTTCCCAAACTGCAGGGGAAACTTTATATGGAAACTATGAAACTTCCCTGGCAGGTATTCTGACTAATCAGCTCCGAACATAACCCCGATTTCAGGCCATTTCTCTGAGGGAATCTCTGTGGCAAGCTTCAAGGCCCCGGCACTGCCGATAAATTCAGGGTCGTCCACACAGGTGACAACAACCTCGCCATAATCCTTCATCTGAAGAGCGATCATCCGGTCAAGCCCTCTTATCCGGGACCCGCCTCCGGCGAGAATGATATTTTTCAGCGCCTCTTCCTGGTCTTCCGGATCAAATTTCATGATCAGGGTCTCAAGCTGCTCAACAATGTCAGGGACAATAATTTCACAAACTGCGCTCACATCTTCTGTGACATCAAACTCAACCGGCTTGCCTTCCATACGCAGTTTGGCGATTACGGGCGCCTGGGCCGCTCCGACAAAGGCATGGGCTTCCTTGATCGAGCAGGCAACAGACTCGGTGATCTGCACTCCAGGATAATGCCGGGCAATGGAGCTCTGTAAACGCTCATCGATAAAATCACCGCCTTTGAGAAAGGTCACCTGGTCATCCGCAGTGGGCACGGTTCCTTTCATGCCGCAGATGTCCACCGTGCCGGCGCCGATATCAATCACGATACAATTACTCAACTTGCCAAGCTGATAGGCTACCATGAAAGGCTCTGAAACAACAAGGGCGACCGACATGACCTCTTTAGCGATATCAAGTAAAAGTTCCTTGTTCATTATCGAGGCGCGGGCCGGCACCCCGATAATGCCGCTCACCGGAGATTCAGTTCCTTGTTTTGCCATATCGACAATGTACTTTATCAGCTCATAGGCAGCATCATAGTCCCGTTCGCTGGCCTCGCGGATGACTCCATCAGCCAAAGGAAAGCAGAGATCAAGGAAACTGCGTTTCCTGATGGCGTCCTGGCCGATAATCGGTCCTTTGCCGACCATCCTTTCACTGATGACATCCTTGGGATAGCCAACAACGGATCTGACCATAATACGAGCACCACGGTTGGACATGACCGCTGTGCGGCACGTACCCAGGTCAATGCCGACAAGAAGCTGATTCTGCATATGATGCACTGTTTCCCGAGTGTTCTGTGGCTGGATTTCCATATATGATTACCTTTTTGAAATTAAGTTCTCCGACAGTGAAGCGGCAAAACAAAAAAACGTAAATTCAGCGTCACCCACCTGCGGCGACAATGAGTCTCACTCGGCCGATTTCTCAAAATTTCCCTGCTGGCGCATCATGTTCCGCACGACGCCGGCCGGCAGATAATGGCTGCCCTGCACATAGATAAGGCTGTCATGAAAAGACCGGCGTTCATCATCGAGTTCCTTTTCAACATCGGCCAGTGATTTTTTTAATCCCGTATTCTCTTCAATCAGCTCTGCAACCTGATGCTTTTTCTCCTGCAGCATGGATTCAAGCCCGGGAATTACTTTTATTTTTTCCTCAACTTCCTGGCGTTGTTTCTTTTCGAACTGCAACTCATCCCAGTAGCGTTTGCTTTCGTCACGCACACTTTCCATTTTCGCCTTAACATCACGAAGCTGGCTGTTCAAAGAATTGACCTGTTCTTCGTAGCCGTTTTTCGTTTGTTCGCTTTCCTGTTTGCCTCTATTGCGCAGAAGATAGGCTGCGGTTCCGCTGCCGATGGCTGCACCTAAAGCAAGGAATAAAAACCAGATAAAAAAATCCATATGATACTCTTTGTCAACTTAAGAAACCAACCTGACTCCACAGTTCCGGCGGCACTTCCGTTGCCATTTTCAAGGCGCCGGAACTGCCGATGTAGTCAGAATCGGCCACACAGGTTACCCGCACGTCTCCATACTCATGAAGCTGTGCAGTTATAAAGGAGTCAATGCCGCGGATTTTTGAGCCTCCACCGGCAAGATAGATGTTCAACAGAGCCTGCTGCTGGTCCTCAGGATCAAATCCCCTGATAATGGTTTCCAGATGTTCAACAATATCAGGCACAATACTTTCGCAGACCAGTTGCAGATCTTCGGTAATGTCAAGTTCAACGGGTTTGCCGTTTATACGCATGCTCACCTTCACCGTTTCGTCCGGTTCACCTACAAATCCGTATTGCTCTTTAATGAGTCGCACAAAATTCTGGGTGACCTGCACGTCCGGATAATGCTGCTGGATCAGGTCTTCAAGCCTTTCATCTATATAATCACCGGCTTTCAGCAGAGTAATCTGGTCCTTGGGAGAAGGGATGGTTCCCTTCATACCGCAGATATCGACGGTACCGGCGCCGATATCAATAATAATTGAGTTATTGAGTTTGTCCAGTGAATAGGCAACCATGAATGGTTCTGAAACCACGACGGAAATAGACATCAGATCCTGGGAAATTTTCAGTAGAAGCTCTTTATTGATGATGGATGCCCGGGCAGGAACGCCGATCACTCCGCAGACATCGTCTGTGCTTCCCTGACGTGCCTGTTCGATAACGTGCTTCATCAGTTCATAAGCAGCATTATAATCATTTTTGCTTGCCTCACGGATGACCCCATCTTCCAAAGGGCAATAAAGTGTGAGGGCTGAATGGTGTTTCAGGGCCTCGTCTCCAAAAACCTGGCTTTTACCGACAAGCTTCAGGCCGATTACATCCTTGGGATAGCCGACGACTGAACGGATGATATCTTTATAACCTCTGTTTGTCATCACAGCCGTTCGTGATGTGCCAAGATCGATACCGACGAGTATACTATTGCTATTCTTTCCTGTATGCTCCACGCTGATTATCCTTAATCTAAGGGAGATAAATCTCTTTATAGAAGAGAACGGAATACTGGGGAAGTAGAAAGAAATCCGCCCGAACCATAAAGTTAAATACAATGGCAGATAAAGCTATGTCAAGACAATTAAAGGCAATATTCATATAGAACCCGAACAAGCAATAGAGCACCTTTTTTAAAAAAAATCCATATATGCAAAAATCATTTCATTTCTGCAAGAACCTGCCGCTGCTGCATGCGATCTTTTGCATTATAGGCAACATATATAGGTTTGCGATTGTATCGATCAAGTCCACAGACATACATTGCTGTTGAGATGGTCCCGGGAGTCGGAGTAAAATCCTGGAATTGCCGCACCGTAAGCCCCATTTTACGCACGTCCCTGGCAAGTGCCTTCATATCATCGAGGCTGCATCCCGGATGGGCCGAAATAAAATAAGGAGTAAAAATACATTCTTTACCGGTTTCAGCTGCAATTTTCCGGCACAATGCCAAAAAAGCGGGTAAAATATCCGGGCCATGCTTATGCATCAACCGAAGCACATGGGCAACCGTATGTTCCGGAGCTATTTTCATGGCGCCGGGTGTATGGTCAGTCAACAATTTTCTCAGCAAACGCGGGGTTTTCAGCAGGAGCTCCATCCGCAGTCCTGAGGAGACAAAGACGTTCTTGACCTTAGCGATACGGCTCACCCTGTCGAGCAGGCTGATTAATGGTCTTTCATCAATGGCAAGATGCCGGCACACCCCCTCATGCAGGCAATCATGGCGACTGCAGGCCTTGCTCCCGCAGCCTGTTCCATACAAATTAGCGGTGGGCCCACCAAGATCACTTATCGTACCGCGGAAATCATCCATGCGGGTAACCTGCTCCACTTCAGCCACAACGGACTCCTCACTTCTGGAGGTAATCACAGGTCCCTGATGTCTGGAGATTGCACAGAACGAACAATTGCCGAAACATCCTCTGACAATGGTTACCGAGTGACTGATCATGCGGTACGCCGGCACGTCACCGGCTGCAGGATGGGCTTTACGGGTAAAGGGCAGGCTGTAGAGGCTATCCATTTCCGCAGTGTCAAGGGGATCTGCCGGGGGATGCTGCACCACCCACATCGCCTGTTGTTTCTGCAGAAGTATAGCCCGGTTAAGAGACCTGGCATGTTTGTCGATCAAAAGCTCGGCGCTTAAATAAGCCTCTCTGTCCTGTTCAATTTCGGCAAGCGACGGCAGAAAAACATGTCCCTCACCGGCAATGCTCTGCTGCTGCGCATCGGTTAACCGCTGGCAGGTGCCGGCTATGCCCGCCAGATCTCGGCCGGCTGCCAGTCGTTGGGCCACCTCCACAACCGCCCTTTCCCCCATGCCGTAAACAAGCAGATCAGCTTTGGCATCCGTGAGTACCGAGGCACGCAATTTCCCCTGCTGGTAATCATAGTGGACAAAGCGCCGCAGCGAGGCCTCCAGACCGCCGAGAATGATCGGAATTGGTCCATAGGCACTTCTGGCCAGATTGGCATACCTGACGGTGGCACGATCCGGCCTGCGCCGCTCACTTTTTTCCCGGGACTCCCCGAAGTAGGGATTGCCCCCCGGGGAATATTGATCAACATCGCGCACCTTGGCATTGCCGGAATAATTGGCCACTATGGAATCAAGATTGCCAGCTGTTATTCCCCAGAACAGGCGAGGCGGACCGAACTGTTTGAAAGCCTTGGAGGAGTCGTAGCGGGGCTGGGCCAGAACCGCCACCCGGAAGCCGCTAGTCTCAAGAAGTCTGCCGATCAGGGCAACACCAAAGGCGGGATGATCCACATAGGCATCCCCTGTGACCAGAATAATATCCACCTCATCCCAGCCGCGCAAACGCATCTCGGCAGCGCTTGTCGGCAAAAAAGAGGTGCTTTCGTCTTTGCTCTTTTTACTTCCCATGGATCAACTCTTGTCGGCGGATGCGGCATTATTAAGCCGCATACCGCACTTGGGGAAAAGGCTTATATCCGTATGGGGCAGAAAAAGTGATGCCACATATTGCTCTTTGAAATTTGCCACCTCGGAAAGTTCAAAGCTTGTCATCCTCTGGACAACTTCAACCACATCCTGCCGGATATGATTACTCAACTCACTCATACGGGCTCCCATGAGCGACCCGTTACCCACATAAAGAACCCTGCCCGGATCAAATTCGGGCAATAGTCCCACGGTCATGGCGCTGTCAAGATCTATATAGGAACCAAAGGCCCCGGCCAGAATGATCTGTTCCAGATCGGTAACGGAGAGACCGACCTCTTCGATAAGTGTTTTCACCCCGGCATAAATTGCGGCCTTGGCCCGGATAAAGTTGCTGATATCAACTTCATTGATGCCGATATCCGAGTCAATACCGGCTTCATCCTGCCAGACCAGGACATATTCAAAACCGCTCTTTCCTTCACGGATGCGAGGTGTAGCAAGATCCCGTCTAAACCTGCCCCGCTGGTCGATTATTCCTTTTTCAAAAAGGGTGGCAACAATAATGAGCAGACCTGAACCACAAATACCCACAGGCGGCTTTCTACCGATGGTGATATTCATCGGTTCAAAAGTGCCTGGATCAATACCGAAATCCGTAATCGCCCCATCGGACGCGCGCATGCCGAAGGTAATCCCCCCACCTTCAAAGGCCGGCCCGGCGGAACACGCCGCACATACCAGCCATTCCCTGCTGCCGATGACTATCTCGGCGTTGGTGCCGATATCGATATACAGGGTCAACTTGTTTGTGCGGTACATGCCCGAACCCATAACGCCGGCCACAATATCTCCGCCCACATAACTTGAGATGGCAGGATAGAGGAGAGCAATGGCATGACTGCTCAGTTGCAGGCCCAGGTCGGTGGCCCTGATGGGCGGGAAGAAGGTGCTTACCGGCACATAGGGGGCGCGTCGTATATTATGCGGTTCCAGGGAAAGGAAAAGATGGGTCATGGTGGTGTTCGCGGCAATGGTAATCGAATCGATTTCATCCCGATCAATATCCGCCTCGACAAGCAGCCTGGCAACTATTTTGTTGATGGTGGATACGACAAGCTCCTGCATCAGTTCAGCACCTTTGGGTTTTTCAGCATAGATGATGCGGGAAATAACATCCTCCCCATAGCTGATCTGGCCGTTATAATCTCCGGCATTGGCGAGAATCTTGCCGGTATGGAGATCGATGAGTTGTCCCCAGACCGTGGTTGTGCCGATATCCACCGCGAGTCCGAAATTACGGTTGACCCAGTTCCCAGATTGTATATTGACTACATGGGTCTTGCCGCTTGGGTGGACGGGACGGGCCAAGGTGACGGTGACGTTAAAATCCTTCTCCCGCAGGGACTTTCTGATTTTACGCAGTACTGCAAGGCTGATGATCAGTCCATGTTCGTCATACTGATTTTTCAGACCCTGGACAATACGACCGGCATCTGCCATATTGTCCGTGAGGGAGGTCGGGGGAAGCTCAAGGGCAACCTTTTCCACGGGCGGAGAAAAAATACCCTCCCTGCGCAACTCCTCAATATCAAAATGATGCTCAAGTGCCCGGTGGCGGTCGATCACTCCATCAGACAAGCCTCCTTTCTGCATGGAGGAGGAAAGGGGAATACGCACACTAACATTCTCCGTGACGATGGCGGAACAGGCAAGCCGCACTCCCTTGTCAAAATCACCGGCGCTTATCTTCTCACTCTTTTCCCCTTCGACCCTGCCGTGTTCGATCCGGATCCGGCATTTTCCACACACCCCGCTGCCGCCGCAGGACGCGTTGATATGTATCCCGGCCCGACGTGCAACATCAATGAGAATCTCACCCTTCTCGGAGTCAACCGTCCTGACCACCGGCTCAAATGTTACGCGAACTTTTTCCCCCATATGTGTGTACCTTTAACAACTTTAAAATATTTATGTATTGTATCGGTTCTAACAGGTGATTTGTCAGGACATGCCTTCAAGCTCGGAAAACATGCAACTTTTTGCGAGGCCTAACCTCCTGATTTTTCGCACAACTCTGGTTTCCAACGTCATTTCTTCCTGCCTGATAACCATTTCATCTGTTGTGTTTTACCTATTATATGTTTAAATTCGCCAAACGGTCTCATTTTCCCCTTGACCATTATTGCAGCATATTCTTTTACATGAAACATATCGACCAAAAACTTGAAATTGCATACCCCTGCGTATGGCTTTACAAAATCATAGGCACGGAAAAAGATGCGTTGATCTCTGCGGTAAAGGAAATCTTTGCGGATTCCGAGCACACCCTCACCTTTTCCAAATCGAGCGGCAAGGGGAAATATATATCATTTAATCTTGAAGTAACGGTGCATTCTGAAGAGGCACGGAACTTTTTTTTCACCGTCCTGCGGCAACACTCCTCCATCAAGATGGTGCTTTGAAATTATGAATCCGCTTGAAGTTCTGAAACGAACTCCGAAATCAAACTGCGGAGAATGCGGCTATCCGGCATGCCTTGCCTTTGCAGCCAATGTTGCCAGAAGTGGTGAAGATCCGCAGAAATGTCCATACATTAATCTCGATGGGCTGACCTTGGCAAAAAAAGAAAGCACCTCTCTCGACAAAATGGCAGAAAAGCATGATCTGGAGCTGATCCGGCACCTGCAGGACAAAATCCGCGATCTCGATTTCAGCGCTATCGCCACTCCACTCGGGCTGGCATTATCTCCGGACGCAAAAGACGCTCTCACCTTTTCCTATCTCGGCCAGCATGTTTTACTCAGTAAATCACAGATCCTGATCAACGGCAAGGAACCCGAAGATCCCCGGGATCAGATTCTCCTCTATAATTATGTCTATTCAGGTGGAGCCGATCCACCGTGCGGGATCTGGACAGGCCTTGAAAGTCTGCCCAATTCGATCTCCAAAATAAAAACCCTGGCCACCTACTGTGAGAATCGACTGGCGCAACTTTTTGCAGGTCAACCAAGTAACACGATACTTTCTCTGTGCGCCCAACTGGGAGGCAAACCAGACACCGAAACCTCAGCCACTGCCTCAGCAATCATCCCGGTTCTGCCACACCTGCCGCAGCAACTCCTCTTCTGGGACGAAGAACCTGAAGATGGTTTTGATGCCAGGATAAAAATCCTTTTCGATAAAAACGTTCTTGATTATCTTGATCTGGAATCCCTTGTTTTTTCATCTGAACGCATGGCGGACCGGCTTATGTTACTTTTTTCCCAGGCAAAATGAAAGGGACGACAACCGACAGAAAACCCCTGGCTGAAAGAATGCGGCCGCAGCAGTTAGACGACTTTGTCGGGCAGGCTCATCTGCTCGGTGAAGGAAAAATTCTCTGGCGTCTGCTTGATGAAAATCATCTTCCCTCCCTGCTTCTCTGGGGACCGCCCGGCACCGGCAAAACCACCCTGGCAAGAATTCTCGCCAGATCCACCGGATCCCATTTCATCTTTTTTTCCGCAGTACTGGCCGGGGTAAAGGAAATCAGACAGATTATCGATGAAGCGCGCCAGATGCAGCAAATCGGAGCTTCAACGATTCTCTTTGTCGACGAAATACACCGCTTTAACAAAAGTCAGCAGGACGCTTTTCTTCCCCATGTGGAGAGCGGACTGCTCACCTTGATCGGGGCAACAACGGAAAACCCCTCATTTCAGATCGTGGCCCCTCTTCTGTCACGGTGCAGGGTACTCACCTTATTTCCTCTGACGCCGCAGGATCTTGAGCAGATTTTTCATCGGGCTCTGCAGGACAAAAAAAATGGACTGGGCGAGCTGTCTCTTCATTTTGAGGAACAGGCAATTGAGCACCTCATAGCCATGGCGGACGGCGACGCGCGAAGACTGCTCAACAGCATGGAAATCGCTGCTTCTCTTGCAGTTCCGGACAAAAACGACTCAAGAATCGTTTCTCTTGAGATGATGAAAGACGCATTCCAGAGAAACAGCCTGCGCTATGATGCAGCTGGGGAAGAACATTACAACCTTATTTCCGCACTACATAAAAGCCTGCGTGACAGCGACCCCGATGGTTCGCTGTACTGGCTTGTTCGCATGCTCCGCTCCGGCGAGGATCCCCTTTACATTGCCAGGCGCATGATTCGCTTTGCTTCGGAAGACATCGGCAACGCCGATCCCCAGGCATTAACGGTTTCCTTGAATGCCAGAGAATCATACCATATGCTCGGCTCTCCGGAAGGAGAACTGGCCATCGCCCAGGCGGTAATCTATCTTGCCACCGCACCAAAAAGCAATGCCACTTATTCCGCTTACAACAAGGTTATGCAGGATATCGAACGGACCGGCAGCCTGCCTGTGCCGCTGCAGATCCGCAATGCCCCGACCAGGCTTATGAAAGAGCTTGGTTACGGCAAAGGTTACCAGTATGCCCATGACTCGCCCTCTGCTCTTGTCGATCAGGATCATCTCCCGGAGGAACTCTGCGGTGCACGCTATTACGAACCGTCAAACAGGGGGCATGAAGCAATTATTAAAGACCGACTGACCAAGTGGAGACAAATCCTTGCACAGCGTAAGACCAACACTTAAAGGAGAAACCCATGACTATTTGCCTGCGCCTCATCTGTATCATTTTCCTCCTTTTCTTACCCTCAGCGATTATTGCTGCACCGATAACAGGGGATATTACACTTTTTTACTCAAATGATGTGCATGGCGCAACCGAACCTTGTGGTTGAAAGGCCAAACAACTGGGCGGTCTGTCCAAAAGAAAAACATTATTTCAGCAACTCGACGTAAAAGAGGACCATGCTCTGTTTCTTGACGGGGGAGCACTGCTGTTTGATAAAAGCAAATTTCCCCCCGGGCGTCATCTTGACCTGGCAAGAATTAATGCCGCAGGTATCGTTGAGGCCTATAATATCCTTGGTTATGATGCTGTCGGGGTCTCCAGAATCGATCTTGCCGGAGGGGTGGAGTTTTTAAAGGAATTACAGAAAAAATCAAATTTCACCTGGCTCAGTGCCAATCTCGTGGACAGGAAAAACAGGCGTCCCCTTTTCTCACCCTTTATCATTAAGAAGAAAACAGGACTGCGCATAGCCATTCTCGGCCTCACAGGAAGCGGTGCGGCAAATGAACCGGAGGAACGTGAGAACTACCTCATCCTTCCCTGGCAGGATCTGTTACCAAAAATCATGAAAGAAATCAACAAACAGGCCGATCTTGTCATCATGTTATCCAGTTTATCTCCTTTGGAAAACGAACTGATCAGCAAAGAATTTCCCCATATTCATATTATTATTCAGGCAGGCATGTACTCCCATAATCAGAATACTGTTCTGACTAACAACACCTTGATCTGTCAGGCGGAAAAACAGGGCAAATACATCGGTCAGTTGCATATCAATTGGAAAAGTAACGGCAAGTGGACAGACGAAACAACAGATGCGGCCCTCATGAAGAAACAAGAGCTTGATCGGTTAACATGGCAGATAAAAAAGCTGGAAAGTCAGGGTGATCCGCAAATTGTCTATAAGGATACTCCTGCGACGTTACAGGCTTATTACAAACTTGTTGAACGAATGAAAACCGTTGAAATGGAACTCAGCGATCCACAGCAGAAGATGCATCAGTCACCAGAAAGATCCACCTTTAATACTACCTTTTTAGCGATAGCGCCAAGTCTTGAGGATGATCCTGCCATGGATAAAATCATTACCAAAACGAGGGAAAAAATTAATTCCCTTGGCAGAAGCGGGAGCAGTGATGGCACCCTGAGCGACTATGTGGGCAGTCAGGCCTGCATGAAATGCCATAATGAAATAGGCGAGCGCTGGCAACGGACACACCATGCCCATGCGTATGAAACCCTGGTCCAGAAAAAACAGCAATTCAACGTCCAATGTCTTCCCTGCCACGTGACAGGTGTTTCCATACTTGACAAAAAACAATCAACAGCCCTGTCGCTCCCTGATTCCTTGCTCAACGTCGGCTGTGAAACCTGTCATGGCCCGGGCATGGCGCATTCGATTAATCCCGAAGAAGCAAAACTTAACGACGCCCCTGATGCCTACCTCTGTCTTCAGTGCCATAGCACTGAGCATGATGGAGCATTCCATTTTGAGCAGGACAAAAAGCTTGTTCATTAGCAGGAGAACAACAAATTAAGAACTTGCCCGTAAACAAACTTTTCAAAAATCAGGAGCACTTTGAGACTGATTTGGTTGTGACGATTGAGCGCCCCAAGGACATTTGCTTCCCGACATAAATCCGCAAGGTTGCGTGAGAATTTTGCAGCCTCGCAGGGCTGTGATTGAGAAGCGCCCTAGGCGAAAAAGATGGATGTGAGAACAAAAAAAATTTCACGGGGCAAGCTCTCAATAAAAAAAGCCGCGCATCCATAAAGGATGCGCGGCTTTTTTTATAAAATAACAGCAGTACTTAGCAGCCGAAAGCTTTCTGCAGGTTCGGGATGGTCTGTTTTTTGCGGCTCATCATACCATCGATCCACATAGAGTTGCCTGCAAGCTTGCCGTTGAATGCTTTCTCAATGATAGCAGGATCATCGGAAACAACCACCAGATCGGTTCCTTCCTTGACAACGTCGGTGAGCATCAGCAGAACGGAATGACGGCCTTCTGCTTTAACTTTCTGCATTTCGCTGTAAAGAGCATCACGGATAGCAGCAACCTGATCAAGGGTGGCGAGTTCGAGCTGACCAACACCAACTTTGCTGCCCTTCATGTCAAAATCTTTGTAATCGCGGAAAAGAAGATCTTTTACCGGCACGCCATCAACGGCAGATTTGGCCTTGAGCATCTCCATGAAGAGTTCGTCCATATCGCTGACGCCGGCAACTTTGGCGAGATCAGCACAAGCTGCCTTGTCAGCAGGAGTGCAGGTGGGTGACTTGAAGTTTACCGTGTCGCTCAAAATTGCGGCAAGCATAATGCCGGCAATATCTTTGGGGATTTCAATGCCGCTGTTTTTGTACATCTCATTTAAAACGGTACAGGTGCAGCCAACAGGCTGGGCATTGAAGTAAATGGGACCGTTGGTGGTGATGTCGCCGATTTTGTGATGGTCAACAACGGCAACCAGATTAGCTTTCATGACGTTTGCAGGAGCCTGAGCGATATCACTGTGATCAACCAGAGCAATATCCTTGCCTTCAGCATCACTGATCTGCTCAGGGGCAGTCAGTCCAAAACGGGCAAGAACTGTTTTGCTTTCAGGATTTAAGTTAGCGGCATCGATCTGCATGCAGGCAACGGCATCCTGTCCTGTGGCTTTCAGATAATTTGCAAATGATAGTGCCGCAGCAACGGAATCAGTATCTGGATTAGAGTGGCCAACTACACAAATAGACATGATAAAAACCTCCTTAGAAACAATTTTGAATTTCTCCTATACAACTTGCCAACGCTGGGGTAAAATAATTGCTAAACCCTGCTGTGCAGGGCATGTCAAACAAGTACCCCATGCGAAAATTTACATTTTTTTGCGGGGAACTTACTTAACTTAAGTAGAGCAAAAAGATAGTTCGTTAACTGTCCTGAGTCAAGAGCAAAATGAATCGAGCTTCATTTTCCTGTCTCTAAAAACGCTGTTTTTAGAGATTTCACTCTTGCAATTTCTCTAATTGACCAAAAGAAACTCAAAAAAATTTCTCAAAAGAGAAATGCAAATTCAGTAAACCGAATCAGTGCCCTATTTTAAGATGGCTGATATTGTATCTCAATAAAGTACTCGTTGCCGAAGATAATGCAGTCGTCCGCAAAGGACTGACCAATTTTCTGACCAAATGGGGCTATATTCCGGTTGAGGTAGCTAACGGTGATGTGGCGATTAATATTCTTGAGAATGATCCAGCTGTGCGACTTGCCATACTTGACTGGAATCTTCCCGGGCTGAACGGGTTACAAATATGTCAGCGTCTGAGAATGCGGCCGCAGATGCCGTATGTTTACATAATTATGTTCAGCGCCAGGAAATCAAATGAAGAAAAGGTGCTTGCCCTGGAAGGTGGTGCTGATGATTATCTCATTAAACCATGCAAACCGTCCGAATTGAGAGCCAGACTCGGTGTGGGAAGACGGATCATCGAAACGGCTTTATCCTGCTCGTTTTCTGTTGTTGAGTGACAGAAAATCCAGAAATACCACAGAAAAAATAAGACAAAATAAAATTTAAACTAAAAAATCAGATGACTGTAAAGGCAATTATTTTTGATTTGGACGGCACTCTGCTGAATACCCTTGAGGACCTGGCAGACTCAATGAACCGGGTACTCGGGCGGATGGGTTTCCCCACCCACCCGGTAGATGCTTATAAATATTTCGTTGGCAATGGTATCGAAATACTGGCCAGCCGTGTTTTACCTGAAACTCATCAAAACGAGCAAACAGTAAAAAGCTGCGTTGAAGAAATGAAACGAGAATATGGGGCGCACTGGCAGGACAAAACTTGTCCATACAAAGGGGTAAATGACATGTTGCATGCTTTGACGGAGCGCAAGATCAGCCTCAACATTCTCTCCAACAAGCCTGACGCCTTGACCCAATTAACTGTTTCCGCTTTTTTCCCCTCATACACATTCGATATCGTGGCAGGAGCAAAAAAAGAAATCCCCAAAAAACCCGACCCAACCAGTGCCTTACATATAGTCAAGGCACTGAATCTCTCAAGCAGTCAGTTTCTCTACTTGGGAGACACCAATACCGACATGGAGACAGCCAAGAACGCAGGCATCTTTGCCATGGGGGCTCTTTGGGGTTTTCGTACCGCGTCAGAACTGAGAGTAAGTGGAGCTCAAGCCCTTCTTGAGCAACCACTAGACATTTTACAGCACATCTGAAAATTAAAGGCTTCGTAAAAGTCCCGGCACCTAGCGCCTAATTTCCGTGACGATAAATCAGCAAATTATCATGCACGGTAAGCTGTCGAGATGATTTTCACCCTCAAGGGGCACAAATACGAAACAATCAAAATTACAAGGAAAGTCTCTCAGCTTCTTTTTGCTTGCGGATCTCACAGGCCCTTTTAAAAGCCTTATCTTTGCCGTGTTTTTTGATAGAAACCGACGTTTTCCCCTGCTTGCCGTTACCATTTACCCAACTGACTTCATAACGGTGCAATTTATCATTCAGCCGAACACCAACAACACCAGTTGTTGTATTGCTTACAGTAACAATATGTTTGTTGGTCCGGAGCTTACCGATGCGAGACTCAATCTCATCTCTCCAGGCCAGGGCAGCAAGAAGACTTGAATATCTTCCACCGCATTTGCCATCTGAAAAAAACTTGGAATGGGTTTTACCATAATACCGGACACGGACATACCAACCATGAGTCCGCTTTGACTCCTGATCGATACGGGCTATATCCTTGTGTTTTTCATAGACAATTTTTTTTTCTTTTTTGAGCTCCATTTTTTACCTCTTTGCCAGATGATGGAATAAAACTTGTGATATTCACAAGCACATAATACGTATATATACCTATCGAATTTATTTTTCAAGAAAATTGTCAGGCAATTTTAAAAAAAATGTAATAAGAAAAAATTAATTTGAGCTTATCAAATCAAGAACTACAATTTGCTCAATATTTCAAATGGATTTAATACATTATGTGGCTGAAATTAACAGTAAAAAAAAATAAGTGACATTACCGTTGGTTAAGGAGCAACACAGATAACGACATGATCAACCCAGATGAAACCGGCAAGAAATTTTGTGAACTACTTGAAATTATCGCTCTCCTTCGCAGTCCGGAAGGTTGTCCGTGGGACCAGAAACAGACTGTGCAAACGTTCAAACCTTATCTTATTGAGGAAACCCATGAACTCAGCGAAGCACTGGATAATGATGATCCGAACCAGATACGCGAAGAACTGGGAGATCTTTTTTTTCAACTGGGATTCATCAATCAATTGTATGAAGAAAGGGACATTTTTTCAATTGATGATGTTCTGCAGTCAATAATAGACAAAATGATTCGCCGTCATCCTCATGTTTTTGCAGGGAAGACCTTTGCATCGTATGATGAAATGAGTAAAAATTGGGCACGGGTAAAGGAAAAGGAAAACAGCAAAAAGGAAAATAAAACTTATGAGCTTGATGTACCAAAATCACTACCGGCCCTGACAAGAGGTCAGAAGGTGGCGAGCCGTGCTGCCCGAACCGGGTTTGACTGGCCTGATATGCAGTCATTAGTTGAAAAGTTGTCCGATGACTTCAAAATACTGACTGACAATACCTTGGAAGGAAACAAGAAAGAGATTGAAAAGAATATGGGAGATCTACTTTTTTCACTCGTCAATTTAGGCAGGAAATGTGAAGTCAATAGCGAAGAGTGCCTCAAAAGAGCTACCAACAGGTTTATAAAACGCTTCAAACTGATGGAAGAATTAATTTCTGCCAAAAATCTTACCATCGGTGAACTGGACAGCGAATCGCAACTCAAGTTCTGGGCAAAAACAAAACCACATCCCTGACGCTTGAAAATTTCACCGCCGTGAGTTGAAAACTGCTGAATTTTTCATCAATGTTTTTTGTCCGGGATCCCGTCATTGCCAGTTTTCATTTGACATTATCATGCGGAGCATGTTAAAAAAATCGACTTATTTATGCTCGTTTCATTGGGAAACAGGCATTTTTTATTGTCCTTTCTTGCTCTCTTGCTGAGGCATCGGAAGAGGGCCATTAATGTCCACAAGGAGGACCAAATGCGCAGATATGAAACCATATCAATCATCAGCCCCAATCTTGGGGAGGATGAAATCAAGGCAATCTGTCAAAAGACTACCGGCATCATTGAAGGCGATGGCGGAACCATTATTAATGTTGACAACTGGGGTCTGAAAAAACTCGCCTATCCGATCAAAAAACAGCAGCAGGGCTATTACATCTATACTGAATTCGCTGCTGTACCTGCCTCTGTCAGCGAAATGGAACGTATTTTCAAAATTGACGACCATGTATTAAAATTCATGACAGTCAAACTGCAGGAAATTTATGATCCGAATACGCCGGTAAAAAGCTCCATTTCAGCGAAATCACAAGATACTGAAAACGATCTTGACGAAGAACAAGAATAAACCTACACAGGAGAGGCAATTATGAGAAAAAAAAGAATATTTCATCGTCGTAAAGTCTGCCGCTTTTGTGCGGATAAAGAGCTTGTCATTGATTATAAAGATATTAAGGCACTGAGAAGCTTCCTGACCGAAAGAGGGAAAATAATTCCTCGCCGCATCTATGGCAATTGCGCTAAACATCAGCGGGAACTCACTGAAGCGATAAAACGTGCCCGGCATATAGCTCTGTTGCCGTACACAGGTTCGCAAATATAATTTTTATGGCGGGAAGAGCTCTCCCTGAAGAACTGCTGAAAGGAATACTGTTAGCCACTTTTCTGTTAGTTCCAGCAATTACCGGGGAGTTGAGCTGGATGAGAATATTTGTCCCTCTCCCTGCTTTTTATATACTCGTAATATACGGAGAAATTCGTGGAAGTTCATTACTGATAAAATCGATTCTTGCAGCCGGGCTGGGAGCTTTGCCTCTCGGCATCCTGCCGGACTTCTTTTATTCGGTATTATTTCTGCCTTTAGCGTATATTCTGGCTAGGGCTGTCCGGAACAAACACTCGGTTCTCCGAGCCGGAACGACCGGCGCTGTTATTTTAACATCAATCTGGGTCATAGGAGCGATTTTTTACGGGATGGTTGAGCAGACTCATCCCTACAAGCAGATTCTTGCGACGTTAGATTCATCGCTGGATGCAACATTTGCCGTGTATCAACAGTCAACAGACATCGCACCGGACACGTTGGCGCAGATTGAGCTTGCTTTTAAACGGATACGAACTATTATTCCGGAAATATTCCCGGCAATTTTATTGATTACAGTGCTCATAACTGTATGGATCAATCTCTTGTTTGGGGACCTGCTCTTAAAAAGAAAGGATGCCCGGCTCAGTCCATGGCAACCCTATGGTCAATGGCGACTGCCCGATCACCTTGTCTGGCTTGTCGTTGCATCAGGTTTTTTTCTGATGCTGCCATTGCCCTTGTTGAACAAAATCAGTTTAAACTGCATGCTTGTCATGGGTGTTGTCTATTTTTTCCAGGGACTCGCGGTTCTGACTAGTTTGTTCAATAAATGGAATGTCCCCTGGGCATTCAGATTTTTTGTTTATTCTTTAATACTTATACAGGCCTATGGCATTATTTTTATATCTATTGCCGGCTTGATTGACGTTTGGTTTGATTTACGAAAATCGCAGAACGAAACAACCTGAATGGTTTTTTTGACTGATGCGTTTCATCTAAAATAAAAGGTAGAGAAATGGAATTAATACTGAAGAAAACTATTGATACCTTAGGCGAGGAAGGAGATATTGTTAAGGTTAAGCCTGGTTACGGACGTAACTATCTTATACCTCGCGGCAAAGCGGTTCTTGCCACCAAAGCAAATCTGGCAATTCTTGAACAGGAAATGAATACCATAGCCAGTCGCAAGGAAAAGGAACGCCAGGCAGCTGAAGAACTTTCCAAAAAAATTGCAGGTGTCACGGTTGTTATTGAGCAGCGTGTCGGCGAAGAAGATAAACTGTACGGCTCCGTCACCTCCACTGATATTGCGGATAAGCTTGCTGCCTTGGGAGTTGTCATCGACAAACGGAAAATCGTGCTCGACGAACCGATCAAGACTCTGGGTGTTACCATGGTTCCATGCAAGACAGGGTATCAGATGATTACTGAAATCAAGGTTGAGATTGTACCTTTAGTCAGCGCGGAATAATCTCATAGTTCTCCGAAGAACCAGGCCACAGGCCTGGTTCTTCGATTATCAGATTGTTCTTGTACGCAAAGATCTCCTGCCATTTTATCTTTTAATCTCATTCTTTTTTCCTGTAGCAAACGGACCAAACTGCGACAAGATGATACCGCAAGAATCTTTCACTCCAGTTCACCGTATCCCACCCCACAACAAGGACGCTGAACAATGTGTATTAGGAGCAATCCTTCAGCAGCAGGGAATTCTGCCGAAAACCATTGATATTCTTCAGCCCGATGATTTCTATTTTCAGGCCAATAAATTAATTTATACCGCCATGCTGGCTCTCTTTGAAAAAAATGAGCCTCAGGATCTCATAACTGTCAGCAATTATCTGAAAAGCGCCAACACCCTTGCCGATACAGGTGGACCCGCCTACCTCGCCTCCTTGACAGATCTTGTCCCGCTTGCCTCAAATATTGTTTATTATTCAAAAATTGTCCGTGAAAAATCGATTCTGCGAAAACTTATCGCAACGACCACGGATATCGCCTCACGCTGCTATGAAGAACAGGACGATATTGAAAAACTTCTTGACGAGGTTGAGCAGACTGTTTTTGAAATTGCCCGGGATAAAAGCGGACAAAGTTTTGAGCCGTTAAACAAAATCATCACCAGGGCCTTTGAGCGGGTGACCGCCCTTGCTGAACGCAAGGAGTTGATCACCGGCGTGCCGTCCGGGTTTGATCAGTTTGATAAAATGACGGCCGGATTGCAGGCCGGAGACCTCATTATCCTGGCCGGACGTCCGAGTATGGGAAAAACGGCACTGGCCATGAATATTGTCCAGAATACCGCCCTGCAGCACGGAACATCCGTCGGAGTCTTCAGCCTGGAAATGTCCAAGGCTCAACTTGGCCTCAGACTTCTCTGTTCGCTCAGCAAGGTTGATTCCAACGATCTACGTACCGGTTTTATCAAAGATAATGACTGGCCTAAATTGACCAGGGCAGCCGGCGAACTGTCCCAGTCTAAAATTTTCATTGATGACACCCCTGCCCTTTCCGTGCTCGAAATGAGGGCCAAGACACGACGTTTAAAAGCGGAAAATGACATAGGCCTTGTGGTCGTTGACTACCTGCAGCTCATGACTGGCCGCTCTGACAGCAGGGAACAGGAAATAAGTACGATTTCCAGATCCCTGAAAGCCATGGCCAAGGAACTTGATATCCCTGTTATTGCCCTTTCCCAATTGAACAGAAGTCTTGAAAGCCGACCCAACAAGCGCCCTCAGTTGTCCGATCTGCGAGAGTCAGGTGCTATAGAACAGGATGCGGATGTGATTTGCTTCATATACAGGGATGAGGTATACAACAAGGCTGAAGACAACCCTAAGCGAGGCATTGCCGAGCTGATCATAGGCAAACAGAGAAATGGGCCCACAGGAACCGTTGAACTAGCTTTTCTCGGCAAATATACAAGTTTTGAGAATCTGGCGCCCATGATGCCGGGATATGAAAACTGATTTATGACGATCAACAACAGCAACCAGACAAAATATGAATACAGACATCTATGATTTTGCTGCCATAGAAAAAAAGTGGCAGGACAAATGGCGCCAGGAAAAGACCTTCAAGGTCGCTCCGGATTCCCAAGCAAAAAAATACTACCTGCTGGAGATGTTCCCCTACCCCTCCGGCCGTATCCACATGGGTCATGTGCGCAATTACTCAATAGGTGATGTTGTTGCCCGCTTTAAAAGGATGCAGGGCTATAATGTTCTGCACCCCATGGGCTGGGACGCCTTTGGTCTGCCGGCGGAAAATGCAGCCATCAAGCACAATACCCATCCGTCAAAATGGACCTATGAAAATATCGATTACATGAAAAAACAGCTGCAGGGTATGGGCCTCAGTTATGATTGGGACCGTGAGATCGCCACCTGTAAACCGGAATATTACCGGTGGGAACAGCTGTTTTTTATCAAACTCTATGAAAAGGGCCTTATCTACCCGAAAGTTACCATTGTCAACTGGTGTGAAACGTGCCAAACCGTACTGGCCAACGAACAAGTCATCGATGGTTGCTGCTGGAGGTGTGATGAAAATGTCATGCCCCGAGAGATGAATGGCTGGTTTTTCAAAATCACCGCCTATACCGAGGAACTGCTTGCCGGATGTGATGAACTGCAAGGCTGGCCGGAGAAGGTGCTGACCATGCAGCGTAACTGGATAGGCAAAAGCACGGGCGCCGAGATCGATTTCCCCATGGAGGGTTCAGATAAAAAGATAACTGTTTTCACCACCAGACCTGATACGATCTTCGGGGCCACCTTCATGTCCATCGCCCCTGATCATAAGTATATCCAGGAACTCTGCGCGGGATCTGGCCGTGAGGCGGAACTGGTTGCCTTTGCCGAAAAAACACGCATTGCCAGACAGCGTCAGAACCCCGAGGATGAACTGGCCAAGGAAGGTCTCTTTACCGGTCTTTATGCCGTCAATCCTTTTACCGGGGTAAAGCTGCCGGTCTATGCCGCTAATTTTGTCCTGGCGGAATACGGCACAGGAGCGGTCATGGCCGTTCCTGCCCATGATCAGCGGGATTTCGAGTTTGCCCGGCAATATGATCTGCCGATCAAGGTGGTTATCCAGCCTGCCGGAGAAACGCTGGACGGCTCTACCATGACCGCGGCCCATGAAGGGCCTGGCATCCTGGTTGACTCCGGACGGTTCAATGGCCTGCAATCCGATGAGGCAAAAAAAAGCATCACTCAATTTGCCGCGGACAACGGGTTCGGCAAACAGCAGACCACCTACCGGTTACGAGACTGGGGAATTTCCAGGCAGAGATATTGGGGAGCACCTATTCCGATCATCTACTGTGAACAATGCGGGGTGCAGCCTGTTGCTGAAAAAGATCTTCCCGTCACCCTTCCCTCGGATGTGACCATTGAAAAAACAGGCAAATCGCCACTGCACGATCTGGAAAGTTTTTACCGGACAACCTGCCCCAAGTGCGGCGGAGCCGGACGTCGTGAAACCGACACCATGGATACATTTGTTGAGTCGTCATGGTACTTTGCCCGCTATACCTGCCCGGATTTCACCAATGGTCCTCTGGATAAAGAGGCAGTGGATCACTGGCTGCCGGTGGACCAGTATATCGGCGGCGTTGAACATGCCATTCTGCATCTCCTTTATGCCCGTTTCTTTACTAAAATCATGCGTGATCTCGGCTACCTGTCCATTAATGAGCCTTTTACCAACCTGCTGACCCAGGGCATGGTAATCAAAGACGGCACCAAGATGTCCAAGTCCAAAGGAAATGTTGTTGATCCGGACGTGCTTATAAAAAAATATGGAGCGGATACGGTAAGACTCTTCAGTCTGTTTGCCGCTCCTCCGGAAAGGGATCTGGAATGGAGTGACCAGGGAGTTGAAGGGGCTTACCGTTTCTTGAACAGGGTTTACAGATTTGTGCACGAGAACACGGCAATGTTGAAAACGGCCAAGAGCGTTATCCCTGCTGATCTGAGCAATGCCAGTCGCGAACTGCACCGCAAGACCCACCAGACCATCAGCAAGGTGGGCAATGACATCAACGGCAAATTCCATTTCAATACCGCTATCAGCGCGGTCATGGAACTGACCAATACCCTGTATAATCTCTACGGAGAGAATTCCGCGGAAAAACCGCAGAACCAGGTGGTCAAAGAGTCGGTTGAAGCAATTATCCTGCTCTTATCCCCCATGGTACCGCATTTTTGTGAAGAACTCTGGCAGCGTCTGGGACATGACACCAACCTGTCCCATACTCCATGGCCCGCATTTGACACCGAGGCAGCCAGGGAAGACAGCATTACCCTGGTAGTCCAGGTCAATGGTAAAGTTCGCAGCAAATTACAGGTTGAAGCTGATAGCGATGAGGAAACCCTGAAAAAATTAACCCTGGCCGATGACAAGGTGCAAAAATTTATTGACGGGAAAACCATCAGAAAAATCATTGTGGTCAAAAACAAACTGGTAAATATTGTCGTATCATGACGAGTATCACGGAAAAATGAAAAAAACTAAACCGCCTCCATCACAAAATCCGTCCATTCTCCTCGCCCTCATGCTGGCGCTGATGCTGAGCCTTTCCGCCTGTGGCTATTCAAACCCTTATGTTCAGTCAGACGATTCCGAAGGGGTTAAGCAAGGAACTGCCTCAATCTTTGTGGATATGTGGCAAAATAAAACCAGCGAACTGGGTTTCCAGAGTGAAGTCAAACAGTCGCTGGTCAGATGGCTGAAAAAATCCCCGCATTTTTCCATGGCCAGAACTCCTGAACAGGCCGACTATATCTTAAGCGGCGTGATCGAATCCGTCCATATTCCGGGTCTTTCCTATGGGACATTTGACCGGGCGGTTGAGCTCAGGGCTGAAATCACCTACAGCGTAGAGGTAAAGAATACAAAAACAGGGGAGATTCTCCTGAAAAGGAAAGATGGCGACTGGTATGAATCCTTCAGAGTCGGAAAAGATGCGGCTGCTCTGGAGATGAACAAACGGGAGGCTTTACGGGAAGTTGCCGATAACATCGCGGAAAACATCTATGTAAATCTTTTCAACAAATTCTCGGCAAAAAAAGGCGCGAAGACAGATATCCCCGAGGAAATAAATGTTGACCATTAAATGATACGGGCCAGATTCATTTCACCATGAATCTGGCCCACACCTAACGGAACGTTTTCCGAACCCTGTATTTTTTTTACAAAAGCCCCTTAAAGGCAGCAACAATTCCTTTGGCATCAAGTCCCTGCTCGGCATAGAGATCAGCAGGTTTCCCCGATGATCCATAATGGGTCACCCCAAGCCTTTTAAACCGGCAGCTTAATCCCGCATCAGCAAGAACGGTGGCAACGATGGCACCGACACCTGTGTCAACATGGTGGTCTTCAACAGTCAAAATGGGGCCACCGTTGTCAACTGCATCGATGACACTCTGTTTATCAAAGGGCACAATGGATGCCACCAGCAGAACGGACACGTCTATGACTTCTTCCTTCAGCAGCTTCCATGCCTCCATCACACTGGGACTGACAGCTCCGTAAGAAATGATGGTGCCGGCAGCACCCCGTCGGACCCAGTCACCCTTGCCGGGGGTAAAGGTGTAGCCGCTGCCGAAAAACGGCGTCCCATCTTCTGCCAGCACCATACCCATTTTTGACCGCCCCATACCGACAAAATGATTGCCGCTCGTGGTGGCAACGTGACGGATAACTCTGTCGGTCTGGTTCGGATCCGCAGGGATAACTACCTGGAAATTGAAATAATTACGCATAAGGCCGATATAGTCTATCCCCTGATGGGTCGGACCGTCTTCACCAACATCAAGGCCGAGATGGGTGGCCACAACCTTGACATTGGTATGGTTGATATCGCTGAGCCTGTTCTGGTTATAGACCTCTGACACGGCAAATACGCCAAAGGTGCTGAAAAAGGCGGTCATCCCCTCCCGACTGATGGCCCCGGCCATGGTGGCGGCATGATGTTCCTGAATACCGCATTCAAGAAAGGCCTCCGGCATATGCTTGCGGAAATCGCCCATTTTAACCGACCCTTCCAGATCACAGGATATGCCGACAATTTTCGGGGCCTTGCCAGGGATATTATTGGCCTTAGCCAGTTCATGGAGTGCCGTACCATAGGCAGACCGGCAATCGGTCTTTTTGTCAGCATTGTAGATAACGGCTGCTCCGTCTTCAAGCTTTGGATAACAGATCTTGTTTTCGATCCGGGTTGCCGTGGAAACGGGCTGGGTACGAAGTTTGGCCCATTTGTCAAAATCATTTTCCACGCCAAGCTCGGAAAAGGCCTGGTCTAGTTGATCGACTTTCAGGGGAGATCCGTGATATTTGGCCAAATTCTCCATAAAAGAGATGCCCTTGCCCATGATGGTATTGGCAATGATCACCGTGGGAAAATCCGGGTTAGCGGCTATGCCGTTATAGACAGCTGACAATTTTTTGAAGACTTTATTGTAATCATGGCCGTCGTCAAGAATGTCCACATTCCAGCCGCAGGAGGCAAAAAGTCCGCGGATGTTGCTCGGCATGATCTCTTCCGTACTGCCGCATATCTGCAGATGGTTGCGGTCAACGATCACCATCAGGTTATTCAGTTTGTATTTATGGGCAAAGCGCATCGCCTCGGCCGCCTGCCCTTTCTGCAGATCGCCGTCACCCATATAAACAATTACCTTCTGGTTTGACCCTTTGAGCTTTAATGCCATGGCCATGCCTACCCCGGTGGACAGGCCCTGGCCGAGGTTGCCGGTATCCCATTCAACCCCGGGCACAATCTTTTCAACATGACCGGGAAAGCCGGAACCCGCCCGCCTGAAACCGGTCAGGAAGTCCTCTTCCGTAAAATAACCATATTCGGAAAGAACGCTGTAAACCCCGGGTGAAATATGGCCGATACTCATAACCACCCGGTCTCGGTCCTGCCACAAGGGCTCGGTGGGTTTATGGCTCATGATACCGTAGGTGATGAGCAGCAGATCAAGGCTGGAAAGCGATCCGCCAGGATGGCCTGATGCGGCAAGGGAAGTTGACAGCAGGATGCGCCGGGCGCAACGTTTCCGCATATCGGCAAGCTTTGCTAACTCTTCCGTGGACAGTTGATCATTATTCGGGTTTAATTTGAATGTCATGACATCTCCAGTTGATCAGTTGACTGGTTTATTAAAAGTTGCAGATTAACTATTATTAATTAGGCTGGCCATATTACTACGTTCCAGCCGAACTCTCCAGTAGAAAATCCATGAAAATAATGCCCCTGCAAATAGCAGGTTTGACCATTGAAAATCCCTTTATTTTAGCGCCACTTGCCGGATATACCGATCTGCCCTTTCGTTTGCTTTGCCGGGAATATGGCGCGGGAGTAGTCTTTTCGGAAATGATCAGCTGCCATGGGCTGCTGTATGAACAGCAGAAAACATGGGATATGACCCAGTCAACCCCGCAGGAAAGACCGATTGCCATGCAGCTCTTCGGCAGCGAACCGGATATGATGGGCAAGGCGGCGGCAAGGCTATCCCAGTTGCCGATTGACTGCATCGACATCAACATGGGCTGCCCGGTCAAAAAAGTCACCAAAAAAGGCGCCGGAGCCGCCCTGATGAAATCCCCGCTCCTGGCGGCAAAAATTATCCGTCAGGTCTGCGCCAACACCACGAAACCGGTAACCGTTAAATTCAGGTCAGGCTGGACCCACCAGAGCATCAATGCCCCGGAATTTGCACAGATGGCCGAAGAGGAGGGAGCCTCGGCCGTAACCATCCATGCGAGAACCTGGAGCGATGGATTTTCCGGTACGGTTGACTGGCAGGTCATTGCGCAAAGCAAGGCGAGGGTCAGCATTCCTGTGATCGGCAACGGTGACATCAACTCTTACGACCAAGGGCTTGCCATGATGAAACAAACTGGCTGCGACGGAGTGATGATCGGCCGGGGCTGTCTTGGCAGGCCATGGGTGTTTGACCGGGATAATCCTGCGGATACTGCACAGCTTCGTTTAAATGCCTTAAAGCGCCACCTGGAACTCATTGATCAATTCTGTCCGCCGCAGTGGGCCTTGGGCAAGATACGCAACCATGCGGGCAAATATTTCAAGTCAATGCGCCATGGTGCGGAGATTCGCAACAGAATTTACCAGGCCGAAACATTTGCCGATCTCCGGCAACTGGTCGACAATCTGCTGGATGGATTACTTGCGGAAAAACCAGAAGAACAAGGAGAGCAGCAGGCTGATAAGTATTGAGGTGGTCAGGGGGAAATAAAAACTGAAATTCTCCCGGCGAATCACAATATCACCGGGCAGACGTCCCAGGGGAAGCTTGCTTAACACAGGCCACAACAGGCCGATGACAACAAGCAGTATGCCGATAATGATAAAATTTTTCGCCATAATGGATTAGCCGCTTTGACCGCCTTGTAAGACACTGCAAAAACTGCTACCTTTTAATTGAATCTCTCTTATTAATAGAATCTTTTCTTAACGTAAAATTTAACTTTTGTAAAATATGTCCACTATACTTGTCGTAGATGATGAACTCAGCATGCGGGAGTTCCTGAAAATACTTCTTGAAAAAGAAGGTTACCAGGCTGTTACGGCTTCGGATGGTGAAAAGGCCCTAAAAGCCATTCAAACCCAAGATTTTGATCTGGTTATTTCAGACATCAGAATGCCCGGCATGGGCGGCCTTGAACTGCTTGATTCCGCCAAAAAGGTGTCGCCTGATCTGCCTTTTATCATGATTACCGCCTTTGCCTCGCCAGAAGATGCGGTTCAGGCCATGAAACACGGTGCATATGATTATATCACCAAGCCCTTCAAGCTCAGTGAAATAAAGGCCATTATCACTTCCGCCATTGCCGGCCAAACCGTTGATCCGAAACACGCCAATACCGCGTCACGCCAAGATTATTCCAATATCATCGGTGACAGTCCGGAGATGCGCAATATCTTTGACCAGATTGAACGCATTGCCCCGACCCATGCCAATGTGCTGATTATCGGGGAGTCCGGCACAGGAAAAGAGCTGGTTGCCCAGGCAATCCACCAGAAAAGCAGGGGAGCCCATAACAATTTTGTGCCCATCACCTGCAATGCCATTCCTGAATCCCTGTTTGAAAGCGAACTCTTCGGTCACATGAAAGGATCATTTACCGGAGCCAGCTCAAACAAGATCGGTCTCTTTGAGCTGGCCAATAACGGCAGCGCCTTTTTAGATGAAATCGGCGAACTCACCCCCCTTATCCAGACCAAACTGCTGCGGGTACTGCAGGAAAGAGAGTTTAAAAGGGTCGGCGACACCAAGACCATCAAGGTCAATGTGCGCATCATTTCAGCCACCAATCGCGACCTGGAGCAGGAAATTCTGGAAAAACGTTTCAGGGAGGATCTCTTTTACCGACTCGCCGTTGTGCCTATCCGCATGCCGCCCCTGCGGGAGAGGAAGGGGGATGTCCCTCTGCTGGTTAATCATTTCCTGAAAAAATATTCAAAAACCTTTGAAAAGGATGCCCCTCAGCTTTCATCATATGCCATGGAGGTGCTCATGAACTATGATTTTCCAGGCAATGTCAGAGAGTTGGAAAATATCATTGAAAGAGGAGTCGCCCTTTCTACCTCAAATATCATTCTGCCTGAAAGTCTCACCTTATCAACCCAGCGTAGAAGTGCCCCGGAGCAAGACAGCTCCGGAAATGCCATTTTTACCATGACGAGCGAAGAGGAACTCTATGATCTTGGCCTTGAGAAGGTGACGAGCAGATTCGAGAAAAAGATGATCGAGCTTGCCCTGAAAAAGGCGGACAATTCAAAAATGAAAGCTGCCGAACTGCTGAAAATCAGTTTTCGTTCCATGCGCTATAAAGTAAAAAAATACGATATTCTCTGATGGGTGCCATGAAAAATTAGAAGTCTGGTTTTTCCTTTATCTCTTCCCTTAATTTTTTCTGCACAATAAAAGGAGAAGCCTGCTTCATTTTCATTTCTACCTTGAGGGACAATCTACTGATAACCGGAAATATCCATTATGATATTTGACAAGCTGTGTCGAGCTTCCAGATCTGCGAACTCTGTTGATTATTTTTTAAAAAACCAGATCCAGTGGATTTTTTTTCTACGAATAGTTGTCCTGACCATTCTCCTGGGAATCAGCATTCTGCTGCAAACCAAAGAACATGAAATTATCATTCCGCCGATAAGCTACATTGCTTACTTCATTATCGGCACCTACCTCTTTACCATTCTCTCGGCCTTACTGTTAAAGGTTATCACCTGCTACCGGTATTTCGCCTATCTGCAGATTATCATTGACTGCCTGCTCACCACCTGTCTGGTTTTTTTCACCGGCGGGAGCCAGTCCATATTCACCATCATTTATTTCTTTCCCATTATCAGCAGCGCCATTCTGCTTTTCCGCAGAGGCGCCCTGCTGCTGGCCGCCTTAACCACCTTTTCCTATGCGGCAATTCTGGCCGCGGAATTTCTGACACCGATACCCACACTGTTACATATCGGTATTATTCCGCTGACCAGTATCCATGTTGCCATGCATTATTTCTCCGTCCGAGGTATCACCTTTTTTCTGGTGGCTGTATTTAGCTCCATTCTCTCCGAACGTCTGCACAGGGCAGAAGCGGAACTTTCCAAAACTTCCCGGGATCTCGACCGGCTGGCCCTGCTCTACAAACAGATTTTCGATGATATTGCCACGGGCATCATCACTGTTGATTCCCAGGGTCGCATTTCCTCCTTTAACCGATCCGCAGGTATTATTACCGGCTATGAAGCCATTGATGTGCTGGGACGAAAAATCGACAAGGTCTTCCCTGAACTCAGCACCACGACAACCGACTCGATTCGCCCCATGACCTATCTCAAAAAAAAGCGGGGCGAAAAAATTCCGGTAGGGTACTCATGGACAAGGCTTAACATGCCGGGCGACTCGGAAAATGCCCGTGTTTACACCATGCAGGACCTCAGCACTATCAAAAAAATGGAGGAAAAGGTGCGACAGGCGGAAAAAATGGCGGCAATCGGTGAGATGGCGGCCGGTATCGCCCATGAATTCCGCAACCCGCTGGCAGCAATCTCCGGTGCTGCCCAAGTCCTGGAAAATGACTTCGAACCGGAGACCTCCACAAGAAGTCTCATGACCATCATTGTCAGGGAATGTGATCGCCTGGAAGAAACCATCAGTCAATTTCTGCAGTTTTCTAAACCAGCTACTCCGGAGAAATCCTGGCTTTCTATTTTCGGAATTGTGCAGGAAAGCTGCGATCTTCTCGCCCAGGGCCGCAATTGGGACGAACGTTTCACCGTTAAAACCAGGATTCCGGAAAACCTTGATTGCTGGGCTGATGCGCGGCAGGTGAAACAGATGATTCTCAACCTGATGGAAAACGCCAGAAATGCCATGGATCAGAGTGGCGGAACCATCACCGTATCAGCCTCTGAGATATCCGAGGATGGCCAGGAAAAAACACTGCTGCAAGTGGCGGACAACGGCCCCGGCATCGCCGAAAAGTTTATGGACCAGATATTTGAACCCTTTTTTACCACCCGGGAAAACGGTACAGGCCTGGGACTGGCTATTGTCAGGCAGCTGGTTGAAAGCCACGGCGGACAGGTATGGATGGAAAACAATAAAAAAGAGGGGGGCGCGGTCTTCTCTTTTACTCTGCCTCTCCCCTAACACCTTATTTTCCCTTGACAAAAACCCATCCTTCCGCTGTAATTGTTACAATCTCTTTTCGCTTAACCTCTTTTGACTTTGGAAATCCCTTTTGAAAACAAGAAAAACGGTACTGAAATATCTTTTCCTGCTCGCATTTCTTTTTTCACCTCAACTGTCATCAGCATCCACTGATTTCAGCAACCTGTTCGGCTATACCGCCCAACCGCAACAAAGTCTGAATTATCTGCCCCAGTGGCTTTCCGTACTGGAACGGCATATCACCCAGGACGTGCCTGAAGGAAACTGTTCCGACACTTTTTTCAACCGCTGCCATCTAAAAAACTGGATCCATTTTCTTGAAACAATCAAAACAAAACCGCTTTTTGAGCAGATTAATGCAGTTAACCTTTACGCCAATAAAAAAAGCTACATTATGGATATGGCAAATTACGGCCAGGAGGATTACTGGGCCATTGCCAAGGAATTTTTTTATAACGGCGGTGATTGTGAGGATTATGCCATCACAAAATTCTTCTCACTGCGCTGGCTCGGCATTGATAAGGACACCTTGCGTATCGTCATTCTGCAGGATACCAACCTGCGTATTGCCCATGCGGTGCTTGCTGTTTCCTACAATAACGACATCCTTATTCTTGATAATCAAACCCAGAAGGTTGTCTCCCACAGGACGATAGCCCATTATCTTCCCCTCTACTCTGTCAATGAAAAAAAGTGGTGGTTGCATCTTCCCAGATTGTAAATATTAAGAGAGATGACAGACAATAAAATGAAAACGAAACCTTTTCTGATCAGTGCCGCCATCCTGATTTGTGTTATAATCTCCGGAAGTTTTGCGGCCTTCTCCTTGACCCGCTATGAAAAGCAGCGAGACCTTAATAACTGGCAGATCACGCTCTCTGTGGTGGCGGACAGCCGTGCCGCAGATATCATGAAATGGATTGACGGCAGATTTGCAGTTTTACAGGAGCTTGCAGCAAACGGTTCTCTGCAGCTCTATGTGGAACAGCTTCTCATCAACTTCGAAGCCAGCAGGGAAACTGAAGCGGTACAGCTTTCCTATCTGCGTAACCTCATACAGACAACAGGCCAGCGGTCAGGCTTTTATGATGACCCGAAAACTACCATGGCTGCGCCGGCCAATGTTGCCTTCATTGCCAATAACGGCTTAGCCATTCTTACTCCTGATTGCAGGCTCATTACATCAACGCCTGGTTTTGCCTTTCCGGATGCCAGGCTCCAAGAGGCGGTGCAAAAGGTCATTGTTTCCGGAAAACATCATTTTTTCGATATTCAAGTCAATGAAAATTCACAGCCGGTCGCAGGGTTTCTGGTCCCTGTTTTTTCCTTGCAGAAACAAAGCGACACCCAGCGACCCATCGCCGTTCTCTACGGATATAATAATGCAGCGACTTCCCTGTTTTCTATACTTGCTACAAAAAGCCTGGCAACCAAAACTGCCGAAACCTATCTGGTGCGCCAGGATGGCAATCTGATCACCTATATCTCTCCTCTGGCTGACGGCACGCAACCTTTGACGCTGAGCCTTGCTGCCAATGCAGAGAATCTGGCAGCTGCATTTACCCTGCGCAATCCCGGTCAATTCAGTGAAGGTACCGACTATAGCGGGGCAAAAAGTCTTTTTACCAGTAGAATTTTGCCTGCCGTGCGTATGACTCTTATCCAGAAAATATCCTATGCGGAGGCCTTGGCAGAATCACAAAATCATCAGCGATTCCTGCTCATTTCACTGCTGCTGGCCTTGCTGCTCAGTTCAGCCCTGATGGTTGCAGCCTGGTGGTACGGGAGTTCCGTCAAAGAACGTCAGGCTGCCCATGATCTGCTGATAAAGTCCCGTCAGCTTGAAGCACAGACCAATCTGCTTAATGCCATCAACGATAATATGACTGAAATGATATTACTTCTCGACCGTGAGTCATATCTCATCTTTGGCAACAAAACCCTGGCCGATTATCTGCGCACCCCTATTGCTGATCTGCAGGGGAAAAGTCTGTCAAACATCTTCGGACCGGATGCAGCCGGAAAATTGCAGGAAATCGTCACCAGCACAACCTCGCTACGCAAAATCATCACCCGAGAAATTTCTTTTGATATAAAAGGGAAACAACACATCTTCTTTTCAACCTGCTTGTCGGTTGCCTATGAATTCAAAGGAAAAGACTCGCTCCTTATTACCTTAAATGATGTCACCCTGCTGCAGGAGGCGCAAACCAGAAGAGACCGACTCATGAAGCAGATCGTTTACTCCCTCATGAGAGCAATTGATCTCCATGATCCCTACTCAGCCAACCACTCTGCCAAAACAGCAAAGGTGGCAACTGCTGTCGGCCGCGCCATGGAGTTGCCCACGGAACAGTTAACCACCATTGAAATAGCTGCGAACCTCTGCAACCTGGGCAAGTTATCTCTACCCAAGGAACTTCTGCTGAAAACCGGAGAATTGACCCAGGATGAGCAGACTATTTTAAAAAGCGAAACTGCGTCTGCGGCTGAAATTCTTACCGGCATAGACTTTGAGGGTCCTGTCCTGGAAACAATCAGCCAGAAGCATGAATACCTTGACGGCAGCGGCTATCCAAAAGGGCTGGCAGGTGAAGAAATCATACTTACTTCCCGCATTCTTGCGGCGGCCAACGCCTTTATCGCCATGACAAGCCCCAGGGCCTACCGCGATCGTCTCACCGACAAAGAAGCCATGACACAATTACTTAATGCTGTAGACAGCAAATATGACCGACATGTGATTGCCGCACTTTTTCATGTAGTGGAAAATGAGATTGATTATTCACAGACATAATTTTTATTGATGAGAGGATATTCTTGCTTTTTAATCGTGGCTGATTTAAAGAATATTTAATTTATATAACATAAAATTGAATGAACAATCATATAGCAAATGAAAATTTTATAAAGGTGGAGACTCGGATGACGGCAAAAAATAACAAACGAAAAAGATTAAAGGCCTTTTCGACAATTTTATCATTAACCACTCTCTTAACTCTTTCTGCACCGGTTGTACTCCATGCGCAGGAGGCTTCAGCCACCTTAACTGATGAACAGTATCGCCAACAGATGGAAGACCTGTTCCGCCAGGCCATGGAAAAACGAGATACTGGCAATATCTACTCGTCAATTGAGGATTTTCAATCCATTCTCAGCGCCCAGCCTAAACTGCACAGAGCCCGCCTGGAAATGGCTGTTTCCTATTATCAGATATATAAATTTGATGAAGCGGTCAAAGAGGCAGAGATTGTATTAAATGATCCGGAGACACCGCCGAACGTCAGGGTTTCCATTCTCGCATTTATGGCCCAGGTGAAACAGGATGCTGACCGCCTAAACCAGGGGCAGAGCACCTGGAAATTCCCTGTTGAGTTCGGTTATGTTTATGACACCAACATCAATATTGGCCCTGACAACACGGTTGTTACTCCTGGCGATGAAAAGAAAAGAGACTCAGGCACGATGTTTTCAGTCGGCATAGACCACACTTACCAGACAGGGAAACGCTATAACTTGGGGAAAAATCCTGCTAATCTTCTCTGGCAGAGCGGGGTCAATATTTACAATAAAAGTTATCTAAATGAGGACGAATACGATCTGTCCGTCGTGAGCCTGCGAACCGGACCGACTCTGGTCACCACCGGCAGCTGGCGGTCCAATCTCACCCTGCAGGAGGATATTATCAGCTGGGGCGGTGAAAAGTATGCAATTTTCAGCTACCTGCTGCCGAGCTATACCTGGCATTTTGGTGATACCGGTTTTGAGTCCACCGCTGACGCGGTGATCTCCAGGCGTGATTACTCCAGACCAGGATACAGGGGGAGGGACAGTGTTTATCTTGCGCCCCGCCTATCAGTAGGATACACTTTTTACAATGGCAAACTTGCGGCCCTAACAGGCATTCAATATATTAACGAAAACGCCAAGGATGATGCCTATAGTCAGGATGCAGTCTGCTTTTTCCTCACCGGCAGCTGGAAATTCCTGGAACATAACACCCTGTTCGCCGGCTATATCCAGACGGAAAGCAGATATGATACAGCACCGGTTCCAGGTTTGGCTGATTGGGACAGCCCAAGGGATGAAGTCAACAGACAATATAAACTGGGCTACATCCACACCTTCAAGGATTTTGGCTGGTTGACTGATTGGGATTTTAATGCCGAGGTGATCCATACCAGTGCGGATTCAAACCTGCCGGCCTATGACTACAGCCGCTCGGAAACGACGATAACCCTCTCACGAAGGTTTTAATGGATACGCTGACGAGTAATCCGAATTACCGGAAATACAATTCCGGAAAAATGAACTAAATGCCGGTTGTCAATAATTAAAATACGGCAGCAAACACATGCAACTCCATGAAATAATTATAGTTCTAAAGTACTGCAAAATGCGGCATCACTTTTGCAGTACTTTAGAATAAAAAAGCAAAATATACAATCCTAACGATCTACTTTGTTCAGGTGAAAAAAATGAAAATAAAAAAACAGTACTTGATCCCGGCTGTTCTGGCATGTGCCTTTATGCTGATGCAAAATTCTTTTTCTATTGCAGGTACCAAAAGTGATGTTGACGAAGAATTATCCCCTTACAAATGGGGACACTGGGACAGAATGGTACCACCCGCTGCAGGACCGGTTGCCCTTGCACCTGCAGCAGTAACTGCGGCGCTGCCATCTCCCGATCCGATTGATCCACCGGATCCGCCTCCTTCGAGATTTCCTTCGAAAGATATACGACATCCAGAGTATGGCAAAGATCAACCCGTTAAACCTGTGGAAAAACCACAACCTGAGGTTGATCAACCATCATTGGCGCGCTAATCGACTTTAAACTGTTATATTTCTGGATTTAGTTACAGATTCTTTTTTTCGCATTACCGAGATGGATTAATAGTAGATATATAATTCAATCAAAATAGAGATAACCAAATGAAAATGAAATATTGGCAAAGATCAAGCGCTATAACCCTTTCTGTTTTTGTGATTCTAGGAATAACAGAAGGAAATTCACTTGCATCATCAGTATCGGCCAGCGCAGAAATGTCTTGGGCCAGCTTGCAAATAACTGGTTCTGGTGAAGTCACAGCCTATAATCCTACGACCTGGGCAAGTAGTGTGTCACGAGCCGGCACCTATGAAGATTGGACCATTCCAACTAATCCTTATGTGTTTGATGACATTGACGACCGAGCAGGAATTGTTTCCACATTTGCTGATTCAAGTAAAGCAAATACATATGGCTCGGCCTATGGGTTTGGGAGAACTGATACTATTCCTGGACAAAGAAACATTATTGCCTCTGCAAGTGCATTTGCAACAAATTATGAAGATTTTTCAGCGATAGCAACAGCCGAGAGAGATAAGTATTACCAAGTTACTACAACCGGCGATCTAATTTTTTCTATCAATTATACACTTGACAGTATAGATATTGATGCCTCGGATGGATATGGCTGGGCAGATATTCTTGCATACACTTACCTGTACCGCTATAATTCGACTAAAGATAAATGGGTTAAAATTTCCATCGGTACCTTAACCAGGGAAAAAGCCTCAGATCTTATTGATTTTGATGATTACATATATGGTCCGAAAACAGGCACAATAAAATTCACATATGCGGCAACGGCAGGACAGCTTCTACATTTTGGTGCCGGAGTTACAGCAAAGGCTTCAGCTGCAAGCGCAGTGCCTCTCCCAGGTGCTGTATGGCTCCTTGGCTCAGGCCTTCTGGGCATGATTGCCATCAGGAGAAAATCAGCTCAATAAACTGCTTATTAAGCGTAGCGTTTTTATACAAAAAAAAGGTGAGTCGAAGAAATTCGACTCACCTTTTTTTTAAATCTTTTCACAGAACTTAAACAGGCTACGGCTCAAAATCTTTCAATCAACATATTCAACCAGATCCTCATCCTCTTTGCGTGCGGCAACCTCACCGATAACATAAGGCGATTCGCCAAGGGCGACCAATTGCTGGGTTACGTCTTCAACCATCCTTGAGTCAATGATGAGAACCATGCCGATTCCGCAGTTAAAGGTACGATACATTTCCTCGTGAGAAATCTTCCCATTTTTCTGTAGGAAGTCAAAAATCGGCAGCACCGGCCAACTTCCCTGATGAATAAGAACTTTCGTTCCTTTGGGGAGTATCCTGGGGATGTTATCCGTAAAACCTCCGCCAGTTATGTGACTCAGGCCCCGGACCTTGAAATTCTTAAACAAATTGAGCAGTGTCTCCACATAGATCCTGGTAGGTCTGAGCAGTTCTTCCCCCAGGGTGCAATCCAGTTCAGCTACATGATCATTAACAGAAAGGCCCATTTCCTCAAAACAGATTTTACGGACCAGAGAGTAACCGTTACTGTGGACTCCGCTGGAGGAGAGACCGATAAGTTTATCACCTACCTTAATTTCTGAACCGTCAATAATTTTGTCCCGCTCAGCAATGCCGACGACGAAACCTGCCAAATCATAATCTTTTCCATGGTATAGGCCCGGCATTTCGGCAGTCTCACCGCCAATCAGTGAACATTTAGCAATTTCACACCCCTTGGCAATTCCCTTGATAACGTCTGTAGCAATTTCGAGATCAAGCTTGCCGATAGCAAAATAATCAAGGAAAAAAAGAGGCTGAGCACCGGACACAACGATATCGTTTACACACATGGCAACGAGGTCAATACCAATGGTATCATGCTTATTGCACAGGCTAGCGATTTTCAGCTTCGTGCCGACACCATCAGTAGATGATACGAGAACAGGATCGGTGAAACGGTCTCCACCTATCGCAAATAAACCACCAAATCCCCCGATATCAGTTAAAACCCCGCGCCGGAATGTTGCGGCCACCAAAGGTTTGATATTCGATATAAATTGATTTCCTTTATCTATATCAACGCCAGACTCAGCATATCTGGAAGTTTGAATATGATCCATTTTCGCTTTGACCGCCTAAATTTCAATTGAAAACCACATTCTGTCATTGGGACAAGAGGGGCTTTCATTAAGAATTTGCAACCCATAGAGGGCCATGTGAGATATTGAAAAAAATAATTTATAACATCTTGTTATATAATAAAAACGTAATTATTAATATAGCAACATTTACTTTCCAACGGGTAAAAAGTCAATCTGTTTTCTTTGGCTGCTGAATTTCAGCAAATTCAGCTTGTAAAAAAAATTCTTTTAATATCAGCAAGTTAATAATAAAAATAATTTCGCTGCATTAAAATTACGCACATGAATGGCCATTCATTGCCGGTTGCTTTGCGCCCCTAAATGGGTTATCTATATTTTATGAAAAAAAATCATTTTAACAAAGTTTTAGTCTTCATAATTCTTATGGCCTGGATGGCTATAACCTATACATTCAACGAAAAACGCCAAACTTCATGAGCATCAGCGATACCAGTGTCCCGGTCCGGGATAAGTTGCTTACCGCCTGCAATTCAAAAATAATTTATCATCCGTTCTAAAAGGAGCTGCCACATGCTGTCATATGATACATGCCTTAAATATGCACAAGAAGAACACTTTTGTCCCCATTGTAATACGCGCCTGTCCTGTTGCGAAACGCCACCCTTCCATATTGGCGATGGATTGGGCTGGGGATGTGAAGTCATGTTTGTCTGCCTCAACGATGAATGCCCTATATTCTCAACTGGTTGGCAGCATATTGAGGAACAGTACGGCCATGTGGGTTCTTATCGGTATATGCTCATTCCCGGTGAAATAAAAGGCGGCGTTATGATGGTTGGCAGCAGTGAGGCTTTTACCGGTTGCATAATTGATCCTGAAGCCGTCAAAAAACAAGATATTCGCTATAAGGAAGAACAAGAGGCATTAAAAGAACTGCCCACCTGTGTGGAAACACATAACCTGCAGCCTGTTCTCAAACTTGTACTTGATGAATGTGCCGGCCTGGATGGCAGATTGAAAGCCTGCACACTTCTACTTGAGCTTAACGATCTCTCATGTATTGATCCGATAAGAAATCATCGCTTCGCCCACAAGGATATCGAACAGAACACCAATTTAGCCGTCAACCAGATTCTCCAGGCCAACTTCAAAAAAGAATGCCCTTATTGCTCTGAAATCATAAAGAATCAGGCAAAACTCTGCATGCATTGCGGCAAAGAAGTCATCTGATTATTTTCCTGCAATTCAATATCATTTGAGATGAAAACTCTTAACCAACGTCACTTTCACCTTGCTATTGAGTGGGGAATCTATTATAAGAATTTTTCTTTGAGTACAATCGATATTTCATGTTTTGGATGGTGGGCGTAGCTCAGCTGGTGGTAGCTCCGGATTGTGGCTCCGGTGGTCGTGGGTTCAAGTCCCATCGCTCACCCCATTGTTTTCATAAAGGATTCAGGCAGATTGCTTGAATCCTTTTTTTATTGTCTGCCAAATCCCCCAACATTCCTCCCGTATGTTGAACATCATCCCCAATATAAGGGTGCCTTGAAAAATTAGACATCTGTTTCGAGGACAAGGAGCGGTGAAAATAAAAAGCACCCAAAGGGTATAAACTCCGAATATTAGGTATATGTGAGCATTTTTCTTTTTGCCGCGACACAGTCCACCAGTGAGTGAAGCCGACGCCATTACTCAGTGACGAAGGAAAACGCTTGTAAAAAGAACGAAAATCCGGCAAGAAACTGTTAACCTGAATTTGAAGGGACAAACGCCTCTGAAAAAACGCTAACTGTCAGATCCAGTCTGAATTTGCTACAAATCAGCATGATGCGAGAATTCCCAGCAGTATCTCATCCATCTTTTCCCGGTGTGAACCGGACCAGTATATTTTCTTGCAATCAAGGCAACGGTGGAAGGCCTGGTAATATTTCTTCGTAAGAGGTTCGAGAAATGGCAGGATATCTTCCTTTGCCACCGCTTCCAGCAAACCATTACACTTAAAACAACGGCTATAAGGCTTTATCTTGTCTTTCAGATCAAAAAGTTTGATGATTTCCACAAGCTGATAATTGGGAGATTCCGCCCGGACCAGATGACCGAATTCGACGATTTTCCTTTTTAGCAGATTGCAGTCCCTCGTGAGTAAAATCCTCCTCTGGCAGCCTGCGATTGCCGCAAGTCCGGCATCATCGCAGTTACGTGGCAAAAGAGTATCAAATCCAAGTTGCCGTAATTTAGAGGCGAGTTTCGCAACATTGATATCAACGACAAAACGATGAAATTCAAGAGGATCCGGTCGGAGAAGAGAAGGTTTGAAAAAATTGCTTTGAGCCGAAATCGGGAAAACCTCTATCTTAATACCGTCTTCCACAATATAATCAAAATCAACCATTTTCCCATCAACAACAATTTCTTCAATCTCAGGATGAGGGATACCAAAGGATTCGATTAAATCCTTAATAGAAGTTCTACGATCAAGATGAAAGGATACCAAGGGGCCATTCTTTGACTTCCGGGATAACAAATCCGCTATGTTGCCGTGGAAATTGACAGTTATCATGCTGAAGCCTAAACGAACCCTTATCTGCCTGAGTCGACGGCATCCTTATCACGCAACAAATGAACAACATTTTCCATATCAGGCCAAAGAGGGGCTGTAAATGACAACCTTTCGCCGGAACGGGGATGGTCAAAGGCAAGAGAGTGAGAATGAAGGAATTGGCGGCCAAACAAAAGATCGAAAGTTTTACTCTTTTTCCCATAAACCGGGTCACCGGCGACCGGGCATCCGATTGAAGCCATATGAACACGTATCTGGTGTGTTCTTCCTGTTTCAAGTCGAAGTTTGACAAAACTGAAATGAGAGAAATATTCCAGGATCTCCCAGTTAGTTACGGACTCGCGCCCTCCTTGCTGCAAAACAGCCATCTTTTTTCTGTGAACAGGATGGCGACCGATAGCTGCAGCAATTCGTCCGGTTCTGGTACGGGGGATTCCTACCAGGAGGGCAAGATAGAATTTTTCAACAGTTCTGCCCTTAAACTGTTTAACCAGGCTCTGATGGGCCATATCATTTTTGGCAACAATCATGGCGCCTGAGGTGTCTTTGTCCAGCCTGTGAACAATCCCGGGGCGCAATTCACCACCTATGCCGGACAAATTACGACAATGGTGCAGAAGACCATGAACCAGGGTTCCCTCAATATGCCCATGGGAAGGATGCACCACAACTCCTGGAGGTTTCGACAGAACAATGACGTCTTGATCCTCGTAGAGAACCTCAAATACAAGTTCTTGAGGAATTAAAGCTGAAGGTTGTGGAGGAGGCAGAATGATACGGATTGAATCGCCGGCTCTGACCCGATACCCGGTTTTCTTTATCTCATCATTAACAAGTATATTACCTGTACGGATAAGATCCTGAACGCGGGAACGGGTCAGTTGAGCGTAACTTTCGAGATCGGCTACGAGTAAATCAAGCCGTTTCCCGGATAAGTCAGTTGAAACAACAAAATAAAATTCTTTTTGTTGTGCGTGAAGCAAATTTTGCTTTCTCAGTGAAAAAGGAAAAATCTAACGAATTTTTCCTTTACAGGAAGAAACCCCAAAGGGATTTCTCATTAATTTTGAAAGATTCGTTCAATATCCTTTGCAACCTGATCTTCCTGAACCTTGTTAGCCAGCGCAATTTCTTTCATAAGAAGATTTTTCGCCGTATCGAGCATCTTTCTCTCACCAAAGGAGAGATCTTTATCTTCCTTCAGCAGATAGAGATCACGCAAAACCCCGGCAATTTTGAAAACCGAACCGGTTTTGATTTTCTCCATATACTGTCGATAACGTTGATTCCAAGGTTGAGCCGCAATTTTCACATCCCGATCTTTCAGAATATCAAAAACCCGGTCAGCGTCGGATGAGGATATAATACCTCGCAGACCAACATTTTCACTGTTTTTTGTAGGAATCATAACAACCATGCTTGTGTCGATTATTTTCATAATGTAGAAAGCCTGCTCTAAATCACCGACAATTCTCTTTTCAATTGATTGTATCTCTCCTACCCCATGAGCCGGATAAACTGCCATATCGCCTTTGTTAAACACACCAACCACCCTTGTTAGCCTTTCATGATCTTAGATTTGCAATCAACCAGGAATCTGGCACTTAAAAAAAAGATCTTGAAACTACATTTTGTAACTATAGCATTATTTAACAAATTACGCAATTAATGGTTCAATTAACAGCTAAGCAACAAAAACTTAAAGGGTTAACAGTCTGATTTGTTATCAATTTTACCGGAATTTATTCTGTTCATCGCCATACCCGCCCCTTCCCTTATGATGATGCGCACTGATTCGAAAACACTATCCATCATCCCCTTCACACATTGGATTTCAGAGTCGGTCATCTTTGTTAAAACATACCGTTCAACGGGAATTGCCTCGACCGGTCTGCCGATCCCAGCTTTTATCCTGATAAAATCCTGACTACCGAGAAGAGACACGATAGAGCGTATGCCATTATGACCACCAGTACCCCGATTGACAACCACTTTAACCCGGCCAAAAGGCATATCAATATCATCGTGAATGACAATAATCTTTTCAGGAGAAATTTTATAAAATGAAGCTGCACCAACCACGGCATTCCCACTCAGATTCATAAATGTCTGGGGTTTGAGCAGAAGAACCTGCTCGTTGCCGAACATGGCCTTAGCCGTATCGGCCTGCCATTTTGATGCTGAAAAATTCACGCGCAGCTTTTCAGCTAGATAATCAAGGAAAAGAAAACCTATGTTGTGTCGGGTTAAGTGATATTTTTCACCTGGATTGCCAAGTCCTGCCACAAGAAACATAATTCACCTGCGCAAAAAAGACAAAAAGCCGGAGAAGGATTACCCTTCCCGGCTTAATAGAATGTCTGTTACAAAAAAAATTATTCTGCTACTACCGCTCGTGCGGTTACGATGCCAACACAGACCTTATTTTTGTTACCAAGCAGGGTCACATTGGCGGGAAGGCTCAAATCCTGGCAGGTAAAATGCTCATTCGTACCAAGGGGGGTCACATCCACTTCTATCAAATCCGGGATATCAAGGGGATTACCTTTCACTTTGATTTCGTTAACCGAAATGAGCATATCACCACCCATCTCAACTCCCCTGGCTTTTCCGGAATATTTTACCGGAACTGTAAATGTGCGGGGGAAATCAAGAGTGATCTCAAAAAAATCAGCATGTTTAAGTGTATCATGAATTGGATCTACCTGGATTTCCTTTATAAGCACATGACGCTTTTCAATCCCTGCATCTGTTTCAATGTCAAGATTGACAACAGCATTTCGTCTCTGCAGATGCAAAAGAGTCTTGGTAAAAGAATGTGTGTCAAGGGTTAAAGACACTGGATCATTGTGGGAACCATAAATTATGGCAGGAGTTTTTCCGCCTCTCCGCAAGGTTCTTGCTGCGCCTTTACCAGTATTTTTTCTGACCTGGGCAGATACATCTACCTGTAACATTTTATAAACCTCCTAAACGAGTAACTGGAGCAGATGTGAATAAACACTGCAATCAGTGTTCTCCATCCAGCATCCAAATTTTTTTCTACACTCTATGAAAATCAAATCTGCAATATATACATCGCGAGATTTTCATGCTTCTAATCAACTCAATAACTTTTGGTTCTATATGAAAAGCGAACTGACTGAATCCTCATTGTGGATACAGCGTATGGAATCTCCAAGCAATTCGGATACGGAAAGAACCTTTATCTTACTGCAATCTTTGGCACTATTGCGAAGGGGTATGCTATTTGTCACCACAAGCTTTGTGATCTTCGAGGCATTGATCCGATCAATGGCCGGGCCGGAAAGTACGGCATGGGAACAATATGCATATACATCTTTCGCCCCCTCATTCATTAAAATTTCGGCTCCCGCGCAGAGAGTGCCAGCCGTGTCCACCATATCATCAAGCAATATAGCATGTTTTCCGGTTACATTGCCAATAACATTCATTGCCTCGGATTCATTTGCCCGCTCTCTTCTTTTATCGATGATTGCTAGACCCGCCTTGAGTCGTTTGGCAAATGCCCTGGTTCGTTCAACTCCTCCGGCATCCGGAGATACCATAATGACATCTTTACCGGCAAAAGCTTGTGAAATATCTTTTAAAAGCACTGGAGCCGCATACATATTATCAACCGGGATATTAAAAAAACCTTGAATCTGTCCGGAATGAAGATCCATGGTTAATACACGCCTGACGCCGACAGCCATGAGCATTTCTGCGACAACCTTGGCGGAAATCGGCACCCTGGGGGCAACTTTTCGATCCTGCCGGGAATAGCCATAATAGGGTATGACAGCCGTGATACGACGGGCGGATGCACGGCGCAGAGCATCTGCCATCAGTATCAACTCCATGAGATGATCATTTACCGGAGTACATGTCGGCTGCACCACAAAAATATCTTTACCGCGCACATTCTCACCTATTTCAACATAGGTTTCTCCGTCACTGAATTTCCGAACATCGGCATGGCTCAATTCAACCTGAAGATGTCTGCAAATATCCTCGGCAAGGGCTTTATTGGCATTTCCGCTGAAAATCATCATTTCTTTTAATTTGGTCATGTCGTAATCCGTTAGGCTCGCTTACAAGTCAATCCATATTGCAGGTTGATCGATGTGCAATACATTTTTAAGTAATTTTTTTGATCAACAAAAAATGGCTGGGGTGGTAGGATTCGAACCTACGAATGCAGGCGTCAAAGGCCTGTGTCTTACCGCTTGACGACACCCCAGCTAAAAAAAATATTCAAGAAGATGAGAGCGGTTCCGTGAGAAAAACCATGCCTGTATAAGCATGTTGCAAGTATATAGCGCATTGTGTTGCAAGACCGAAATCCATAAAAATGCCAAATACAGTAGGACCACTGCCGGACATCAACACTGAAGACGCACCTAAATCAGTCAATTCTTTTTTTATTTTTGAAACTTCCGGATAGCGGGCGGCTGTTACACTTTCAAGATCATTGAAAAGTTTTTCAGGTATTGAGTCATTAATTTCGCGGCCTAAAATATATGGATTATCCCCTGATGTCAACGTAAAATTAACGGTTTGCGCGCGATCGAAATTTTCAAATACCCATTTAGTAGAAACAGGAAAACCGGGATTCACCAAAACGAACCAGCATTCATTTAAAGAATCTATTTTCGCGAGCTTTTCTCCTACACCGGTGGCAATGGCCGCACTGCATCCGGACACAAAAAATGGGACATCCGCCCCCAGGGATAGACCCAACTCCATCAACTCTTTATCGCTTAACCCGGCGGAAAACAATGTATTTAAGCCGGTTAACACTGCAGCGGCATCACTGCTGCCGCCGCCTAAGCCTGCAGCAATAGGGATATTTTTTACCAGCTCAATTTCTACGCCGATTTTTAGTCCTGTTTTTTTAAAAAATAGAACCGCAGCCTTATGGACAAGGTTGCTTTCATCTGCAGCCAGGTCTGACCCGGGACACTGTAGTTTTATTCCCATACTGACTGATGACAGTGTGATTTCATCAGCAAGTGTAAGCTTCTGCATCCAGGTTGAGAGCTCATGATAACCATCATGACGCCGACCCAACACCTTCAGATACAGATTGATTTTTGCCGGAGCCTGCAGGTGAAGCTTACGGCCAGAAAGCATTTAAGATTTTGCCTTTACATACCGCATATGCAGGTCATAGAGGAAATTGCCAAGCATATTTTCCTCTTCTTCCGTCAAATTCCCCTTTGTTTTCACTTTCAAGACATTCAGGGTATCAATAGTATGCTTTGCCAGAACAAGGTCCTGTTTTCGTGCCCCGGTTGCCGGGTCAGAGATCTCGCCGAGCAGAAAGAGGGCAGATGTATTCAGTGACATAATAAATGCCGAGAACGTCACTTCCGGCATAACACATTTGCCGTTAACGATCTTACCACCGGAACACTTACATTTTTTCTCCGCCTCGCTCATATTATTTCTTTCCCGGCCAGATTGTTAAGAAAGATCAAGAACCATTGCGCTGTTGATATCATCAAGTTTTTTCACTTTCTCCAGCTGTTCTTTACTGATCAGAGTGTCTGTGTTTAACAGGATGATATTCCGGGTATGATCCCCATTCCCTTCTTCCCTGCCCACCGTCATCCGTGAAATATTGACTCCTTCCTCGCCCAGAGTAACACCCAGGTCCCCGATAACGCCTGGCACATCACGATTCTGAACAAAAAGCATGGGGCCATCAGGTAAGGCCTCAAGCCTGAAGGTGTTTAACCGCACAAGCCGAGGCTCTTTTTTGCCGAACACAGTCCCGGCAAGAACATTTTCTTCTTCAGATGTCTTCACCTTGATTGAAAGAAGGTTGGTGAAATCATCCGATTCGGCGGTCTTTGACTCAGTAACCCTGATCCCTCTCTCTTTAGCTATCATCGGGGCATTAACGAAATTGACGGCATCTTTCAGGATAGGGGTAAACAGACCTTTCAAAAAGGCAACGGTAATGGGACTTGTCACCATTGAGGCAAGATCACCGATAAACTCGATATTGACCTCCTCCACCCCGCCCTTGGCAATCTGCATGTGAAAAGAGCCAAGCATTTCGGCAAGAGTAACATAGGGACGGATTTTGGAAAGGACCTCGGCTGATACGGATGGGACGTTGACGGCATTGACAACGGTATTATTTAATAGATAATCAGCCATCTGCTCGGCAATGGTCACTGCGACATTTTCCTGGGCTTCAGCAGTTGATGCGCCAAGATGGGGGGTACAAATAAAATTATCAAGCCCCAGCAACGGAGTCGTTTCAAGGGAAGTAGGCTCTTTCGCAAAAACATCAAGTGCAGCACCGGCAATCTCTTTATTCTTCAATGCCTCATAAAGGGCCTCTTCATCAACGACCCCACCACGAGCGCAATCGATAAACATTGCCTCCTTTTTCATCATCTTAAAGGCTTCGGTAGACACCAGTTTGCTTGTTTCTTTGGTCAAGGGTACATGAACGGAAAAATAATCAGCACGTTTGCAAAGATCCTCAAAACTGACCAACTCAACCCCCAATTTATCAACGAGATCCTTAGGCATATGCGGATCGAAGGCGATGACTTTCATATGCAGGCCTTGAGCCCTGTTGGCCACAATGGCACCGATCCTGCCGATACCGATAATTCCTAATGTCTTGCCGGTTACTTCCCTGCCCTGGAATTTTTTCTTGTCCCAACCGCCGGCTTTAAGTTTGGCCGTGGCCTGGGGAATATTACGAGTCAAGGACATCATCATGGCCAGGGCATGTTCTGCAGCAGTGGTAGCATTGCCATCAGGGGCATTCATGACAACGATACCGCGCTTGCTTGCAGCTGCGACATCAACATTATCAAGCCCTATGCCTGCACGTCCAACTACTTTTAATTTGTCTGCCGCTTCGATAATTTCCGCAGTCACCTTCGTGGCACTTCGAATAACCAAACCGTCATACTGGGCAATTTCTTTTTTCAGCTCTTCAGGGCTCATTCCTGTTTTTATAACGACCTCAAGCCCTGCATCCCTTAGAATTTGTGCTCCCACAGGGGCAAGGTTGTCACTGATAAGTACCTTCATGACCGCTCCTTATATCTAAATATCGAATAAATGTTAAAAATGATCGCAATATATGATAAGCAAATAAAACGAAGTAATATGCTGCGAATGCCTCAATTTGTCAAGGGCAAACAGCGCAAATTTAACCCCTGAAGCAGGCGGAAAAATCAGCGGGTCCATCATCTTCGTCATCAGTTGTTGCCGACCGCTCCATCTCTTTTTGCATCTGATATTTCAGCCTGAACTCTTCAACTTTCTTTTCAAAAAGCTTACGGGGAAATAATTCTCTCCCCATGTAGGTCCGGACGTTTTCATCTAGCTGATTGAAGAGTTCCTGCAAGACTCCGTCCTTGTCTTTTTCATCAATAAAATTGCGTTCTCTGAAAAGATTATGTATCACCGTGTTAGCACAATCCTGCTTCATTGCTGATGCCAGTTCAGCATCATCAATAGCGTCAAACTGTTCATCCTGAACAGGAAGAGCAACCTCACATTTGACTTTGATCAGCCATCGATCGGCTGCAATTTTTTTTGATAAATCATAAAATGTTACCTTTATGCTGTTTGCCAGCATAATTGATTCCGGAATTTTGCCTGATTCGTTGTTTTTATTCATATTGCATAAGGATGGTTGATTAGGTTACGGGAAAAGGGTATAAAGTTTGATTCAAGCCAAGCTACACCGTTTTAAACATATGCACATGAGCATGCCTTTTGCGGAGTCAACATGACCGTTTCGATCTATAACACCAAAAGCGGCAAAAAAGAACCTTTTTCCCCACTGGAAAAAGACCATATCAAACTCTATGTCTGCGGCATAACCGCTTACGATTATTGCCATATCGGCCATGCCAGATCCACTCTGGTCTTTGATATGATTGTTCGCTACCTGCGCTACAGGGGCTTCAAAGTCACCTATATTCGCAACTTTACCGACATTGATGACAAGATTATCAAGCGGGCGCAGGAGCAACATACCACAACAGAAGAACTTGCCAACCGTTTTATCAAGGCATTCCGTGAAGACATGGAGAGCCTCGGCAATGAACCTCCCACCCTTGAACCCAAGGCCACGGAAAATATCCCTGAAATTATTGCCATAATTCAGGAACTTATCACCAAAGGCTTTGCCTACGAAGTGGAGGGTGATGTCTATTTCAAAGTGAACCGCTTTGCCAATTATGGCTCTTTGTCCGGTAGAAACCTTGAAGACATGCTGGCTGGCGCCAGAATTTCCATCAACGAACAGAAGCAGAATCCCATGGATTTTGCCTTGTGGAAAGCCAGTAAACCAGGTGAACCGGTCTGGGGCAGTCCATGGGGAGCCGGCCGACCGGGATGGCACATTGAATGTTCCGCCATGAGTCGCAAGTTCCTAGGGGATACCTTTGATATTCATGGTGGTGGAAAAGATCTGATTTTCCCTCACCATGAAAACGAAATCGCCCAGAGTGAGGCATCATCAGGCAAACCTTTTGTCGCGACGTGGATCCATCACGGCTTTGTGACGATCAAAGATGAAAAGATGTCAAAATCCCTGGGAAATTTCCTGACCATCAGGGAAATTCTGGAAAAATATCCGGCTGAAGTGTTGCGTTTCTTTGTTTTTTCCACCCATTACCGCACCCCGCTGGATTTTTCCGAAACCGCCATGAAAGATGCGGAAACCGGTCTTGACAGACTGTACACCTGTCTTGCGGAAATCGCCAAACTGCCGGTCCATGGAGACCCGAACCAGTCACCTGCGGCAGGCAAAAAAAATGTGAGCAAAATCAACTCACTGGTTGACCGGTTCGTCAAGGCGATGGATAATGATTTTAACAGCGCACAGGCACTGGGTCATATTTTTGAGGTGGTTAAAGTCCTTAACACGATCAGGCAGTCTCTGCCCGCATCTCCTGCAGAATCCGACCTGGCACTTCTCCATGCATCGGCAAAGTCCATAAGGGAACTTGCCGGTATCATGGGCCTCCTGCAGCAGGAACCCGTTGCCTATATTAAAGATAAACAGGAAAAGACGATGGGCCTGCTTGACATTGACCAGGCTGCCATTGAATCATTGATCAGTGATCGGAAAATCGCCCGCGAGCAGAAAAACTGGACTCGGGCGGACGAAATTCGTGATATACTTCTTAATCATCAAATTGAAATTAAGGACGAGGCAGACGGAAGCACCAGCTGGCAGGTAAAAATTTAATACCACATGAACTGTGAGGGATCACCATGAGACGATCTCCTGTAGTTGCCAACCAATTTTATCCGGGCGATGCACGTATCCTGAGAAACACCCTTGCCGACCTCATTCCGGAAGGTTCAACAGCTAAAAAAAACGCTCTGGCGGTGATTTCGCCCCATGCCGGCTATATTTACTCAGGCGGTATTGCCGGGGAAACCTTCGCAGCAGTCAATGTCCCTGAAGATGTCATTATTTTAGGGCCCAACCATCACGGGCATGGGGCATCCATAGCCATGATGGCCGAAGGTGAATGGGAAATGCCGCTGGGCACGGTACCGATCAACAGTGAGTTGGCCCAACTGATCAGTGATCCAGTCATTGAAAAAGATGAACTTGCCCACCGTTTCGAGCATTCACTTGAGGTGCAGGTCCCTTTCCTGCAGATGCTGCAGAAAAATCTCTCCATCGTTCCCCTGGTGATCTCGCATATCCCCTATTCCCACTGCCTGGCAACAGGGAGAGCCATTGCCGACGCCATCAAAAAATATCATAAACCGGTACTGCTTGTTGCCAGCACGGACATGACCCACTATGAGCCCCGCGTTTCAGCCGGCAAAAAAGATCATCTAGCGCTGGAGCACGTCAAAAAACTCGACCCCGAGGGCCTATACAACACTGTCCTTGGCCAGAGAATATCCATGTGCGGCATTATGCCGACCACTATCGTGCTTATTGCAGCACTTAAACTGGGCGCCAAACACGTGCAATTGATTCGATATACTGATTCGGGAGAAACAAGCGGAGATACGGATCATGTTGTCGGCTATGCAGGCTTAGTTGTCGACTGATCGATTTTCACTTGACTTTTGCCCCCATATTATCTAAATAAACATTCTTTAATCGTGTTGGGAGATCGTCTAACGGCAGGACAGCAGACTCTGACTCTGCTTATCGGGGTTCGAATCCCTGTCTCCCAGCCAACTACCTGAAATTACTAATTTTTTCCTGCAGCAAATCCCAATAAGACACTCTTGTACACTTTTCTCGTACACCAGCCCCCCTGGAGAGTCGTCAAAATGGGAAGTCCAAACTACCTTTTACAGACCCCCTACGGATATTATTACCGCCAGAAAATACCCCCCGATTTACGCCAGCTTGTCGGCAAGACAAAGTTACGCTATTCTCTTAAAACCGACTTGTTGAGCGTTGCCCGATC
>JAHIVT010000003.1 GCA_018816555.1 Pseudomonadota bacterium
AAAAGCTAACAATACAGGAAGAACTTTATGGTCGCCTTGCAATATATTCCATGTAAATTCAATGTGTTACATTGTAAGATAACCAGACTCACCACCTGGTTGTCTTAATCTGTAAAAGCGTTCGCGAAAATCGGTGATAATATAAGGCAGAACCCACGGGGCGCTATCTTTTTATTTTTGGCTTTGCACTTTGAACTTTTTGAGAGTAAGTTGATCATCTTTTTATACTATTTCATCACCATGATCATCCTGCAGGTAAATTAATTAAGGAAGAACAATGTCCCCCCAGAATAACAGCAAAGCAGGTTCCTCATTTGAGGCAGGCGGACATGCCACGTTGATCGGCAGCATTCCTCTGACAAATCACGATGAGGCACTTGAACTCGTGTTTCAGCACACACCGCACATCCCGCTCTGGCCCCAACTGCCGGGTAATCGCCTTGAGGGAATGCTGCAGCAGTTCAACGAAGGACTGCCAGGCATTTCATCAGTGGGTGAAAGGATATTCTTCAACACTGGATCCGACCATTTCGAGGCGGACCAACTCGCCTTTTATGAGGAATATCTCGAAGTGGCGGAAAATTTTACCAAGCTTGCCGATTCCCGCTTCAAAGTAAGTCCTTCCCATGCTGAAGGGCTTTACAAACTGGTGGAAAAGGTAAAAAACCGGGATGGCATTCTCGCCCTGAAGGGACAGATTACCGGCCCCTTTACCCTGCTCACCGGCATATCGGATCAGGATAACCGTGCCGGTTATTATGATCCGATGATCCGGGAGATGATCACCAAGGGGCTTGCCATGAAGGCCGCCTGGCAGGTCACTTTCCTGAAAAAGGCGGGCAAACCGGTTATAGTTTTCATCGATGAACCGGCCCTGGCAGGTTTAGGCTCATCGTCATTTATCAGTATTTCCAAAGAGGACATTTCCACAGACCAGAACGAGATGATCGAGGCAATTCATCAAGCGGGGGGGCTGGCCGGCATTCACGTCTGCGCCAACACGGACTGGGCACTCCTTCTGTCCCTTGATTTTGACATCTTAAACTTTGACGCCTATGGTTTTTTTGACCGCCTGGTATCATTCAAAAATGAACTCTATGCTTTTCTTACCCGAGGCGGTATTATTGCCTGGGGTCTCGTGCCGACTGCAGAAAAAGAACATATCCTCGCTGAAAGCACGGATTCTCTCGTTGCCCGCTGGGAAGAGCAGGCCTCTCAACTCGTTAACAAAGACTGGGATATGTCAACTCTGTTACGCCGGAGCCTGATTACCCCAAGCTGTGGCACAGGCGCATTGACAGCGGATCTGGCAGCACGGGTTCTCGAGTTGACCCAGGAGGTTTCAGAAAAATTGCGGGAAAAATATTTGTAAGCATACCTGAACGATTAAATACATTATAACATGCGAATATAACGAACGCACCAGGCAAAATTGTGGTGCGAGGTGGAAATATGGATGAACTGAACCAGATTTTGAAACAAAGACGGACCAAAGCCGAAGAGTTGGCCGAACTGGGGGTTGAGCTGTATGCCAACAATTACAAACCGACCCATCAGGTAAAGGACGTTTTGCCGGAAAATCCCGATCCGGAAGCACCCCTGATGCCAGGCAGCATGTCGCTGGCCGGCAGGATTGTTGCCATGCGCAAATTCGGCAAAGCGACATTCCTGCAGATTCAGGATGAAACCGGCCGCCTGCAGGTCTATATCAAACAGGATGTGGTGGGGCAAGAGGCCTACAATATTTTCAAAAAACTGGACATCGGCGATATTGCCGGCTTCAAAGGATCGCTTTTCCGTACCAAGACCGGTGAACCGACGTTGCAGGCCATTTCCTTCCAGCACATCAGCAAATCCCTTCGGCCTCTCCCTGAAAAGTTTCACGGCCTGACCGATGTGGAAATCAGATACCGGCAGCGCTATGTTGATCTTATCGTTAATCCCGAGGTGCGGGATACCTTCCGCAAGCGGGTGGAAATTATCCGACTTGTCCGTGATTTTCTGGTCAACAGAGGATTCATGGAAGTGGAAACACCGATGATGCAGCCCATTGCCGGGGGTGCCACGGCAAAACCTTTCAAGACCCACCATAATGCCCTGGACATGGATCTTTATCTGCGCATCGCACCTGAACTCTACCTGAAACGGTTGCTGGTGGGCGGATTTGAAAAAATCTTTGAGATTAATCGTAATTTCAGAAACGAAGGTCTGTCAACCAGGCATAATCCGGAATTCACCATGCTGGAATTTTATCAGGCATATGCCACCTACCATGACCTGATGGATTTGACCGAAGAGATGATCTCGTGGATTGCGGCTGAGGTAACCGGCTCCATGCAGATCACCTATCAAGGTGAGGAGATTGATCTCTCCCCGCCCTGGAAAAGGTACACCATGGAAGAAGCGCTCATGGAAATCGCCGGCATTGAACAGACCATTTTAAACGATCCGGCAAAAGTCATGCAACTGGCCAAGGACAAAGGCATTGAGCTGGAAGCCACGGCAGGTCCCGGCAAGGCCAAAACAGAGCTTTTTGAGCTGCTGGTTGAGGAAAAGCTCATCAACCCGACCTTTATCACCGAGTACCCTACGGAGATCTCCCCTCTTGCCAGGAGAAACAAGGTCAATCCTGAGGTTACCGACCGTTTCGAACTTTTTATCACCGGCCGGGAAATAGCCAATGCCTTCAGCGAATTAAACGACCCCATCGACCAGAAACAGCGCCTGGAAAAACAGATTGCCGAACGGGGCGATGACGAGGAGATCTTCCCGGAACTTGACAGGGATTTTGTCCGGGCTCTTGAATACGGCATGCCTCCGGCTGCAGGGGAAGGAATCGGCATAGACCGTCTGGTCATGCTGCTCACCGATGCTCCCTCCATCCGTGACGTCATCCTCTTTCCCCATCTGCGTCCTGAGAAAGGTTAATAACTTGAGTTTTGAGACATTTATCTGTTTCCGCTACCTGAAGGCAAAACGGAAACAGGGATTTATTTCGCTTATCACCTTTATTTCCGTGGCCGGGGTCGCCGTGGGGGTCATGGCCCTCATTGTCGTGCTGGCCGTCATGGCGGGATTCACCTCCGAGCTGCGCAATAAAATTCTCGGGGTAAACTCCCATATTGTTGTGCAGAAGCTTGGCGGCATCATCGATGACTACCCGGCCCTGGTTAACGCCATCCAGCATACGGAAGGGGTAAAGTCAGTCACCCCCTACATCTATTCCCAAACCATGATTACCACGGGTAATAACGGCACCGGCATCGTGCTGCGCGGTATTGACCCGGACAGCGCCTCATCGGTACTTTCCCTGTCAAGCCAGCTGATCCAGGGACATATTGCCGGTCTTTCCCGTTCCGAAAAGGAACCTGGTATGCCACCGGGGATCATCATCGGCAAACATCTGGCACGGCAGCTCAGGATAGGAATGGGAGACAGGGTGAGGCTGCTGTCTCCATCCGGCCCCCTGACCCCCATGGGAGTGATTCCTAAAATAAAAACATGCGAGGTTACGGGCATTTTTGACACCGGCATGTATGAGTATGATTCCTCCCTGGCCTATATCTCCCTTAAAACCGCCCAGCAATTTCTCGGTATGGACGATGCTGTGCACGGCATTGAAATTAATGTCAACGATATTTATCAGGCCGCAGACATTGCCACCAGGATAGAGGAGATGCTTGGCCCTGGCTTTGTGGCCAAGGACTGGATGCGCATGAACCAGAATCTCTTTTCCGCCCTGAAACTTGAGAAAACGGCCATGTTTATCATCCTTACCCTGATTGTGCTGGTGGCGGCCTTTAACATCATCAGCACCCTCACCATGGTGGTCATGGAAAAGACCAAAGACATCGCGGTGTTAAAATCCATGGGGGCCAAATCCGGCAGCATTCTCCGCATTTTTGTTTATGAAGGGCTTATCATCGGCTGCACCGGCACCGCAATGGGCGTCGCCGGGGGGCTCGGCTTATGCAAGATTCTGAGTCGCTACCAGTTTATCAAGCTTCCCAGCGATGTGTATCCCATGTCCACCCTGCCGGTGAAGATTCTGCCCTTTGATGTGACAGCTGTTGCCTTTGCCGCGGTACTTATCACCTTCCTTGCAACCATCTATCCGTCGTGGCAGGCGTCCCGGGTTGAACCGGCCGAAGCCCTGCGTTATTAATACCATATGAGAGACACCAGCAGCAGAACAGTTGATTTTTCAGCCCGGGGACTGATGAAGTCCTACGGACATGGCCCGGGCAAGGTGGAAGTGCTCAATGACCTCAGCCTTGAACTCCTGAGGGGGGAGATGGTGGCCATCACCGGTGTTTCCGGAACCGGCAAATCAACGCTTCTCCATATTTTCGGCACCTTGGACAGACCGGATAAGGGCACCTTAACTTACAAAAATGAAGATATTTTTAAACGGGATGATGCAAGCCTGGCAACTTTCCGCAATCAGACCATTGGCTTTGTTTTCCAGTTCCACCATCTGCTCCCCGAATTTTCCGCACTGGAAAACACTCTCATGCCTGGCCTAATCGCAGGCAGGAAAAAAGACGAACTTTTTGACGATGCGAGGGAACTGCTCAACAAAGTAGGTCTCGGGCACAGACTGGAGCACCGGGTCGGCGAACTGTCAGGCGGTGAACAGCAGCGGGTCGCCCTGGCCAGAGCCATTATTATGAAGCCCGCACTGTTGCTGGCTGATGAACCGACCGGCAACCTTGATCCCAAAACAGGTGAAAAGGTTTTCAATCTGATCCGGGACATGAATCATGATTTCGGGCTGACCACGGTGATGGTTACCCATAATTACGCCCTTGCCCGCCAGATGGACCGTTGTCTGACCTTACTAAACGGCAGGCTGTCCGACAGCGGCATTTTACAGGAAAATGAAGCACTCTCCGCCATTCATTGATTTTTTAATGGCAACAATCTCCATTTTTTATTAACTATCACTAGTTATAATTTTAATTGATGCAAATGAACAGGATCGGAAAAATGGTTGCCGGTGCGACAATTTTTCACTATCCTGATGAAGATACTTTCTTCTCTTATTCTCTACTCTATTACGAAAACTTGCCATGCATATATCCCGTTCTCCTCTGAGCCTTGTTATTCCTCTTTTCATTCTTGCTTTTTTATTGGCTTTTTCCTCCGGCAGCAACGCTGCCACCGAGGCAGCAACTGCCGATGCCACATCGGCAAACACCGTTTTTCTGCCGTTTAAAATCAATACGGCTGGAGATCCCGCGCTGTTGTCCGAAAAAAGCGACCAGATCCTGTCAACATACGTTACCTCAAGAGGGCAGAAATTTCTGGATCGCAGCCAGGTGATGGCACAAATTGATTATGCCGCCCTCTTCCCGCCTCCTCCTGAAAAAATCCGCCAGATAATCCCGGAAGGGAATCTCGAGTACATCGTGTTCGGCAGCATCACCCAGGTCGGCAGCAAATTAAGTGTCGACATTCTGACGGTTGATCTCCTTGACGCCACATCATCCCGCTCATTCTACCAGGAAGCGGCAAATACCGAAGAACTGGCCATCGTACTCGACACACAGGTGGACAAGATCCTTTCCTACACAGGCCGACTTTACCGCATTGCCAAGATAGAAATCAGCGGCAACACCCGCATCGACTCAGGAGCCATCCTCAAACATATCCAGAACAGGGCGGGCGACCGGTATAATCAGGCCCAGCTCAGAGAGGACCTGAAGAACATTTACAAGATGGGTTATTTTGACGATGTGCAGATCAATGTGGAAAACACCGAGGAAGGCAAGGTGGTGACCTTTTCCGTCAAAGAAAAGGAAGTTATCACAAGCGTCACTATCTCCGGTGAAAAAAATCTCGAGACTGACACCATCAAAGAGGTCATCACCGTTACGGCAAACACCATTATCAATCCCCAGGAGGTCATGACATCCGCGGAAAACATCCGCAAGCTTTACAAGGAAAAAGGATATTTTGACACCGAAGTCACCACGAAACTCACCTACCCTGACAAGGACCGGGTCAATATCCTGTTTGAAATCAAGGAAGGGGATAAAATATACGTCAAGGAAATAATCATCCACGGCAACAAGACCTTTGCCAATGATGAAATAGAAAAAATTCTCTCCACTTCAACTAAAACATGGTTCTCCTGGTTCACGGATTCAGGCCTGCTGAAAAGAGACATCTTGAAGCAGGATGCCTCCCGCATCGGTGCTTTTTACCAGAATCATGGGTTTATCGATGTTCAGGTGGGTGATCCCGAGGTGGAGAAAAAAGGTGAATGGCTTTATGTTACTTTCAACATCACGGAAGGTGACCGTTATAAGGTAGGTGTCATCGAGATCGGCGGTGACCTGATCGAAGAAAAATCAGTTCTCCAGGGTATGACAACCATCGGCGAGGAAAAATATTTCAATCGCCAGGTTCTGCGTGATGATGTCCTGAAAATTTCAGATTACTACGCCTCCAAAGGATACGCCTTTGCCGAGGTTGATCCCCAGGTTACCAAAAACAGCGAAGAAAAACGGGTTGACCTTAACATCCATATCAGCAAAGGAGATCTGGTCCATATCAACCGGATTATTATCAAGGGAAACACAAAGACCCGGGACAAGGTCATTCGCCGCGCCATGGCAGTTGACGAAGACAGCATTTACGACGCAACCGCCTTGAAGAAAAGCACGGAGCGCCTGCAGCAGCTTGATTTTTTTGAGGACGTCAACATTACCCCTGAACCGACAGAGGAAGACAACCTGATGGATGTCATTGTCGACCTGAAGGAGAAATCAACCGGCACCTTCAGTATCGGCGCCGGATTCAGTTCTGCCGACGGTCTGCTGTTCATGTCGGACATCACCCAGCATAACTTTCTCGGCCGCGGCCAGTCTGTGACATTACAGGCCAACGTCGGCGGCAGTAGTACCCATTACAATCTGGGCTTCACCGAACCCCATCTCAATGACTCCAAGCTCTCCTTCGGATTTGATGTTTACCACTGGACGCGGGATTACGACGACTATGACAAAAAATCCATCGGCACAGCAATCCGGCTCGGCTACCCTATCTGGGAAAAATGGACGGTCTGGGGCAGCTGGGGCTATGATGACTCGGAGCTGTCCAATGTCAGCCCAACCGCCTCTCATTACATCCTGGACTCCATGGACATCAATATCACCCACTCAGTGACCTTGGGCCTTTCCCGCGACAGCAGAAATCGTCGGTATAATCCCACCGAGGGCTCCCTGCAATCTCTGTCCGTCAAAAAAGCCGGCTCCATTCTGGGTGGCGACAGCGCCTTTACCAAATACGAGGGATCAACCAGCTGGTATTTTCCCTACCGCTGGGATACGGTGTTCCATGTCCGGGGTGCCGCCGGTTACGTCACCGAAGACGAGTCAAACAAGTTGCCTATTTACGAGAAATTCTATCTGGGTGGGTTAAGCACCATGCGCGGTTTTGAAAATTACGGCATCAGCCCGCGCGATCCGGATACCGATGAAAAAATAGGCGGTGAGAAAATGGCCTACGCTAACTTCGAGTACATTTTCCCTCTTGTCAAAGACATCGGTCTCAATGGTGTAGTCTTCTATGATATCGGTAATGTTGTCCGCGATTCGGAAAATATCGGGACGGATCTTCGCTCAAGTGTCGGCTTCGGCTTCCGCTGGCTGTCACCCATGGGGCCACTACGGCTTGAATGGGGGTATAATATTGATCCCATGTATGATGAAGACCAAAGCCTCTGGGATTTCAGCATCGGGGGGCAGTTCTAGCAGCTTTCCGGATTTCTTGCCGCAGGAACGCAACAACAAGCCAAATCAATCTCTTCCCGCCATGGCAGCTTTCACTGCCATGGCTTTTTTATTATGCAGCAATTATTTACCTTCCTTCAGGGCAACCTTAAAGAAACCGTTCACATTAACGGGCTGAGGCCTTCGGCTGCAGCCATGCTTGCGGCCCAGACCGCGGAAAGAACCGGCCGGTCCGTTCTCTTTGTCGTCCCCACGGAGTCCATGCTGGCCGGCATGGAACAGGACCTGCATCTTTTCACCTCTCTTCCCGTGCTCTGCTATCCAGGTTATGAGATTCCGCCCTACACGCCCCTTTCCCCTGACAGCTCCACCACGGCTTCACGCTTAGCAACCCTTTACCGGGTGCTGTCAAACCAGGAACAATTCATCCTGATATCCTCAAGTGAGGCACTGCTGCGCCGCATCCTGCCGGTGCATATCCTTGATGAACTTGCCGATCTTGTCATCAGGGGTGAGGAGACTGATCAGCACGGGCTGGTACAATCCCTGGTCAAAAAAGGTTACGAACAGGTTTCTCTTGTCCAGAACAGCGGAGAGTTCGCCGTGCGCGGCGGCATTATCGATCTGTATCCCCCTCCCTTTGCCGAAGGTGATGCAGCCATTGACGCACCTGTGAGGCTTGATTTTTTCGGAGAAACGATTGAATCGATCCGCTATTTTGACCCGATAACCCAGCGCTCCATTAAAGAGGTTGATGAGGCGATTTTTCTGCCGGTCAGCGACACCCTGTTCCCGGATCCGTCAAGCATTGATTACCAAAAGATTCTGACCGCATTTGACCGGGAGGGAAAAGAGCGTAACTGGGATTATCAGCAGAAAACCACCATCAGGGAAAAGATCAAAGCCCGCATACCGTTTCCCGGCATAGAGTTTTTCCTTCCCCTTTTCTACGAAAAACTCTCCGCACCCACGGATATTCTCCCGAAAAATACCATTGCCTTTTCTTACGCTCCCCAGGAATCTTCCCAGTCCATCCAGCTTATCTGGGAAAGAATCATGAGAAATTATCAGGAGGCGGGCAGCATTAATAGCCCGGCTCTGCCTCCTGAGGCGATTTTTCTGCCGGAAAATGAACTGACAGATTCGCTGAATCTTTTCAGTCAGGTCTATCTGCACGATTTTGACTCACTGCAGCCAGCCCAGGAAAAAACGCTCGCCATCCAGACCGGCAATCATCTCCTGCTCAAGCAACAGCTGGAACTGTCCCGTAAAAAAGAGGGCTTTATCGCCCCGCTGGCCAAGCAGATCAGAGAATGGCAGCAAAACAATGATAAGGTCGTGCTGGCCTGCCGGACGGAAAGACATGCCCTCCATCTGGCTGAGATGCTTTCCCATTACGACATTGAATTACGACAACAGAAAGCCCCTTTGCGGCTTGAGCATACCGGAGCAGCACATGTGACCCTGGTCACCTCTCCTTTAAGCGCAGGTTTCGATCTGCCGCTGGAAAGTCTGCATGTGCTCTCAGAAAATGAGCTCTTCGGCGAAAAAAGGCTTGGCTCCAGAAAAAGAAAAAAACATGCCCGCCCTACTGAAAATATCCGTTTTGAAGAACTGCACCCCGATGATTTTGTGGTGCATGTCGATCACGGCATAGGTGTTTTCAACGGCATTATAAACATGTCATTAAACGGGGTGGCCAACGATTACCTGCAGATCACCTATGAAGGCAATGATAAACTCTATGTGCCGGTTGATCGTTTAAGCACCATCAGCAAGTACCAGGGAATTTCGGACAAAGAGCCGAAAATCAATAAACTGGGCGGTAAACTCTGGGCAAAAGCCAAACAGAAGGTGACGGAAGCAGTCTGGAAAGTGGCCCAGGAACTACTCGATATCTACGCCAGACGCAAACTGGCAACAGGTCATGCCTTTAGCCAGCCTGACCCTTTATTTAACGAACTGGAAGAAACATTTCCCTATGAAGAAACCTCCGGACAACTCAAGGCGATCAATGACGTCATCACCGACCTCTCTTCCGAGCAGTCAATGGACAGGCTGGTATGCGGCGACGTCGGCTACGGCAAGACCGAGGTGGCGGTCCGTGCCGCTTTCAAGGTTATTGAGGATGGTTTTCAGGTAGCCATGCTGGTTCCCACCACAGTACTTGCCGAACAGCACGTTGAGTCCTTCAGGGAACGTTTCACCGGTTTTCCGCTCCAGGTTGAGTGCCTGAACCGCTTTCGCAGCGACAAGGAACAGAAACAGGTCATAAAGGATCTGGCAGACGGCAAGATTGACATGGTGATAGGCACCCACCGCATTCTGTCAAAAGATGTGGTTTTCAAACGGATCGGCCTGCTCATCATCGATGAAGAACATCGCTTCGGGGTGGCACATAAAGAAAGAATAAAAAAAATCAAAAGCAATGTGGACGTGCTGACCCTGACCGCCACCCCTATTCCGCGCACCCTGCAACTCTCCCTGCTCGGCATCAGGGATCTCTCCGTTATCAGTTCCCCGCCCAGTCAGCGGCGGGCAGTCAAGACCTTTGTGGCCAAGCATGACGACCTGGTTATCAAGGAGGCTGTTATTAAGGAACTACAGCGCAAGGGACAGGTTTTTATTGTCCACAATCGCGTACAGTCCATCCACGAAATGGCCCTCCGCGTGCAGAAGCTCGTGCCGCAGGCAAAAATTGCCGTGGCCCATGGCCAGATGCCGGGCAAGCAGCTTGAAGATATTATGGTCCGTTTTGTCAAAAATGAGGTGGATGTCCTGATCTGCACCACGATTATTGAATCAGGCCTAGATATCCCCAATGCCAACACCATTATTATCACCCGTGCCGACCGCTTCGGGCTGGCTGAAATATACCAGCTGCGTGGAAGAGTGGGACGCAGCAGCGAACAGGCTTATGCCTATCTTCTGGTCCCCTCCCTGGACGGGTTATCCAAGGATGCGAGACAAAGACTGCGTGCCCTCATGGATTACAATGAGCTTGGAGGCGGCTTTAAACTGGCCATGAGCGATCTGCAGATCAGAGGAGGCGGCAGCATTCTCGGCAAATCCCAGAGCGGCAATATCGCGGCCGTTGGCTATGACCTTTACCTTGATCTGCTTCAGAAAACGGTTGATGATCTAAAAAGAAGAGGCAAAGACGGTGAACTTTCACCTGAGGAGCTTGATGTTGAACCGGAGATTAATCTGGGCATCTCCGCCTTTATTCCTGATCACTATATATCCGAAAGTGATCAAAGATATATCGCCTATCGGAAAATCACCAGTATCAGGGATGAGCTTGAACTTGAGGATCTGCAGGATGAACTGCGTGACCGGTATGGAGAAATCCCGGAGGAAACCATCAACCTGCTGCGGGTTATCACCATCAAATTTTCCCTGCGGAAATTAAAAATCAGCAAACTTGAACGGGGAGCAGGCGGATTGGTTTTTACTTTTCTCAACCAGACACCGGTAACGCCGGAAAATATTCTTTCGCTGGTAAGTAAAAGCAAGGACAAGATGCGTTTTACCCCTGATGGAAAGCTCGTTGTCCCGTCGCAGATAGAAAGTAATGATTCTCTTTTCAATGAAATTAAAAAAGTATTGCAGGCCCTCGCTTAGTATCGTAAATACTAAACCTTAACGTTGAGCTACCAAATCCGCGTGTTGGCGGAAACATACTGCATTCATCTTGGTTTTCGCATGTTTAAAACGATAAATTCCCCCATATCATTCAGAAAAGCCCGTTTAACCGCTTTATTTCTTTTCCTGATCGCCAAACTCTTTCTCTGCTCTGTGACCCTTGCCGGAGAACTTGTTGACCGGGTTGTTGCCGTGGTAAACGACGATGTCATCACCCTTTCCGAGCTTGAAGAAGAAGCTGCGTCGACTATTGCCAAAATCAGAGCGGAAGCACCTCCAGCCCAGGTTGATGATGCCATCCAGAAAGCACGCAAAGAGATCCTGCGCAATATGATTGATCACAAACTTCTTCTCCAGCGTGCCGCCAAACTACAGATTGAGGTTGCCGATGCGGACATCGACGCAGCCATCGACCGGATAATGGAACAGAACAACCTTACCGTGGAACAGTTCCGGGAACAGCTTGCGACCATGGGTGTAACAGAGGGAAAATATCGCACCTCACTGCGCGATCAGATTCTCCGCTCAAGACTGCTCAGTTACGAAATCCGGTCAAAGGTGGTGATCACCAATGAACAGATCGAGGCATACTACCGGAATAAGTACATGCAGCACAATTCTCCGGAAGGCTATCACATCCTGCAGTTTGGCAGCGGCTGGGAGGACAAGGGACGTTCCGCTTCCAAAGAAGAGGCCCTCAAACGTGCGGAGCAGTTGCGGGAAATGGTCATGGCAGGTGAAAATTTTAATGAAATAGCTAAAAATTATTCAGACCTGCCTTCCGGGGTTGATGGCGGTGACATAGGCACCTTTAAGACAAATGAACTGGCTGACTACATGTGGCAGGCTATTAAAGACCTTCATCCCGGAGAAGTGAGTCCCGTCATCGAGACTCCTGCGGGATTCCAGTTCTTTAAACTCCTGTCAAAAAGCAGTGACGGTGTTATTGCCCAAGCCCCTCTGGAAAATGTAAAGGAAGAAATCAGGGCAACTCTTTACGACCAGGAACTAAAGAAAAAATTTGAATACTGGGTCAAGGAATTACGTGAAAATTCTTATGTAAAGGAACTCCTCTGATCTCTCACTTTCATTCGGACAGGATAATGACCTCGAAAAACCTCATTGTTCCTGCAAAAGGACTGGAGCCAAATGGCACAAGATTCCCAGCATAACCGGTCAAAAATCAACGACTCGACCGATACCGACACAGGGCCATCCCTGGGCAGTTATCTACAGCGTGAACGGATAAAAAAACAATTCAGTCTGGAGGAGATCGCAGAGCAAACCTGTATCAACATTGGGACACTGCGAGCAATAGAAAGCAATGACCGCAGTAAAATGCCGGCGGAGGTGTTTTCCAGGGGATTTATCAAGCTGTATGCAAAATTCCTCGGAATTGACCAACAGGAAGTACTCGAACGTTATGATCGGGAAATGGGGCAGTCCGACGAAGAAAACATCAGAAATCATGATGTTTTCTACAATGAAAAACTGGCTGAATCTTCATCTTTTTTAAGTCTGCGTAAAATTTTCTTTCTACTCATTCTACTCGCGCTCTTTGCCCTTGGATACTATTTCTTTCTCTACTCCGAATCGCCGACATCCCGCCGCTCATCTTTTTTTCAGGGTTCAGGGAATCGATCTCTTTCATCACAGATTAATGAAAAATTTGAGACGGTGCAGACTCCCGTTCAAAACCACTATGCTTCTCCATCCGCAACAGGGAACTCTTACTCCTCGCCAACCTCTCCCTCTGCAGGCAAACCTTCATCATATAACGCCGACAGTAACGCCGACAGTCAAAACCAGGAAACCACGTCATTCAATAATAACAATGATCAAACCCTGCCACAGTCAGTGTCTCCCCAGGCCGGAGAAGCATCCACAGAAATCTCTCCTGCCGCCGGTATTGAAAATCAAGAGGCACCGCCTCCTGCCCGGTAATGTCTTTTCTCCAGTCCCGCGCCATAGTCCTAAAGGTCATGGACTATGGCGAATCAGATAAAATCGTCATATTTTATACTCAACATTTCGGCAAATTGAAGGCCATCGCCAAAGGGGCTAAGCGAAGCAAAAAACGATTTGTCAACAAACTTGAATTCTTTTCCCTGCTGGATATCACGATTGTTCCCGGTCGTCTTTCCACCATGGGCCGTATCGACAATGCCAGTCTGGTTAACCCCTTTCCCACATTACGTGAAAACTATCACCGTTACACCGCAGCCATGCTTGTCTGCGAATTAATGGACCAGTGGACAAGGGAAAATGACAGTGACGAACCACTCTTCCAACTGCTCTGCTGGTGTCTGCATGAGCTTTCAGAGAGAGACAGTATTGCGGAAACCGTCATTTTTTTCCTGATCAAAATGCTCGATCTGCTTGGCATGGGTCTTATGCTGGAACATTGTCTTGTTTGCGGTGAAATGGAACAGACTACCCTTCCCTATTATTTCAGCCCGGCGCAAAGCGGCATTATCTGTTCACGTTGTTGCCGGACAAATGATATCAGGCTGATCCCATTGTCAATGCCGGCTATCAAAAGTATGCAGATGGCCAGATCCCTGCCGCTGACAAGACTAAACCGCCTTAAAATCTCCGGAAAATCACTTGCTGAAGCGGCAATGGTCCTCAAACTTTATTGTAATTTTCAGTTGCAGCGTGAAATTCATTCCTGGAAACAATTCAACTTTGCCCAATAAGTTGCCCAACGAGACCATTGTATCCTCATCAATATTGTTCTCAGTTGTAATTTCTTCGAAAAAAAAATTTCTTACACTTTCTTCCCTAATAAATCTTCCGAAACCGAAAAAAAATCACCACGTTCTCTGTTTGCATTCTCACCTAAGTATTAATACTCACATGAATTTTTCAGATTGTTTCATTTTCAGGCACATTCAACCCAGTAAATCTACCTATTGATTTTTTCCTTAAAAGCTCGTATCACCGCAATTTGTGTCTATCAGGATGTTATTTTATTGATTTTCTATATGAAATTATACGCTGTGCAAACAGTGCGATTTGGAACTTTCTGTTTATTGGACTTATTATCTTACAGATTCACAATTGTACATAAACAAATTACGACGGAGGGAATGCATGAAAAAAGATTTGAAACTGTACTGGAAAAAAAATCTTTCACTGATGGTTGTCCTGCTATCCATTTGGGCAATTGTCTCCTACGGCTTCGGCATCTTATTTGTCGATCAGATGAATGCCATTAAAATCGCCGGCTTTCCACTTGGCTTCTGGTTTGCTCAGCAAGGCTCCATCTATGTCTTTGTGGTCCTTATCTTTATTTACTACTTTATCATGAAGAAAGTTGACGAAGAATTCGACGTTCACGAATAAAGATTTTAATTGAGGCCAGAACATCAGGATAAATCAACCTGCACCAAGTTCGTAAAGGCTCCAGTCACTTTCGCAAACAGCAACAAATCGCATCAGTCTTGAACAGCGTCGGATCGGCCGCAAAATACGATTCGTTATTCAGGAAAAACCCACAACACGGGGAAACTCCGATGACTTCGGTGTTTAAGATTGTATTACAGGTCCGTCCAAAAGACATTCATGCTGAATATTAAAGACAAATTCATAAAGGAGAAAAGATAATGTCAATTCTGACATGGACTTACATAATGGTTGGAATCACCTTCAGCCTTTATCTGAGTATAGCTTGGATTGCTAGGGTTAAGACAACCAGTGGATTTTATGTTGCCGGTGGCGGTGTTTCACCTCTCGCCAACGGCATGGCAACAGCTGCTGACTGGATGAGCGCCGCCTCTTTCATTTCCATGGCCGGTCTGATCTCATTCATGGGCTATACAGGTTCAATCTATCTGCTCGGCTGGACCGGCGGTTATGTGCTCCTGGCCCTGCTGCTGGCGCCCTATCTGAGAAAATTCGGCAAATTCACCGTTCCTGACTTTGTCGGTGATCGCTATTATTCAGATATTGCCCGTTTTGTCGCCCTTATGTGTGCTATCTTTGTGTCATTCACCTATGTTGCCGGACAGATGCGCGGCGTAGGCATCGTCTTCAGTCGTTTTCTTGAAGTGGACGTCAACACCGGGGTACTCATCGGTATGGCCATCGTTTTCTTCTACGCCTCACTGGGTGGCATGAAGGGTATCACCTATACACAGGTGGCTCAGTACCTGGTGCTTATTGTGGCCTATCTTGTCCCGGCTATTGCTATTTCATTAAAAATCACCGGAACTTTCATACCGCAGCTCGGCTTTGGCTCCACCATTGCTGAAGGTGCCAATGCCGGCAAATATCTGCTGGATGTTCTCAATCAACTTAATACGGACCTGGGATTTTCCGCATACACCCAAGCCTTCGGCCCGGGCAGCAAGTCCATGCTGGACGTTTTCTGCATCACCATGGCGCTGATGGTTGGTACGGCAGGCCTGCCCCACGTCATCGTCCGCTTCTACACGGTTCCCAGTGTTCGCGCTGCCCGCCTCAGCGCCGGTTACGCGCTGCTTTTTATCGCCATTCTCTATACCACCGCACCGGCAATCGCTTCCTTTGCCCGCTACAACATGATTAACTCCATCAGCGGCGTTGAATATTCGAAAGCCCCTGCATGGTTTAAAAACTGGGAAAAAACAGGCCTTATCGCCTGGTCTGATAAAAACCAGGACGGTATTATTGAATATTTTCCAGGCGACCCCTTTACCGGCAAACCCACATTCACCGGTGAAAAAGGCTCCTACGGTCAGGAACTTCTTTCAAACAGCCCCACCGACAACAAGAATGAGCTTTTCATTGACCGTGACATCATGGTTCTGGCAAACCCGGAAATCGCCAATCTTCCTCCCTGGGTTATTGCTCTCGTTGCCGCCGGTGGTCTTGCCGCTGCCCTTTCAACCGCTTCCGGTCTGTTGCTGGTAATTTCTTCATCCATCTCACATGATCTCTACTACCGTCTCATCAACCGCAACGCCTCTGAAAAACAGAGATTAATGGTTGGCCGTATCATGATAGGACTGGCTGTGTGTGTGGCAGGATATTTCGGTATTCATCCTCCGGGCTTTGTGGCACAGGTTGTGGCCTTTGCCTTCGGCCTTGCCGCTTCATCCTTCTTCCCGATTATCGTTCTTGGCATTTTCTTCAAAAGGGCAAATCGCGAAGGGGCAATCTGCGGTATGATTGCCGGCATTTCCTTCACCTGTTACTACATTGTCAATATCAAGTTCCTGGGCGGCACCCCCTGGCTGCTCGGCATCAGTGCTGAAGGAATCGGTACCGTGGGCATGCTCATCAATTTTATCGTGACCCTGCTTGTTTCCTTTATGACCGCTCCTCCGCCGGCTGACGTCCAGGAGATGGTGGAAAACATCCGTTTCCCCAGGGGAGCAGGTGCCAGTATTGATCACTAAGCTGCTGTAAAAAAACAACTGTAACATCTTCATGCCGTGAATGGCATAAGGGGCCGTCACGAAATTATTAGAGATGTAATGGTTATTGCTTAACGGCCCTTAAGATTTAACAGTAAATAATACTCTCACCCAAAAAGACGCGCAGCAGATGCTGCGCGTCTTTTTTTATTGCTTCCACCGGAAAAAATCAGCCGAAACTTGAAATTGTAAATCGCTCTTGTATCCTCTTTTCTTCCATGGTAGATATTTCACATCAATAAATTCTGCCCTTATGACTATGCAATTAACTTACGATGCAGACCAGAAGCATCCCTTGGCCGGGTGAACCGGCTCCTGAATCTCTCAAGAAACACCGATCCGTTTCCCAAAAGATAAACAAGTTCCCCCCCCCTGCACTACAGCTGTATATGGAAGTGGTCCATGGCTGACTTTGACGATTCGTTATTTATTTTTCGCGACGAGCAAGGCAAACGTTGGCCGCGACTGCGTCTTGTCCTGATGATTGCCAGTCTACTTTTTTTGATGGGAACCGTCCTTTTTGTAAGATATCTCATCATAACGCCCCAGCTGCAGCTGCCTGCAGAAGTCAAGCAGCTGCGTGCTCATTTACGCAACGGGTTACAGCTTCAGGACCTCCTGCCCGGCTCCCATATGCCGGCGCCTCTCTGGCTGCGTTTCAGCAAAACCAAAGGACTTTCGCCTGCCTCCTCAACGACCAAGGACCCTGCTACACCGAAAATGGATACCGCAGCCCCCGAGGTGCATCTTGGCTTCTACGCCAGCTGGGATCCGGACAGTTATGATTCCCTCATGGCGCATGCCGGCCAACTGACCCATATCAGCCCGGAATGGTTAACTCTTGTCGACGGTGAAGGTACCCTGCAGGTGAAAACCGACCGGCAGGTGCAGGATATAGCCAAAGACAAAAAAATTATCTTATTGCCGCTCTTGCGCAACCTTGTGGGCGACTCCTGGCAACCGGAGGCTGTCGAAGGACTAATCAATGGCCCGCAGGCGCGGCAGGATCAGTTTATCGCCCGCGTACTTGACCATCTCATGGAGGCGGATGCCGGTGGTGTGCTCATTGACTGGAACCAGATCGACCCGGCCTATCGCGATTCTCTTACTCTGCTTCTCAGCCGTCTGGCTGATGCACTGCACCAGCAGAAAATGCAGCTCTGGCTATGTATACCCGTAGGACTTGAACTGAAAGCCTTTGACCTCGAGACCCTCTCCCCTGTAGTCGATCGTTTTGTGGCCGTGCTCCATGATGAAAACTCCGAAGTGGATCCCCCCGGCCCCATCGCCTCCCAGCCCTGGTTTGACGGCTGGCTGCAGACTCTTCTCGCTTACGGAAAACCTTCCCAATGGGTGGTCGCCATCGGCTCCTATGGTTATGACTGGGCAAAGGGACAAAAACAGGCACATACCATCGGCTTTGCCGATGTCCAGACCCGCGCCGGCCGGGCCGGCCTGCACGACTGCCGTTCCCAGCAGCCGGTTTACAATCCCCACTTCACCTATATGGATGGCGATACGGAGCACACTGTCTGGTTCCTGGATGGTGTGACGTTTTTTAACCAGGCATGTTCCGCCCGGCGGTTGCATGCCGGCGGTATTGCCGTCTCGCGGCTGGGGACCGAAGATCCCGTCATCTGGCAGGTCCTGCCCTTGGCCCGGCCCGTTACTGTACTGTCTGCTGCTCTGGACTTCCTCAGCCCCCTTGTCCCGGAAGATGTTGTGTCACAGTTGGGTGAGGGAAATTTTCTGATGATCGAGGACCATCGAACCAACGGTTATCGGGAAATAGCAGTGGATGCTGCAGGGAAACTAACGCTCATTTATAAGATATTTCCGTCCTATACCACTATCAGCCATCAGGGCAAGGGACAACCGGATGATGTGGCGATTTCCTTTGATGATGGACCAGATCCCCAGTGGACCCCGGCCATTCTCGATATCCTCAAGGCCAAAGGTGTTAAGGCCTCTTTTTTCATGTTGGGTGAGCGCATGGAGAAAAATCCCGCCCTGGCCAAAAGAATTATCCTCGAAGGGCATGAAATCGGTGTTCATACTTACACCCATCCAAATCTGGCAAATGTTTCCCAAGACCGTGCCCGGCTTGAACTGAATGCCACCCAGCGGCTCATTGAAACGGTCACCGGTCACTCGACTTTCTTATTCAGGCCGCCTTACAATGCCGATTCCGAGCCTCATTCACCCGAGGAACTGGTGCCGATTAAAATTGCCCAGGGTTTGGGCTATCTCACCGTGTCCAGCGATATAGATCCTGAGGACTGGTCTCGACCAGGAGTTGATGCCATTGTGAAACGGGTGAAGGAACAGCGTCAGCAAGGCAATGTCATCCTGCTGCACGATGCCGGCGGCAACCGCAGCCAGACCGTCGCCGCCCTGCCCTTGATCATCGATTATCTTGAGGCCCGCGGGGACCGACTGGTTTCACTCGGTCAGTTACTGGGAGCATCCGCCTCCTCCCTCATGCCGCCGTTACCGGAAAATCATCCGCCACTGCAGCGACTGATCGGAGACAGCGGCTTCCGCATCATGCATATGGTTGGAGAGCTGGGTTGGGCCTTCATGATCGTGGCCACCATTCTGGTTACCCTGCGCACCCTGGTTGTGGCAGTTCTTGCCCAGAGCCATCGGCGTCGCCCCTTATCTTCCCCAGCTGCTGCGGCCGAGAAATTCCAGCCGCCGATCAGTATTGTCATTGCCGCCTTTAATGAAGAAAAAGTGATCGCCCGCACTCTGCAAAACCTGCTGCGCACCGACTACGCCGGGGAAATTGAGATCATCGTGGTCGACGACGGCTCCACTGACCGAACGGACTCGGTGATAAGGGAAATTGCAGGCAATGATCCCCGTCTCCACCTTCTCAGTCAGGACAATCTGGGCAAGGCCCGTGCCCTTCGTACCGGATTCCACAACGCTCATCATGAAATCATTGTCACTCTCGACGCGGATACTCTTTTTCAGCCCGATACCATTGTTCACCTGGTGCAATCCATGCAGGATGAGCTGGTCGGGGCCGTATCAGGCCACGTCAAGGTCGGCAACAAACAGACCCTTGTCGCCCGTTTCCAGGACCTGGAATATACTTGCGGTTTTAATCTTGACAGACGGGCTTACCAGCAGCTTAACTGTATCACGGTGGTGCCTGGTGCGGTAAGCGCCTGGCGCCGTTCGGCCGTAACGGCAGCGGGCGGGATCAGCAGCGACACCCTGGCTGAAGATACGGACCTGACCCTCAGCCTGCACCGCGCCGGCTACCGGATCGCCTATGCCCCCCTGGCCGTTGCATGGACCGAGGCCCCGGAAAACTACGCCTCACTGGCTAAACAGCGATCTCGTTGGGCCTTCGGTACCCTCCAGTGTCTCTGGAAACACCGGGACCTGGTTGGCAACCCCAGACACAAAAGCCTTGGCTGGTTCAGTCTGCCTTCCATATGGCTTTTTCAGATACTGCTGGTGGCTGTCAGCCCTCTGGTCGATGGTCTGCTTATTTTTTCCCTGTTTTTTGATATTAAATTCTCCATCTTACTGTATTTATTTGCTTTCCTTGCCATGGATCTTCTAATAGCGACATTGGCATGCTGGATGGAGAAAGAATCTCTCAAGACAGCCTGGCGCATCCTGCCAATGCGTTTTCTTTACCGCCCCCTGCTGGCCTGGGTGGTCTGGAAATCCATTATACGTGCCGCCAAGGGCGCCCTGGTCGGCTGGGGCAAGCTGGAAAGATCCGCCTCTATTACTCTTAAAAACTAAGAACTTGTTCAAGTGATCATGAAGATGGGTTATACGAAATTGACAGTCAGCTATAGATTGGCGATAAAACGCTTTTCCACCCCGTTAAAACCGCCGGTCGCTTTGCTGGTATTATTGCTGGTTTTGTTGACTGGCTGCAACAATCAGGAACCCGTCACTCCCTCCGCCAATAGGGCTGCCGCCGAAAAAATCTCCACAGTTGTCTTCCCGGCCACCGGTGCTTTTACCGGTGCCTACATCGACTTTGGTGATTTTGAGGACGATGTGACGCTTGAGGCAATTGAAAAATTTGAAACCATGGTCGGCAAACACCAGGCCATCATTGCCTCCTCAAGTTTTTGGGGTGAACAGAAATTCCCGAAAAGGAATGTGGAACTCATCTACCGCCACAATTCCATTCCACTGATTTTCTGGTCGCCATGGGATCGTCCCTATGTGGAAGACAGGCCTCCTGACCGTTTCAGCCTGAATAACATTCTGGCCGGCAAATGGGACGAGTATATCGACCATTGGGCCGATGAGGCTCGGGCCATCGATAAACCGTTGCTGGTATCCTGGGGACTGGAGATGAACGGCGAATGGTTTCCCTGGTCCGGCTTGCATTATGGAGGCGGGCAGCTTGTTACCGCTGCTGAACAGCCTGTCAGATATGTCGGACCGGAACTTTTCAAACAGACCTATTGCTATGTGGTATCACGGGTAAGGGCCCGTGGAGCAGACAAAATTCTCTGGGTCTTCCATGCCAATAATCTCTCCTTCCCTTCCGCACCATGGAACGCCATTACGCAGTACTATCCAGGATCTGATGTGGTTGATATCCTGGCTCTGAGCGTCTACGGCAAACTCTTTTCCTATACTCCGTGGGTTTCACTTGAAGAGGCCATGGACAAAGGCTATAGGGAACTTTGTCGCCTTGATGCCCACAAGCCGCTTATCGTTGCCGAGTGGGGGGTTGGGGAATTTCCGCAAGCAGGCGATAAGGCTGCCTGGCTTGAGAAGGCTTTTGGCGCTTACCAAAAAAAATTTCCGCGGGTCAAGGCCGCGGTTTACTGGCATGAACGGTGGCAGAATAAAGATGAAACGTACAGCAATCTGAGGGTCAACTCCTCTCCGGAGTCTTTGGCAGCGTACCGGCAAGCAGTAGCGGATCCTTACTGGCAGGGCAACCAGCAGCAGAGGTGATTTTCCGGGTGAGGAACCGCCTCTGCCATATTACCATGGCATGAACATGACATGGCATTATTGGAAAAAATTCCTAAGAACACAGTATTTGACCAGAGCCGGCTCCAAAATTCCTGCCCTCAAACACCAGCCTCAGCCGGAACGATGCCATCGTCTGCCAACGGCAATTGGCTTTCAGGTTTTATCGTTTCAACGTCTTCAAAGGCGGAAGTCTTCTGACCGATAAGGTTGGCCAGCTCGTCTATCACCTCTTTCACATCGCCCACCTGTTGATTGGTCACCTGCGCAACTTCAGACAAATAGGAGACCGTTTCCGCATTATCCTGGGTGACTCCGGTCATCTCAGCCACAGCCTTGTTGATATAATCAATTCCCTGGGCCTGTTCCTTTGAAGCAGTGGCAATATCACCCAGGAAGTTGCCAACACGGCCGGCATTGTCTGTTACCTCAGAAAATGAATTTTCCGTATCTTTTACCAGATGAGTGCCCTTTTTAATTAAATCTCCGGTATTGGCGATGAGATCATTGGTGTTTCTGGCAGCCGTTGCCGAACGCAAGGCCAGATTGCGTACTTCATCGGCCACCACGGCAAAGCCGACTCCGGCCTGGCCTGCCCTGGCCGCCTCGACCGCGGCATTCAGTGCCAGAATATTGGTCTGAAAGGCAATTTCATCAATTGTCTTTATAATTTTGGATGATTCCTCACTTGATTTATAAATCTTTTCCATGGATGCGGTCAGTTCTGTCATCATGCCATTTGCCCTGCTGATCACCTGGTTTGTTTCCTGCATGAGATCGTTGGCTTTTCGCGAATTCTCGGCATTCATCTCGATCATGGAAGAAATCTCATCAAGGGAGGATGAGGCTTCGTGCAGAGAGGAAGCCTGGTTCTGAGCACCATCTTCCAGTGATCTGCTGGCCGTTTCAACCTGTTCGCTTGTTACAGCCAACTGATCTCTGCTATGGTTTATCGCGCCAATGGCCCGCCGGAGAGGATTGGTAAGCACCTTTCTAAAGGCCAAAAACATGAGGGCGGTCAAGACAACATTCAAAATCACCACTGCATAGATAATATTAAGCGTCGATCCGTACAGTTTCTCCCGCATGAGTGATGTGGAGAGGAAAACATCGATAACTCCTAGTTTTTCTTCATCCTTGACCACATCAACGCGTTTGGTTTTCAAATCCCCGGAAACCTGACCGGTAAAATCGACGATTTTACCTTCAACATTTCTCTGTTTTCCCAAAAACAGTGTTTTCCCATCATTTTCCCAGACAATGACGGCGTGAATCTGTTTTTCAAGCATTTCCACCGACATGACATTGTCAGCCTTTTCCTTATCGAGATTCCACAGTGGGTTTTTCAGGTTTTCAGCCAGACGCAGGGAAGTCATGGTAACACACTTTTCCAACCCGGCCTCCATATTGGCCTTGTTAATGAAATAACTGACGACGGCAAAAGAGATAAGGGCAAGGGTCGTGGCAGCATTGATCAGAATGCCAAGCTTGGTCTGAACGCTTGTTGCGCTAGGATTCACACGTTTTATAAAACCCATAATTTTCTCCGGCATGCATGAATTATCGAACAGTTACGGAATAATTCTTTACGATTCATGATATTCGTCATTCATTGCACTCATCAGTGGGGTTTTATCAGATACATTTTTCTTGCGCTGCAACCTCTATTCTCATCCGTCTGGAAATGACCAGCACGGCTTTCCGCCGACTTACCAGTTCCATTTTGTCTTCAGTTTCTGGATTTCACCGGAGGCCTCGAGTTTCGGGTACGCCTCGTCAAAAATGGCCTTCAGGGCCTTGCCTTTGTCATTATCCGGAAAGGCAAGATAAAGTCCCAGTTCCATCACCGGCTCTTTCTGGAATTTATCCTTGTCGACAATTTTCAACTCCAGAACTTCGTCCAGATCGGTCTCGTTCTCCAGGTAGAAATCAACCCGCCCTTTATCCAAAATCTGCAGGATGTTTTCTCGGGTGTCAAACTCCTTTTGCTCAACCGGAATGCCAAGATATTTGGCAATCGAATAGCCTTTTACGTAGGCAACCGTTTTCCCCTTCAGCGATTCCTTGCCCTGCCAACTGCTGACGGTGCCTTTTTTAAACAAAGCAACGATCGCATCAGCATCAAAGGCATCATTGGAATAGATCATCCCCTTGATCTCATTTTGGTACGAACCGACTACCGCGTCAGCTTTGTTGGTCGTAACCAGGTTGATCGATCCCTCGTAAGAACGGATGATAAAATTAACTTTTACTCCGGCAGGTTCATATACCGCCCTGAAAATGTCCCAGTAGAGACCGGTACCGTCCTTATTGGTGGCATCAGTCCACTCCTCGCTTGCCAGCATAATTTCTTTGGGTGTCTCAGCCGCCAGCGCACTGCAATGCATCCCCCAAAGCAACAAGAGAACAAGGATTCCCACTCGTTTCATCAGCACACCTCCTGTTTCATGATATTGAGCATATTCATGTTTAATAAATGTTGCCTTTCTCTCAAACTGACGTGTTTGTATGGCAAAATAAACTACCCCGCCGCAAGCAGCAGGGTATTAGACCCAAGCTTCGCAATAAAAAATACTCCGAGCGGGTTACCACGCATGCAGCAAAAAAACTTCAGCTCAACATGGGAATCCACCATCAAATAGCGCTGGAATGAAATATTTTTTTATAGGCACAGCAACTTTGCGATTTTGGCAATTGAAACCACACCCAAAGACAAAAACTTATAAAATCAGTTAGTAATGCGGCTTTTCCTCTTAATTGAAACGTTACTTTTATATTATATGTGGAAAAAAAAATTAAACTCAACAAAAAGTTCACCATCATAACAAAAAGATGCACTCAAAAAGTAAACTAAAACCATATAGCTCCCTGAAAAGCTACTATATTTATCATACATTGAATAATCTGTTTACCATTCAATTCCAGTAAAAACGGAAGAAGAAAAGCCACTGTGACGTGCTAACGAATTGGCAAGGCCGCCGAACGTTTACAGCAATTCCCCCGAAGAGTGTTGGATCAGAAATCCCCTCCTTTGATGGATCAGATCCGGAGTATCTGTTAAAGATATCCCAGAATAGACGCGCCGGAGCTTTTCCTGAATTCCACTGGCTTGAATTGAGGGATAAATAAATAAGATGAACAAAGACAACAACATATAGATGAAACCCTGGAAAAAATGTCCCTCCCTGCTTGAGCAATGATGCTCAAAACATTACTTGTGAACTTCGTTGTAATCTTTTATATTCAAGTGAATCATGAAAACAAACAATTACGGCTAATTAAGACACCAGATTGACAGGCATTAATATGCACCACTTGCAAAGCCAATATGCCAAGGTTTTTTATTGAATTTACTGCGATTTAAAGACATTAGCCTCAAATGGAAACTCATTATTCCTTTCTTTTTCCTTGCTGCCCTAGGAGCTGCCTCCCTGTTTGCCGTTTCCTTTCGTTTCCAGAACAGCCTCATCCACGTCAATGAAGCAAAGCGGCTAAGAGACCAATATCAATATTTTCTAGACGATATTGTGTCCAAGGAAAACATGGCCATGAGCCTTGCCTATACGGTGGCAAAAAATCCTGCTGTAGCAGCCGCCTTCGCAGCAAGGGACCGCGACCGATTGATTGAGCTCCTGATGCCGGTCTATAAAACCCTACAGAAAGATTTTGGCGTCAAGCAGTTTCATTTTCATATACCACCGGCTACCTCATTTCTGCGGCTTCATGCCTTGTCCCGATACGGCGATGACATGGAGTCCTACCGGCATACGATCAATCTGGCCCGACAAAGCGGCACAGGGGTTGCCGGCATAGAGTCAGGAGTCTTTGGTCTCGGCATACGAAGTGTGGTGCCGGTGTTTCATGAGGATAAACAGATCGGCACTTTTGAGATCGGTCTTTCCCTGGAACAGCCTCTCCTGGATGAGTTCAAGAAAAACTATGGAACGGATTTTCTGCTTTATATTCGGGAAGCCCCTGATGTAAACAATCCCACGATTTTTACTTCGACCACTGAAAAGGGACTCCTTACCACAGATTTTTTCAATCGCTGTTTTGATAACGGTGAAGTGCTGATTCAGGACGGAAAACTGGGTGATCGCTATCTCGCCAGTATTGCCGGTCCGGTGCGTGATTTTTCCACCCGGGTGGTGGCGGTGGTTGAGATCAGTGTCGACAGAAGCCCTACCCTGGCTCTTCTTAAGCAATACGGGACAATTGCCTCTGTCATCGGCTCCATCGCCCTCGTCTTTTCCATCATTTTCGTCTGGTGCGTATCCGTTATTTTTGTCAAGCGTATCCATGAGGTTGTAAAGGCCTCGGAAGAAATTGCCGCAGGCCGGCGCGATACAATGATTCCTGAGGAAAGTGCTGACGAACTGGGAACAATGGCCCGTTCTATTAACAAGATGCTTTCTTCGCTGGAGGCCTCACGGAAACGGCTCAAGAGTTATTCGCATAATCTGGAGGTCATGGTCGACCAGCGTACGCGGACCCTCAAGGAATCAGAGAAAACGTATCGCACCCTGGTCGAAAATGTGCCGTTGATCGTCTATATGATTTCAGCCGACGGGACAGTCGTTTTTTTAAACCGATCGGTTGAACAGATGATAGGTATGTCACCTGAGCAGTTGAACGGCCATCATTCATTATGGGATGAGCACATCCATCCTGATGACCTGGCCCGCGTTGTTGCCCGGCGCAAGGAATGTCTGCGGGAGGGAAAAGATCTTCATGTCGATTACCGGATGATTCACATAGATCACCATGTGGTCTATGGGGTTGAACATGCCGTTGCGGTACATGACGAGGATAATGAATTTATTCGGATGGATGGTATTGTCGTCGATGTGACGATCCAAAAAGAACTTCAGGAGAAAATTCTGCAATCCGAGGAACTGGAAACCCTGAGCCAGATTTCCGCTCGCATGGCCCACGAACTGAGGAATCCCCTTACCGCCATCGGAGGGTTGACAAGAAGGTTAATCAAATCTTTCGATGAATCGGACCCGAGAACCCAAAAGGGCAGACTGATCATAGAGCAGGTGGAAAAGCTTGAAAGAATTCTGCTGATGATGCTGGCCTATATCGGTCCCCAGTCCGTGCATCTGCAGCCCGGTGACCTCAACACAATGGTACTCAAAGCGGTTGATACCGTGAGGTCGGAATACCCAGATAAAGACTTTTCCATCAAGGCATCCTTTGATGCGAGAATACCCCAGCTGCAACTCGACCTGGCTAAATTTAAAACCGTACTGATCAACCTGATGGAAAACGCCTATCACCGCATGGGTCAGAAAGGTGATATGAGCGTAACAACCAGAAAAATCGGCGAGCATGCGACAATTTCTCTTTCCTACCGGGTGCCATTTATCTCAGACGATGATATTAAAGACTTTTTCTATCCCTTTGCCGTGGCCTACCCCTTTGCCAAAGGGGCGACAAACGGAGACATCATGGATGTGCCCATTGCCAAGGTCGTCATCCATAACCACGGCGGTATTATCAACGTTGGAAAAGAAGACAATAATCTTGTGTGGATTGATATCTCTCTTCCGCTCAAACTAGAGGCGGTCAGCCTGTAGCCCAGTCCTGGAAAGATTGGTTCCCCTATCGCGAAAACATCAAAAAAAAGGGATGGTGAAAAGGTGAGGAGCATCTAGTTTTGCTTCCTGCTGAGCCATGCCACCAGCCGGTCAACCCCCTGCGCCGTTGAAACCTCTGGGTGGTAACCCAAATCCCTCCTGGCTTTTCCCATGGAAAACCAATGGGATTTCGACAGTTGCTCTGCCAGGAATCTCGTCATGGGTGGTTCCTCCCTTCTGCCAAGCAATGAGTAAAGTTTTTCAAAGACAAATCCCGCAGCATAGGCCTTGCGAAAGCTGACCTGTTTTGTCACCCGTGGGACTTCCAGCCGCTCAAAAAGGCCATTAATCCAGTTCCACAGGTTCACCGGCTCCCCCTGGGAGATAAAATAGGCCTGCCCTGCAGCAGTTGCCGAATGAGCAAGATTTTCGGCCGCCAGCAGATGGACTGTGGCAACATTATCTATATAGGAGATATCCACCAGATTTTCACCGGCACCGACGATCTTAAGCTGCCTGCTGCGGCCCCGGGCAAGAAGTCGCGGGATGAGATTGGTATCTCCCGGTCCCCACACCAGATGCGGCCGTAGCGCCGTGGTCAGCAATTGCCGGCAATTTGCCCCTAGGACCATTTTCTCCGCCACTACCTTTGTTTCGGCATAGTGGCAGAGGAATCTGTCAGCATAGGGCGCACCTTCATCAACGCCTGCCAGATCACCGCTGCGAAACACCACACTGGGCGTGCTGGTGTAAACCAGTCTTTTGATGCCATTAGTGCGGCAGGCGGCAAGTACATTTTCCGTGCCCTGCACATTGATGGAGAAATAATCCTGATAATCCCCCCAGATACCCGCCTTGGCCGCCACATGAAAAACCGTATCATGATCCTTGAAAACGGTTGAGAGAAACTGTGGATCACGGATATCGCCCCGGGCAACCGTTGCCCCCATTTCTCTCACCTCGGGATAATCATTACGGCCGATCACGGTGGTGCTGATGCCGCGGGAAATGAGCTGCCGCACCAGGGCCTTGCCCACAAAACCACCGCCGCCGGTAACAATTGCGCGCTCCATCAAACGCCCCCCCCTATCCTTTCCGCTGCCCACACTGCAAGTTTTTCCCTGAAGATCTTGGCATTGTGTCGGATATCAACCGGGAATGAAGGATGGATGAGAAATCGACTGATGCCCGCAGTCATGCTGCATTGCCGACCAAGTTCCGCAAGTTCTGCGAAAAAACCGGCTTCATCGGCAATCCGTTCAGTGGGCTCGACAATGAGAACCGGCAGCTGACGACCAATTTCTCCGATGCCCACCAGGGCTGAGCGGAAGACCTTGGGATGCTCGTTAAAAATCGCCTCACAGCAGATGGTGTAGAGGGTCTCGCTCTCAGTCTGCACCCGGTGGGCTTTTCTGCCGCAGAACCACAGACGACCCTTTTCATCGAGGTATCCCATATCGCCCATCCGATGCCAGAAGGAGTGGCCATCAGAGATTTTGGCCAGGCTGTTTTCCCGGTCATTGTGGTCATAGGCCCTGGTCACCACATCCCCCTTAACAATGATTTCACCGATTGCCCCCTGAACAAGCAGACGAACCTCGCCCAGTTTTTTGACAGCTCCTTCGACGGGTTCCATAATCCTTATCTCGATACCAGGCAAAGGACGGCCGACGCAGGTGCCCTTGCCCTTTCTGGTCAAGGGCCATGTCTCGGCAAGAATTTCCGTGCCGCTGATCGAGACAATGGGCAGTGACTCAGTGGCACCATAAGGGGTGAAAACCTCGCCGCCCGGGGCCATGATTTTTTTCACCCGTTCAACCAGTTCACCGGACACCGGTGCGCCGGCCATGAGAATCTTCTTCACCCCGAGGGTTATCTTTTTTTCAAGACAATAGCGGCTGACCACGTTCCAGATGGCGGGAGAGCCGAAAGAATAGGTGACATCATGATCCTGGATGGTTTTGACGAATTTCTGAGGATCAACTTGGGCGGGGCGGGACGGGTCCATATCCGGGATAACGGCACATGCCCCCAGTGCCGTTGAAAAAAGGGCAAAGAGGGGGAAGGCCGGCTGGTCCCGGTCATAGGAGGTGATTCGATAATAATTGCGGATGTACTGGAGCTGGGCGGAAAAGATGCCATGGGTGTATTGCACACCCTTTGGCGGTCCGGTGCTGCCGGTGGTGAAAATAATGGCAGCCAGCTCCTCACGGGCCGAGTCAACCATGTCGTATTCTGTAGAGGCATGTGCGGCAAGGTGCGCCAGCGATCTGGCAAAGGGCCAGAACCCGGGGCCAGCCAGCAGGGAAATCCTGATGGTGGTAAAGGTCTTCCGGAAGATGGTTTTAAAAAGATGGGCCTTGCCGATGCCGATGAAAACAGTGGGTTTGACCGAACCGATACAGCGCAGCAGGTTCCTGTACCCCATGCCCGGGTCAATAAGTATCACCACGGCACCCATCTGAAAAAGGGCAAAGGTGAGGCAGACAAATTCCATGGAGGGTTTGACCATGAGCATGACCCGATCCCCTTTCCTTACTTCACATTGCGTGAGCACATTGGCAAAACGTGCGCTGTTTTCCCGGAGTTCGGCAAATGTCCAGCGCAGGTATCCCTTTGCCGACGGCACGATCAGACCGGTTCGTTCAGGGAATTTCGCCGCAACGGCAACAAGGGTCTGGGCGATATTGTATGACATGGGCATAACGGCAATGGCAATTGATAGTTTACAAGGGAGAACTCTGCCGGGAAGGAGCAACCTCCGCCAGAAATTTTTCAACCAGCGGACCGATGCGGTCAAAGGCGTCTTCAAGCAGATAATGACCTGCATCCGCAAAGTAATGGCACTGAGCCCCGGGAAATCGTGCTCGCCACTCCTCATAAAAATGGTCATTAAAACAGAAATCCCTGCCTCCCCAGCAGATCAGCATCGGGGTTTGTTGAAACCAAGCGAGTCCTTGCTCAATCTCTGTTATTGCCCCCCAGGACGGGTCTTTTTCTGACAAAGGGATGTCCTGGACAAAGCGCAGGGTGGCGATACGGTTTTTCCACGAATCATAGGGCAAGAGATAGCCCCGGGCAATTTCATCGGGCATTTTTTTCGTCACCGCCATGTGAATGGCCGCACCGGCAAAGGCGTTGCAGCCGCGAATCAGCAAAGCCCCCAGCAGCGGTGTTCTGCAGATCCTGATGCGCCAGGGTATCCTGCCGGAACGAAAGGCTGCAGTATTGAAAATCACCAGGGAGTTGATCTGCTCACCATGCCGCACGGCATAGCCCACGCCGATGGCGCCACCCCAATCATGCACCACCAGATTGAGTTTTTTTATCTGCAAAGCCCCGAGGAGATGATCGAGATTGGCAATATGGTTTTCCAGACAGTAGGCGTAATCCTGGGGTTTGTCGGAAAGTCCGCAGCCGAGATGATCCGGGACAATGACCCGGTAACTCTGTTTCAGGAGTGCGGCAAGATTACGATAAAAGAACGACCAGGAAGGGTTGCCGTGCAGCATGACCACGACAGGCCCCTGCCCAACATCAAGATAGGACAGAGTATTGCCATCAGGAAGCCGGTGGGAACAGGGAGAAAAGGGGTAGCCATCAACAATGGATTGCGACTCAGTCATGCTAACCCGAGGTATTTTCGTCGGACGAGCGGTTACGGGAAGAAGACGGAAAGGCATGGTCACGGATCAGTTCCTGGAGATAACCCAAATGCTCCTGCACCATGGCTTCCGTTTTTTTCCGTTCCTGGATTTCCTTTGCAAGTTGGGTATTCAGGGCGGTCAACTCCTCGGTCTTTCTCAGCAGTTCGTCACGATGCTGCTTGAGGTCAAGATGGGTTTTGATCCTTGACTTGACAATGGCCATATTGAAAGGTTTGCGGATATAATCCACCGCCCCGAGGGCAAGACCCATGGCCTCATCATCCTCATCAACAAGGGCGGTAATAAACATCACCGGAATTTCACGGGTAACTTCATTTTCCTTGAGTTTCCTGCACACCTCATAACCATCCATTCTGGGCATCATGATATCAAGCAGAATAAGATCAGGCTGGGGATTTTCAGCCGCAAGTTTCAGGGCTTCCGGACCATTATCGGCAAAAATGACATCATATTCCAGCCGCAGCATTTCCACCAGAATTCTGATATTTGCCGGGACGTCATCAACAAATAAAAGCCTAAATCTCCCCTGCCGTGCCGTCATGTCCTCTCTCCTTTATGGTTAAAATCAGGCCATCGAACACTACTACCCGCTCTCTTTACCACTCCACGCCAAGCATGAGACAATTGATGCCGCTGCCTATACCCAGAAGGGCTGCCGTTTGACCGGAGCGCAGAACCTGCTGCTCCAGAGCAACAGCCATGGTTAATGGAGCGGATACGGATCCCACATTACCCCAAAACGGCAATGTTTCAAAATTTTTTTCTGAATCGAGTTGTAATGTCTCGAACAAAAGTTGCGCATGGGCCCGTCCAACCTGATGGCAGAAAAAATGATCGATGCCTTCATCAGCCCAAGCCAGCTCAGCCTGAAAATCCCGCCAGGTGAGAAAAGCGGTTTCAACTCCCCGCTTCATGAGCTCTTCCGAGTCCGTAGCCATCAGAATGCCCTCATTACTGCTGTGTCCGCCCTGGCAGAGATTATTGTGACTGCTATTGGCCCGGACAGCTCCTCCGCTGAGGAGATGGCCGGTATCATGGACCTCACGGTCGCCCAACACGACGGCAACGGCTCCGGAACCAATGGTGAAGGAGGCAAAACTTGATTTTACCGATTTGCGGGTAACAGACGCATCGGTCAACAAATGCTGGATAGTGGTTTCGACAAGATTTTCGGCGGTTTCCCCGGCCACAACAATTCCTTTCTTCACCTGCCCCAGTTCAATCATATTGGCCAGCATGGTCATGCCGTTGAGAAAACCGAGACAGGCGTTTGACAGATCAAAGACATAACATTTTTCCGGCAAGCCCAGTTGGTGATGAACAAAGGAGGCGGTGGCCGGCTCAAGCATATCGCGGGAGACAGAGGTAAAGATAAGGCAGCCGATGTCACCGGGATCAACGCCTGCAAGCGCCAGGGCCTTGCGGCCGGCAATGGCTGCACCGTCGCTTGGCTTTGTGCCGTTATCCCAAAAGCGGCGTTGGCGTATGCCGCTCATCAGTTCCAGACGTCCCTCAGGCAGCTTTAAACGCCGATAGAGCGGGGCAAGCCGCTGCTCCAGCATTTCCGACGTCACCACATGGGGAGGCGCTTCATAAGCAGGCGGATAAAGGCAGACGCGGCGATAACGCATGGCGACTCAACCAACGACCTTGGCGACAATTTCCGCGTCAAAATAATTTATCCCCATGCCTGCATCAACCACCAGACACTGGGCCGTGATGCCGGAGGAACGCTGCGACAGCAGAAAGGCTGCCACATCAGCGGCCTCCCTGGTCTGCACTGCGGCTTTGCGCAGGGTTGCCGTCTCGGCAAAAAGATAACTGTCCACATAACCCGGGATGCCGGCTGAGGCTGAGGTTTTCAGCAGCCCCGGACAGACGGCGTTGAACCGCACCCGGGAAAAAGAGGAAAAACTTTTGGCCAGAAAGGCCAGCGATGATTCCAGTGCCGCCTTCACCGGCGCCATGTAACCGTAATTTTCCGCCGCCATCCTGGTAGTGGAGATCGATATGGTGACAACCGAGGCATCCCGGTCAAAATGTTCTTTGAAATGATTGCAGAGTGCTATCAGGGAAAAACAGGAGATATCAACGGCCTGGAGAAAATCTTTTTTCAGCGTCGCATGGAAGGGTTGCAAACCTTCCGAGTAATTGGCATAGGCAATGGAATGCACAAGACCTGACAGTTTTTTTCCGCCAAGATACGCGGCGACTTCATCACGCACCCGGATGATATTCTCCTCCTGTTCCACATCGCAGATAAATACCTTAGCCTGGGGAAACAGCTTTTCCGCAGTCTGGCGCCTCTCTTCGCTTCTGACAACATGAATGACCTCGGCCCCTTCCGCGACCAAGGCTGTAGCAATGACGCAGGCCACCGACTTCCTGTTTGCCAGCCCGAAAACGGCAAAAATCTTATCCTGTAAATTAAGAAAACTCATGATCCGTTGAATTCAGGGTTCTGGGTTGCTTTCTCTTTCCGCATGGTGAAGTCTTGGCGGCTCTGTAAGTCTTTCATGCGGTTTTGTCCTCGTGCCTGTGCGGATTCATGACGTCTGACATGGCACAGGCAAAATCAACTTTAACTGCTGTTTTGCCATGCACCATCACTTTGCCCTTTAAAAACCAGGCTGTGCCGACCTGCTCCTTCAATGTGACTTCAAGGGTGATGATTTCACCCGGTTTGACTTCCCGCTTGAATTTGGCGCTGTTAATCCGGGTCAACACCGGAACTCCCTGCGCTGCAGAGTTATTTTTTCCAATATTGTCCTGTCTGATCAGCTCGGAGATCAACAGGGCGCCGGCCTGGAAAACTGCCTCACAGAGAATAACGCCGGGTAAAATCGGGTACTCGGGATAATGTCCCTGAAAGATATCCAGGTCAACCGGGATACTTTTTTCAGCAATCAGACTGTCACCGGAAAAACTGATCACCTTATCCACCCAGAGAAAGGGAGGACGATGGGGAATCCGGGCGAAAATGAAATCCTTAGAGTCCGCCATTGACATCCAGCACAGCGCCATTAATGTAAGACGCCTTTGGCCCCGCAAGAAAAAGGACCGCGTCAGCAACCTCTTCGGGTGTGCCGAAACGGCGCATGGGCACCATTTTTTTATACTCACTGAGCTGATCCGGGCTGAGATCATTGATAAGCTCTGTGGCAATAAAGCCCGGTGACACGCAGTTGACCGTGATTTTTCTTTTGGCGGTTTCCTTGGAAAGTGATTTCATCATACCTATCTGACCGGCCTTGGAGGCGGCATAATTGGCCTGGCCGGCAAAACCCATATGGGCCATGGGGGAAGTGATATAAATGATGCGCCCGTATTTCTGCTTCATCATCAGTTGCACGGCAAATTTCGCCATGATGTAGGAGCCGGTAAGATTGACATCAATGACACGCCGCCAGTCATCCTCTTTCATCATGGCAAGCACGGAGTCGCGGCGTATCCCGGCATTGTTGACCAGAATATCGATGGTATCAAACTGCTGCTCAATCCGGCCATAAAGCGCTTCAACAGCCGCATAATCGCTCACATCACATTGATAGAGCTGTAAAAGATCGCCATAGATCTCGCATTCGTGCTGAAAATCTTCCGCCGACTTGACATTGCCGCCGTAAAGTCCCAGCACCGTTGCCCCTTGCTGCAGAAAGGCAAGGGAGATGGCCCGGCCAAGGCCGCGGGTGGCCCCGGTCACCACAACTTTCTGTCCTGTAAATTCAGCCATGATCAACTTCGCAGAAACGCATCGGCATCATTGGCCACAATCACGCCGTAATTTATGGCCCCCAGCCAGCCGGACATGATTATCCCCACCGACCCAACATGAAAGAGGCCTGGAACAACCTTGAAAATTTTGCGGGAGATGTCAAGCCCGGGAAATTTCGTCCCGAAAGAGGTTCCCTTGGTGTGCAGGGTATAACGGCTAAAGGTTTTGGGCGTGGCGGCCTCGAGCCAGTCAATCTTGCTGCGGATATCCGGTATATACCGTTCGAGATCAACAAGGGAGCGCTCGATCATCTCCTGCTTGGCAGCCTTATACTCTTCATCTGTAAGGTCTGCCCAGTCATCATAATTGCCGTTCATGGAGGCAACAACCGTATAGTCGGGATTTGCCGGTCTTGTCTGGGGATAATAGATGGAAAAGGTCCTGCTCTTTGTTTTCATATCACGCATTTCAAGGGAATCAAAACTCGGCGCCGTTGAGGTAAAGAGAAGATCCCCGACATCGGGGAAAGACTCGCCCGGTTTTATGCCCATATAGACCTGGCAGCTGGAGTTATTGATTTTAACCTTGTCGAAGTCAGCGAGAAAATCATCGGGAAAGGCGTCCCGGCCGGTAAGTTCATCTACGGTGTTGGTAATGCCGCTATTGGAAATGACGCAGGGGGCGCTTATCACCCTGCCATCCACCATAACGCCTTTCACTCTGCCCTTTTCAACGACAATGCGTTCCACCTTTGACTTGGTGCAGATGGTAACCCCGTTGGCCTCCAGTTCATCACTCATCATGCCGATCAGATGGTCGGTGCCGCCCTGAAAGGTAAAAACACCTTTATCCATGAAGTTGGAAAACACTATGCCATAGGTAATGGCCGGATCATCGAGCGTTGACCCATTGGCATAGGTAATCGGTTCCATGAGCAGCCGGTGCACATCAGAGCGGCCTGGAAAGAACTCTTCAAAAAGCTCCCTGGTGCTCATGGCCAGATCATCATAGAAGTTCATTTTCCGCACCGTGACAAAAAAATCATCGATCACCGAGCCGGAAATGGAAAATTTTTCCTGCAGAATCCGGGTAAAATCCTGCCGGTCAAAGGTTGTGGTCAGGGAGAACTGGGGATTATCAAAAACGATATTCTTGAGCTGGACAATAGAGTTCTTAATTGCCTCATTCCAGTATTTGCGGCATGTTTTTACCATGCCATAGGGAAACCCATGGAGCGAGACATCAAAAGTGTGGTTTTTGCGCTTGAACCAGGTGGCGAGCCCTCCAAGCCGATGGTGATGCTCAAGCAGCAGGACCTGATGCCCTGCCCGCGCCAGACGATTGGAGACCGTCAGCCCGCCCAGACCTGAACCAACAACAATGACATCGTAACTGTTTTTTGCCTTTTCTATTGACTGATAAACCATTTGAAATAGATGCGTTTGAGCTATAATGATAATTGACAGCAGTCATATACTGCCTCGTTTGTCGAACCGACAGCGACCACAGGCCTTGTCCGTTCACCCTATGCCATGTCTGCAGTCACCAAAAGTTGCAACTGGCAAATGATATGAACTGTCGAGACAAGCTCCGGCAATAAAACGGACCAGAGGACTGGCCCCCTGAGAAATAAGGATCAAACGGTTTGACCCGGCGGTCGCAGAATTTCAGCAAACCGCTAAATATCAATTTTCTGTTAAAATATGTTGATTGACTATGGACACCCCGCTGAGCATGGAACCGACAATGCCCAGAAAACCCTGATCCGTGCCGGCTATGAAAACATTGCTGCAGGGGGTCCTGCCGTCCTTTATTTTCACAGGACTGCCATACACGGCGCCTCGGGCTTTTGCCGTATACCTTTCAATGGTAATTGGCGTGAAACTGTCCTCATATACAATGTTTTGCTCATAATTCCCAATGATTTTAGCGCTCATCTCCCTGGATTTCGCCCCCCACTCCTGCTTCATCGCCGTATATTCAAGGGGTGATGCCTTTTTCCACAGATCATAATTTGCTGCATGGGTGATACGGATCTGAAAATTTTCGGACGTCGGCAAGCCTTGAAAATTTTCAGGAAAGCATATCACCCCCCAGCTGGTATCAACGGGTTTTACCGGCTGGCAGTATTGCAATTGATCAGACAGACAGTAAAAGATAATGGTATGGTCGCTTTTCACCTCTTTTTTTGCCTGCCGAGGCAGGATATAAATCGATTCGACAAAAGTCATCCTCCCCGCATATTTTTCTTCCTGAGGGTTCAGTGAGAGCATGGCAAAGGTGCCGGGAGCGCCGACGGTTGAAATGACGGCATCGCAGGATATGGCTTCCCCGCCTGCAAGTTTTACGTGGCTGGCCTGCTGATCCGTGATGCCAATTGATTGAACCTGACTGTTATAGCGTATTTCTCCGCCATAGGAGGTGAACTTATCAACCAGCAGAGCCAGGAAGTCTTTCATGGTGCCATCCGGACGGAAAAAGCCCTCCTGATAAATGGAACGAAACATAATAACGAACTGGGGAAAATCCATGTCGTGCTCTTCACTGTTGCCGTAAACCATGAGCGGCAGCAGGATCATGTCAATCAACAGGGGATCGTGCAGAAACCGGGCAAGCATAACGCGGGTGGAAATCCATGCCTTGGGGGTAAAAGGGTCATAGCCGTTTACCACGGCAAGCAGACTGTTAAAACCATCTATTTCGGCTGGAAAACGGGAGGCTATCTCCTCCTGCAGCAGGGAAAAATCATTTGAAAAACGGAGAGTGTTACCTGCTGGAAAATGGATAAGCGAGGAGAATTGCTCATGGGTGATGAAGTCATGACGGGAAAATTTGAGCTGCCTGAAGAGACGATTTAACGGCGCACGTTTGTCCCCGGGTTCTGCAAAATTTGTCATGGCATGCAGGCCGGTTTCCAGCAGAAAGCCCTTGCGGAAATAATAGGAGTTCAAGCCGCCGGGAATAGCGTGCTTTTCAAGAATCAGAACAGAACCGCCGAAACGGGCGAAACGAATACCGGCGGCCAAGCCGGAAAGGCCGCCGCCGATGATAATGAGAGAATAGTCAGCCACCGGCTGTTTTACACGTCTTTAATTTCTGACGGTCGAACAACAACCTCTTGACCGCCATCCAGTGCCAAACAACTCATTGATCTGACCTCACGATTTTTTGGCAACAGACTTTTTACAAAGCCTTCAATTTAGGTTCAAGATAATTGATACAGCTGGTTAAGGTGGCCAGTTCAGGATAATCCGCTTCAGGAATCTGGAGTTTGTAGCGTTTCCTCAATTCCATTACGATATCGAGGAAATCCATGGAATCCAGGTCAAGCTGATCTCGCAGAGGTTCATCCGGATTAAGACCATCCATATCCGCATCTTCATCGATATCTGCGATTATTTCTAAAATGACGTCTTTTATTTCACCACGTGTCATGTTTACTCCATATTCACTAAATGGTATGCCGAGAGCAGCACCCATAACCTTTTGGTCAAATTTGCTCTTCTACAAATTTTCTGACAATCACGGCGGAATTGATTCCGACCATGCCGAATGAGTTATTCAAAATTGTGCTTACATTGTCAAGCTGTTTTGGAAAATGAGCGACGATATTGGGCAAAGCACAATCCGTATCGAGATTATCGAGATTAATCGTCGGATGAACAAAACCATCTTCAAATGACGGCAGATTCCCGGCCAGTTCCAGAACACCGGCAGCGCCCATGGCATGTCCTATCACGCTCTTCGTGTTATTGATATACGTTGAGCTGCTCCCTGCAAAAACCTCCCGTATTGCCCGGCACTCCTCCACATCACCCTGCCTGGTGCCAGTGGCATGGGTATTGATGATATCAATATCCTCAGGGGCAAGCCCTGCCCGCTTCAAGGCAAGAAGCATGCATTCAGCCTGGCGTGGACCATAGGGAAGGACAAAATCACGGGCATCGGAATTCATGGCATGCCCCACAATTTCACCATAAATTCTGGCACCGCGTTCAAGGGCACGATCAAGCCGCTCCAGCACATAAACGCAGCCGCCTTCAGAAATGACAATACCGTTTCTGTCACGATCAAATGGCCGGGAAGCCTTTTGGGCATCGTCATGCTCGGCTAATGCACCCTGGGCCTTAAAACTGGCAAAGATTCCAAACGACCCGGTGCATTCGGAAATACCGCCGCAGAGCGCCATATCCACTTCCCCGAGTCTGATCATCTGTGCACCCTGAATAAGCGCGGCGTTGCCGGCCGCACAGGCTGCTCCCACTGAATAGTGGGGACCGGTGATACCAAGATTCATGGTAATCTCACCGGCCGGATTATTTAAGACCGTTCGTGGATTATGATGGTGGGTCCAGTAATCAACATTATAATCAAACTTACTGATATTATAGACTTCATTTTCCGTCTCAACAGTGCCATGCTCAGTAAGACCGATATAAACGCCGGTGCTTTCTCTGGCATATTGGCTGAAATCAATTCCCGCATCGAGCAGAGCCTCATTGGCGCAATAGACCCCGATGCAGCCGGCCCGGGTGCCCCGCTTGTTTTCCTTTTTTTTGCGGTACTTTGTCTCATCAAAGGAGCATATGCCGGCGTGAACCTTCCCCACATAGCGCAGATCAATAGTCTGGATCTCGCTGATGCCGGCAAGCAGCTTTCTGCGGAAATCCTTAAGACTACTGGCATTTGGCGCAGCAAGACCAACACCGGTGATGACGATTCGTTGTTTTTCTGGTAAGTTTTTCATATAAATGCAATTGATTCAAAAAATAAGAACTTTTTAATATAGCTGATTTTTCAGGCCATGTCGACCAAGAAAATAAAGGAAAAAATAAATGGCGGACAAATTTGAGAAGGAAATTGAGGAACTTCTGCAAAAAGGGAAAAACAAAACCGAAATCTGGCAAATGTTCAGAAACGACAAAGAGCCGCTTAAAGTTCTTTTTTATCTCAATAACAGCTCTCTGCCGCGGGACAGAAAAAAATTTCAGGTGATCAATCTATTGCTTGCCATAGTGTTGCTGTTTATAACGTCAAAAAAACTTATCACCGCCCTTTCCTTCGGCGCCCTCGATATCTTCTTAGTGCTCAGCTTGGTGGTCCCGGTCATCAACATCTATGTACTGCGTGAAATCCTGCGTTTTCACAGGATCGGTTATCAGTTTCTTTTTGTCCTCTCCTGCCTGTCGCTGCTGCAGCCGGAAAATCATCATGAGCAGGAACTCTTTATTCTGGGCCTGCTGATCGGACTTTCCGGCTACCTCTACAAACAGATGTTCCCTGCAAAAAACCAGATCAGGGTTTAATGAAGCTGCCCCCCGCCGACAACCCTGAGGGGAACCGGCTTGGCAGTTTTTTTGGCCTTGTCACTGACATGCAGCCCGTTGTATTCGGGCACGATTGCCCGCAGGTGCCTGATAAGCTCCGGCACGTCACGATTGGTTGCTGCGCTGCGCAGCTCTTCAAGAACACTGGTCATACAGTGCCAGTCGCACTGGCGAGCGCGGGCCAACTGTAATTTAGGATGAGTCGTGCCCCGCAGATCTTCACTTTCATGAAAGATCTCTTCAAAAAGTTTTTCGCCGGGACGTAATCCTATATATTCAATTTTTATATCACGATGGGGCACCAAACCGGACAAACGGATCATCTGTTCGGCCAGATCTTTTATCAACACAGGGTCTCCCATTTCCATAACAAAGATCTCACCTCCCTTGCCCATGGAACCGGCCTGAAGAATGAGGCTCACCGACTCGGGAATGGTCATGAAGTAACGTTTTATTTCACGATGGGTGACAGTGACCGGCCCGCCGTTTTTGATCTGTTTTTCAAAAAGCGGCACCACCGATCCAGCTGAACCAAGCACATTCCCGAATCGGGTGGTGATAAACTTCGTCTGGGAACGGAGATCGAGATTCTGGCAGTAAATCTCAGCAATACGCTTGGTTGTACCCATGACATTTGCCGGATTAACCGCCTTGTCGGTTGACACCAGTACAAAACGATCGACATGGTAGCGGTCGGCGGCATCCGCCACCACCTTGGTGCCAAAGACATTGTTCTGCACCCCTTCCGCCGGGTTCAGCTCCAGCATGGGGACATGTTTATAGGCCGCTGCATGAAACACCACATCAGGTAAAAACTTGCGGAAAACCCAGTCAACCCTGTCGTAATTCTTCATATCACCCAGCACATTAACAATTTTCAGACCAGGAAATGAGGAACGCAGTTCATTATCAATGGCATAGAGATTAAACTCGCCATGATCAAAAATAACAAGTCGCTCAGGATCCAGCTCAGCAACCTGTCGGCAAAGTTCCGAACCGATGGATCCGCCGCCACCTGTCACCAGCACCGTTTTATTATTCAGATATCCAGCAATGGCCTGCCGGTCCAGTTCAACGGTATCCCGGCCAAGCAGATCTTCGAGAGTCACCGGACGGAGCTGGTCTACTTCGACCTGATTACCGGACAACTCGACAAGCGATGGTAGAGTTTTACATTCAACACCGACTTTAGCGCACTCTGCAACAAGCCGCTTTACAGTGTCCCTTTTGGCAGAAGGGATAGCAAAAAGGACCAGATCAACATCAAGTAATCTTACTATTTCACGAATATTTTCAGAACCACCATACACGCGGACGCCATGGATTTCTCGATCATGTTTTTTTCGATCATCATCGACAAAAGCAACCGGTTGATACTCCTGCTTCCGTATAAGATCCCGCAGTAAAAGTTCCCCTGCATGACCTGCTCCAACGATCAGTGTTCGCCGCCCGCTCTCTTTATTCAACTTTAATCGCTGATCCTTAAACCAACGGTAGCAGAGACGAGGCCCAGTCAATCCAACAACCAGCAAAAGCGGACTTAACAGAAGTACTGATCGAGGTATCCCTTCCAACCGAAAAAAAATTACCCCAACTAAAGTAACGACAAGTGCCCCCAATGTTACAGATTTCACGATACGGCTCAGATCTTTTAAGGAGGCAAATCTCCAAAGCCCTCTGTACAGACCAAAAAACCAGAAAACAATCCCATAGACCGGCAGTGAGAACAGAATTAACCACAAACAACCCTGAAAATAATAAGCGGGGATCACCTGCAAATTAAAACGAAACCAATAGGCTGCAAATAATACTGTAGGCACCCAGAACAAGTCATGAAAAAATGCTGCCCAGCGGTTAAATAGTATTCTTCTCAAGTATTTTTGTAACAAATTCCCCCCTACAATTGGCGGGTTGAGTTTAAGTAACGAAAGTTTAGATTAAATATTCCCCGTTCCTGATCCAATCTTGACTGCGCACCACACGAGTGGCGTTAGGGCAACCAGTACTGCAACGAAAGCATATTCATTATATCTCGCAGCAATAAAAGCCAAAGGAAACAACCAGAAAATATTAATGCCAAGAACCGCCAAGGTAACTTTTAAGTGTGAACCCCATCGGCGTGAAAGAATCTGATAAGCATGACTGCGATGCGCCAGATAAAAAGGCGCGCCCCGGATAATTCTACATATAAGTGTAACTGTGGCATCGACAATAAATACAGCATACAGAATCAGCCAACTCCAAATATTGATAGAAGCTTTTTCCGAAGTAATAAGAGCAAAGATACCCAAAAGGAGCCCTAGAAAACCACTGCACCCGTCACCCATAAAAATTTTTGCTGGAGGCCAGTTCCATACCAGAAATCCCAGTGTGGCCACACAAAGGCAAATTAGCCATGGGGCGTTGCTCGAAGCATCTTTATTCAACCACATTATGCTTGCGGCTCCTCCTGCGACACAAATCGTTTCAACCGAGGCTATTCCATCTATTCCATCCATAAAATTAAATAAATTCAAAAACCAGATCAGCACAAAAGCAACAAGAACATATCCCCACCAGCAATTCAAAACCAAATTAATATTCAAAAATTGCAAGGAAGGAAGTTTCTTAATGAGGTAGAGTGCCAATACGACTGAAATGACATGAGACATAAAACGTATCTTTGCAGAAAGTTGGATGTTATCATCAATAAAACCTATTACAGCCACCAATCCTCCGGGTAGACAAACGGCCCAAACATGATTTTCCCTGACAATTCCTAAGAGAAAGAGAATCATAGTCCCACCCAGAAAACTCAATATGATGGCTAAACCACCTCCGCGTGGTGTGGGTAATGAATGGGAGCTTCGATGATTAGGGATATCAATTATTTTAGCCTTCAAAGTATAAGTACGGACAAGGCCTGTCAGGGTCAAGGAGGATAAGAATAAAACAAACAGCGCCCAGAAGCTCATGTCACCGTACGCCTGATACCTTGCTCTAATGAAAAGGAAGGATGCCAGTCAAGTATCGCCTGAGTGCTGGAACAATCAACTTGAAGGTTATTGAGTAACTTGCGGACGTCCTTGGAATGGCCTGAGATTCTGCCCAGCAATTTCAATACGTTAACAGGTACTGATATCAATCGAAGAGTTTTACCTTGAACCTGGGCCAGCAGCCTAAGCAAATCAGGAGTTGAAATATCTTGTCCGTCAGCAATTAACAATGTCTGCCCTGCCGCCTTTGGATGACACAAACAAACCATGATGAGATCACATAAATTTTCCAGATAAACAAGACTTCTCTTATTGCACACGGCACCAAGGGGCAAAGGAAAATCATTTCGCACTAGTTGAATTAAACGCTTAAAATTACCTGCCACGCCTTTCCCATAGACAAGGGGGGGGCGAATAATAACCAACTCTAAACCCGTTTGTCGGGCAATTTCCCCTAATCCCTTTTCCGCCCGAAATTTTGAAATAGCATATGGGTCCATTGGCGCTGGTTTGTCATCAGAAGTGAACGGTTTGTCAAATGTTTCCTCGCCATTGACCTTTATAGTGCTCAAGAAAATGAAACGCCTCACTCCAGCATTTACTGCCTGTCTGGCCAAATTTAAAGTTCCTTCAACATTAATCCGAACAAATTCAGCTAAGGGTTCTGCGGAGTCATCTTTCAAGACATGAACCCTGGCTGCCAAGTGCACTACATGTGTTACATTTTTCAGGGCCTGTGACCAATCAGTTTTGTCATTGATATCGCCTACAACAACGCTGCTTTCTATTTGTGTAATTGTTGGCTGCCGACGCAGGGTCTGTCGAAAAACAATGTCTTTTTTACGCATCTGATTGCAGAGAGCACTGCCTACAAAACCATTTGCCCCGGTGACCAATACAATGCCCATTTCAATAATTATTGGACCTTATTATAATATCAATTCGAAAAAAAAGAATCTTTCTGACAATTTTCCAGGACAGATAAATAAAGAGCAATGTATTGTTGTCCCATTTTCTCTGGAGAGAAAAGTTCTTCAAACCTTATCCTGGCAGCTCTTCCCATGGAATGCACCAAAGCATCATTCTCCGCAAGAGTATTCATAGCATTAGCAAGCCCCGTTGAGTCATTGGCCTGGACAACAAGCCCTGTGACATTATCTTTATTCACGTAACTGGTGCCTGTACCTAATTCAGTGGATATTAAAGGTTTTCCAAACATTGCTCCTTCAATTAAGGTCACACCAAATGCTTCGGCACGTTGGTGTGAGGGAAAAATAACAGCCCTGCATAAATTAAAAAGGACAACTTTATCCTCTTCAGATAAAAAGCCGGTTAAAATAACGTTTCCTATGTTTTGTTCCGCAATTTGTTTTCGCAATGCCCTCTCTGTGGGGCCACTACCCACAATGACTACATTATGTTTTGTTTTTCTGGCAGCTTCAAGCAGAATATGTAGTCCCTTATATTGACGAAGAACTCCTACAAACAAGAAAAAATCGCTACCTAATTTGTTTTGCCAAAATCTTGTATTCGTCTCCTGTATGCGTGGATATTTTGTTTCATCAACCCCAAGAGGAATAACAGTGGATTTTCCCTTATATGTTTTTAGATCCTCACTTGAATCAAGGTAATTGTTCGAGGTAGCCACGATCCGATCCATGGAAGTTAGAAACCGGTGCATAATGGGTTTATAAAACGACTTCAGATAGCGGTATTTGATAACGTCAGAATGATAGGTCACAATTGATGGCTTGTTATGAGTCCTAAACAGATGCAACAAATCAGCAAATGGCCAAGGAAAGTGATAGTGAAGCAGATCGGCACCTCTAGTAATTTCTCCAAATTCTCTATAGAGTTGCAGACTGACCGGAGATGATGGGACATCAAGAGAAACAGGAAACTGTACAACTCGGGTCCCTTCACGTTCAATGACGCGCTTCCCTTTACAATGACTAAGAGTAATTACGGTATTTTCTACTCCTTTTTTGGCAGTCTGCCGACAAATTTCGGCAATAACGCGTTCAAGACCACCATTGGTGTCCGGGAAATATGTCTTAAATATATGGAATACTTTAATTGCTCTTACCTTTCATAAAATTATGCAACAGAGAAGCAAAAGTCACCATTAACGGCCAGGCAATATACCATTTCAAAGGCACACTGCCATAATGTTTCCGAACGACAGACATTGCCTCCCGATAATGATCAGCACGCCTCGATGATGTTTTTGTCTCAGCATGCATCCTGGTTGCCGCAACTTCCTTTGCAAGATAATTCAAGGGACCACCATATTTATAAAGCTTCCACCAGAGATCGTAGTCAAGACACATGTGTAGACTTTCATCAAGACCTCCGACAGCGTCCCAAGCAGAGCGGCGAATCAAAGTAGCTGGCTGGGCAATAAAACAACGACGAGCCAGCATCCATTCCGAAAAGGAAGACGTAAAATAAGGCATGGCTTTTGTGCCATCTGGTTTCAACAGCCAACATTTACCGTAAACGGCTGGTGAATCTCGGTGTTTCTCCAATGATTCCAACAAAGCAGCCAGGGCACCAGGCATCAATAAATCATCGGAGTTAAGCCAACAGACATAGGGTGCTGAGCCAATGCTAACGGCCTCATTAATTGCGGATGCCTGGCCTTTATCAGTATGAGAACGCCACCAAGACAACCGCGGAGACCATTGCTGCAAAATAGCAAGAGAACCGTCAGAAGACCCTCCATCTGCAACGAGTATTTCATGTGGAATATCCTGCAAGAATATAGAGTTAAGGGCTTTCTCCAAAAACTTACCCTGATTATAGGACGGTACGGCTACAGAGACAAGGGGATGTTCACTCATTAATTTTTCGTCAAGAAATTAAACAGATATTGGATGCCGGCAAATTTCCGGAATAAAATTTCTCGTGGGCAAGAAAATCCTTATAGGCCAGTCTGATACCCTCTGAGAGATCAATTTTTGGTAGCCAACCCAGATTTGAGAGGCGCGATACTTCCAATAATTTACGGGGGGTGCCATCAGGTTTACTAACATCCCATTGAACTTCGCCGGAGTATCCGACAATATCTTTCACGAGAAAGACCAACTCCCTGATGGTTAAATCTTGTCCACAGCCGATGTTAATTAACGGAGGGATGGATGGAGTAAGTAATTTATCGAACCTATTGCCCGACATGGACATAAGGAATATACATGCATCTGCCAAATCTTCACTGAAAAGGAATTCACGCCTCGGTGACCCAGTTCCCCAAGCTTCCACCTTCGCATCACCTGAAACTTTCGCCTCATGCATTTTTCGAATAAGAGCCGGTAGAACATGAGAGTTCTGCAAGTTGTAGTTATCACCTGGGCCGTAAAGATTTGTCGGCATAACAGCCAGATAGCGGGTTCCATATTGGCGATTATATGCCCAGCACATCTCAATACCTGCTATTTTAGCTACAGCGTATGGACGATTAGTAGGCTCCAATGAACCTGTAAGCAAGTATTCTTCCTTTATGGGTTGCGGACATTCACGTGGATAAATACATGACGAACCAAGAAAAAGCAAACGCTTTACCCCAACCCGCCAGGAATGCCAGATAACGTTGTATTGAATAGCTATATTCTGCTGGATGAAATCAGCCGGATAATTTCTGTTAGCGAGGATTCCACCTACCTTCGCCGCAGCAAGGAAGATATACTCAGGTTTTTCTTTGTCAAAAAAATCACCCACCCTTGCAAAGTCAGTAAGATCAAGCTCTCCATGTGTGCAGGTGATGATGTTTGTAAAGCCTTTTTCAGAAAGGCATCGCTTAAGTGCGGAGCCGACAAGACCTCTATGTCCAGCTAAATATATCTTGCTATCAGACTGCATTTCTATCACTCATGGTAATCGTAAACAGTAAAACCATGCCGTTTCACCAACTCATCTCGTTCGGCGGTTTTCAGATCCTCCCGAACCATCTCAGCTACTAATTTGCTGAATGAAATCCGAGGAGTCCACCCTAACCTCTCTCTTGCCTTAGTTGGGTCACCAAGCAATTCTTCAACCTCAGTCGGCCGGAAATACCTCGGATCGACCGAGACAATGCATCGATTTTCTTCATCAAATCCTTTCTCATGAACGCCATCTCCCTCCCAGTGGATCTGTATACCTAACTCCTTTGCGGCAACATTCACAAAATCCCGGACACTATGCTGCACGCCGGTGGCGATGACAAAATCTTCTGGTTTGTCCTGCTGAAGCATTAACCACTGCATCTCTACATAATCACGTGCATGCCCCCAGTCACGCTTGGCATTGAGATTTCCCAGATAAAGGGTATCCTGAAGACCGAGCCGAATGCGTGCAAGGCCTCTGGTAATTTTACGGGTAACAAATGTCTCACCACGTACCGGCGATTCATGGTTGAACAAAATACCATTACATGCATACATTCCATAAGCTTCACGATAATTAACGGTAATCCAATACGAATAAAGCTTCGCGACAGCGTAAGGTGACCTTGGATAAAAGGGGGTTGTCTCTTTCTGCGGTATTTCCTGCACAAGACCAAAGAGCTCCGATGTTGAAGCCTGGTAAAATCGAGTTTTCTTCTCCATTCCAAGAATACGAATAGCCTCCAGCAAACGCAAGGTACCCAGTGCATCTGAGTTAGCTGTATATTCAGGTTCCTCAAAAGAAACGGCGACATGGCTCTGGGCGGCAAGATTATATAATTCATCTGGTTGCACCTGTTGAACAATACGAACCAGACTACTGGAATCCGTCATATCTCCATAATGCAATATAAAATTGCGGTCAGAAACATGAGGGTCCTGATATAAATGATCTATCCTGTCGGTATTAAAAAGAGATGAACGGCGTTTTATTCCATGCACATGATACCCCTTTTTCAGCAGGAAATCAGCCAGATAGGCCCCATCTTGCCCTGTAATACCTGTTATCAATGCCTTTTTCTTCATAAATGAAAACATCCTATATTGGTCTTTTTTTGTCTATAATTCACATGTTAAGTGTCAATAACTTGATTGATGAGATGGGAACCAAATTTTAGAAATCCGGATGAATTATGTTATACTCCGAATAAACAAGATAGAATTGTGTTAAATCAATATCGACCGGGATATTTGCCCCTGAGGAGCAAAACATATTATTCCATTCTCCTCAACAGGATCAACATAACCAAATCTTTTAAGAATTTCACCCAACTCATTGTTTAGAAATTCTATTGTATCAGGTTGCAACTTGTTCAAGTAATTTCCTGGGGAAACTTGACGCACATGTGCGCCGGGATTTTCCTTCTCAGGACGAATATCATGTCGATCAGCAATTGCCGCGATGCTTTTCCGGGGCAAATCGATATTCAAATAAACCAGCATATCCGCCAGCCACTCCTGTTTGCGAAAAATGACATCTTCATATCTGTATACTTGTGTCTTATCAGATGATAAATTTGTTAAATAGCTTTCAAATACTTTCTTATATTGACTGGTATGTTTGCATACCCATTTATTTATATCTGCTTCCTGCGCAAGTTCCCTATCTTTCAGAAGCAAATCACGCGCAGAACCGTGTTTGGGAGCTGGGTGGCTGAAAGCCTTCGAATAATACAGAGAAACGAGCATATCCCGTGGGTCACGAACCAATAAAATTATTTTCATTGCCTGAAGATTATTCTTGACCTGTTGCGGATAATGGCGCCATCCCAAATAAGCATAACCATATGGAACGAAGACCGGTGCAATCGATTCCGTCAAATCAACCGGTCGAATACCGTTTTTAAATGAAGCAGTCGGCAGATCTATGACAACTACACCGCTGGCGACACAGACGTCAGACAGGAGTTTGTACAACAGAGTACTTCCTGATTTCGGGGGAGCAAAAGCGATAAAACTTTCATTCTGGCCCGGGGAGGGCATCATATATTCAAAGCTTTCACCTGTTGTGGCTTTTATGACAAAAGACTTTTCACCTTTAAGGAAACCGCTAACCTTTTTTTTTAACAGCAAACTTAATGACAAACATGTATTATTATTTTTCACAACAAAAAACTCCGCAATTTCTTTGATAAAGAAAGTATTCCGACAGCTATTTCGGAAAAATCAGTTGTAATTAATCAAACCTATTTTCCACATATTTTCTAAAAAAAGAGATTTCAGCATGTATCCTGTAACTTTTCGTGAAATCAAAGCAGGTGTAGGATTATAACCAAGAAACTGCTTTCGCAGTCGTTTCATCTCCTGGAAACCAACATCCTCAATTAGGCTTGATGTTTTTTGGGCACTATGAATGCGAAAAATCCCCATAAATTTCGGAAGTCTAGCAATTTTGGCGCCAGCTTCGATGAATCTGAGAAGAAGATCCCAATCCATTGCAAAATTATAAGACTCATCTACCCTAGCCCCTACTTTCTCCCATATTCTTTTTCTCCAGAACATTGTTTCTTGAGGAACATAATCAACCCATTTCAGTATTTCATCGGAATGAGGCGCCAGAACCCAACGTCCGATTTCCATATTATTCTCATCTACGAGTATTCTATGGCCATAAACAACATCGATATCTGGATTTTTTGCAAAAAAATTAGCAACGTATGCCAATGTCCCGGGAACAATCTGGTCGTCAGAATTTAACCATGCCATAATTTCACCATTTGAGACTGCAAACCCTTTATTTATCGCATGGGTCTGACCTCTGTCCGGTTCACTTACCCACCAGGTGAGATGGTCTGAAAATTTCCTAATAACTTCAACTGAGTTATCGGATGATCCACCATCTGCTATCAGGATCTCAAGTTTAGGATAGCCCTCATCAACTAGACTTTTTATGGTCCCTTCTAGGAAAGTGGCCTGATTGAAGGAAGGAATTACGACCGAGATACGAGGTGAATGTATGGGTAATTTAAAGGCAGAAATATTAGACTGCTTAAAATGCAATGGTTTTCGTTTCTTTAAATTCCCCAGTGTACCTAGAGAAGGACGGAAAAAAGGACATAATTTCAAAAATCTTCGCTGAAACCCGAAAAAACAGGCGGATGGTAAAATCCGAATACAATTTCTAAAAGACATACTAGCAATAACTGCTCCCTGAAGCCTCTCAATTTCCTGATTTTTCTTATTCACAATTTCCTGCAGCTTATCAATTTCTTGATCTTTCTTGGTAATATGGCTAGCAACTTTTTCTGCGAAATCCTTAAGTTTTTCTTCATATAAAAAATCTTCCTTTGGTGCAGTGAAACATTTCAGACGAGTCGCACTTTCTCTTAAACAGGGGAGTTCACCGTAATGTTTCCCCCAGGAAAGCAAGGCTGCTCCCGCTGAGGCCTCGCGTTTCGCGTTAACCGTAGACATAAAAACGGTATCAAACCCTGACTGTGCCATCAAATTTGCTCTCAGTTGCGGACTTTGAAAAAGTTCTCCAGCAAGATAAATTGAATCACTCAGCCCAGCAGCGGCCAACTTGTCAATAATTTCCTGAAGATGAGCTAAAAGTAATGATTGAAGGCTTGCGGCGATACATCCTTTTGAAAATTTGGACATTTTATCACGGAAATCAGAAAAAAGTGTCTCATTTATCAAAAGTAGTGGTGACAGCATTTCTGCCTGTGAGACATTCCACTTGATACCGGACGAAAGTTCACCAAAATCATTGACAAAAATATCATACAAAATATCGATGCACCGAGAATTAGGTTCGCTACCTGCTGCTAGTAACTCGACCTGAGGTCTTGCATTATAGGGATTGAGGTCAATCATCAAACTTACCGCGTTCCAAAAAGAAGAGAAACAGCAATGTGTTCCTTGATGAAAAAGCTCTAAGGCTTGGAGAGAACATCCTTTGCCCAAAAAAACTCCACCAAAAAACGGAGAATTCCACGTGGGCTGGTCATATACGAGTATAATACTGCCTTTTGTCTTTCCACTCGTAAAATATGAAAAGGCTGCGAGAGATTCAGGATACCCCCACCACTCATGGGGTAATGGAATTGACTGCACAAAAGCCTGAAAAATGTCAGGGGAAAACAGGTTCGCATCAAAATTTTGAAAATGGTGGGTTACAGTATGAAACTGGCTTCTAATCTTACCTAACTGTTCCTCATTAGAAGATATAGTGTTTTTAAAAGGCCAAGCACAAGCAGAAAAATCATTTATAGACAGCTTGTCAATTAAGGGTTTCGGTGATCTGCCGTCGCTCTTTTTGCCAGTCAAATCTCCTAAGTGGTAAGAGATGATCTCTCTCCCGTCACGGGAAAGAATTGATATATTGGTATTCTGGCACCCGTCATAGAATACGCCTAAAATACTATCGCTATCTGATGAACACTGCATAAATATTAACCAACTAACAGCTTTTATTTAACGAAACAGATTCAATGCAATCATGCCGTGTGGCAGCATAGAATAAGAAACCTGTGAGACTAAATACGATAAAGGCGACATGGAAAACACTTAAAATCTCTCCTCCATTGGTGGAACCAAATATCGAAAACAATGATTCAGCAAAAACTTCACCGGAACCTAATCCCCCCGGCGTCAAAGGTAACGCATTGAGAATCAGTGACACCGGGGCGAGAAAGAAATAATCAACTACATTAAGGCGGTATTCCCCTGCAGCTCTTCCGATAAAATACATCCCCAAAATTAAAGGAATCTGGCCGAGAAGTGAAACAAAAACAGCTTTGAATATCACATGTTTTTTTTCTCTGAAAAGAGCAAGGGCGGCAAATAACTTTTCGATAAAATGCCCACCAGGTATTCTTGCAATTACCCAGTTCATAAGTTTGGATAGTTTGGATGATTTGATAAAACTGAAACAAAATGCAAAAAGAAAAATAAGAAGAGAAATTGCCAGGAAACACCATAAAGACCACAAATCGTTTTCCTGACCGCTTCTTGCAAATGATTGAATACCGAACACCAAGACCGCACTGGCGGCGATAGCAGCGGTAAGTAAAAGGGTAAACAGACCTAGAACACGATCCAGAACAATGCTCATTGCCGCAGCTGTTTTATTATTACTAACCGATTTCACGATATAATATACCTTAACCATATCACCACTGATAGACCCCGGAATAATCGTGCTGAATGCATAACCTATGAAGGTAAGGCGAGTAAGCATCATGATGCCAGGTCTTATATCAACAGCCTCCAGCAGAAGCTGCCAACGAAGAACAGAAAACACAACACTTATTAAAAAGAAAAATACCGCGACAGCGAACCAGGTAGAGGAAAGCATGTCGCATACTTTGGCAAAATTCAACATGTCAAAGTGAAGCATTACGGCAAAAATGCAACAAATAACCAAAACACGCACAAGCATCCATAAAACACGACTCGTGAAACCTTTATCATTTTTCTTCATCATGTCATTTAACCACCAGCTTGTCTTTATCCAGGGAAATCGGTCAAAGCATCAAGTGAACGTAGCCATAGAATCAAGACAAGGAGAGAAAACAAAAGATATCCATAATCCTTTCTCTGCAAAAGATGATCCTGCCACAAATCCTGCACTGCTTGAGTATTTAGAACCCCTGAAGATAAGACACTTTTTGCAGAAAATGCATCTTCACACACCTCTCTCCATGATCCAACAAGCCAATAAGAGACTGGGGAGTTGAATCCCCTTTTGGGACGTCTTATGACAAAGGAAGGCAATATTTTTTCAGCTATGTTACGCAGGATAATCTTGCCCTTCAACTTCTTGAATTTCATATGAACAGGTAAACCAGTGCAGAATTCAACCAAGTGATGATCAAGAAAAGGACTGCGAACTTCAAGACCATGAGCCATACTCGCGCGATCGACTTTAACAAGAATATCATCAGGGAGCCAAGTCTTGTAATCCACATAAAGCGATCGGTCCAGCTCAGACAAGCCCTGAGATTCCTGGTATGCTTTCCTGAACGGCGTTAAAGTACTTTCTGCCAGGAAAGCACTTGACATCCCTGTTAGCTGTTCCAGCCCCTGTGTATTTATTAAAGTTCTCCACCAAGCATGGGCATCACACTTATCAAGAGAGACGCCCCGCATGAACTGTTTCATTTTAAAAATTGTGCTCACCTTTCGCCGGCTGTCGGGAATACTCTCAACAACTCTATGCAGGAGCTGCAATACCGGTTTAGGAATCTTTTGTATATATCCATGCAACTGGTCGGCTGCGTGAGTAACATAACCAGCAAGCAACTCATCACCACCGTCCCCTGACAAAGCCACAGTGACATGATTTCTAGTCATTTTACTCAAAATATAGGTTGGAATCACAGAGGTGTCGGCAAATGGTTCATCCTGTCGGCTTATGATCTCTGCAAGGAGGTCTGGCTTCACACCGGCGACTATTTCATCATGATGCATACAACGAAGAAAACCGGCTACTTTTCTTGCCCACGGAGTTTCATCGTAAGAAGATTCCTGAAACCCGATACTGAATGTACGCACAGTATCCAGATATTTACGCATATACGCCACAATGACACTTGAATCAAGTCCCCCGCTTAAAAATGCACCGAGAGGGACGTCACTTACCAGTCTTTTTTCTACAGCTCTGTCAAGCAGGTGGCCAAACTCTTCTTCCAGGTCAACGTCACTACGCCTATTCGTTCTGTTTACAATCCATTTTTCTGCAAGATTCCAATAAGAATAAATACGGAAGGGCTCACCACGTTTCCATTTAAGAAAGGAACCTGGCGGCAATCGCTGAACGCCCTCAATAATTGCGGAATTCCCCAGAACGTAGCCAAAAGAAAGATAGCAGGCCATGGCTGTTTTATCCAATCTCTTAGAAACAAAGCCACTGGCCAACAGAGCGGTTAATTCAGAGGCAAAAACAATCGAATCATCAGTTAAAGATGCCCAGTACAGAGGTTTCTGACCGAGTCGGTCTCGGGCCAGAAATAATGTCTCGTTCCGCTGATCCCAGACGGCAAAAGCAAACATGCCCTCAATACGATGGAGTACATCAATACCCCAATGCAAATAACCAAAAAGCAGTACTTCCGTATCAGAGACTGTTCTGAAATGATATCCCTCAACCTTAAGTTCCTTGCGCAACTGCCTAAAGTTAAAGATCTCACCATTGAATACGAGAGTCACCATACCGGAAGGGTCAGTCATAGGTTGTTGGCCTGCCAGAAGATCCAAAACCTTAAGCCGACGATGAGTAAAACCAACCCCAAGAGATGTAAACTGCCCTTCCTCATCAGGTCCACGGTAGCGCAGTTTGCTTGCCATCCGGGCCAGGACAGAGGGAAGAACCTCTTTTCTATTATCCTGAAATACAATACCGCCAATACCGCACACGCTTGGTCCCTCACTGTGTCCGGTTTGGGAGACGCTGAACAAGTGCCCAGATCGACTGCCCGAAAAGTCTGCGAGTCACAGGATTTAACAACCGGGAAACCGGTTGAACATAACGATCGAAAAAAAGAATCTGCTTGTTGATCATCGGCGTGGAAAGGTTGTCGGGACGCAGGAATTTCGTGTTAAGCCACCAACCCAAACCGCCAATAGGATTAAAATAAGACAACTTATGAATAATGAAATCCGTTTTCACGAGCAGGTTTTGAAGTGAAGATCGGTTATAACGCCTGACATGTCCGGCCAATTTATCCATGGGTCCATAAAGTGAATGATGGGCAGGCACGAGCAAAAAAAGATATCCTCCGGGTTTCAGACATTGATAAATATTTTGTAGAGCGTAAAGATCATTTTCTATATGTTCAAGCACATTCAGACACACAGCAGCATCGCAACTATCACTACCTATCCGTTCAACAAAACTGTTTCCAGCAACATCTTCCCTAAGAGGATGGATATTCGATGTCCATGATCTTGCCTCTTCAACAAATGTTGCTTCAATATCAACTGCGATGACATTATCAGCCTGTTTAGCAATCTCTCTGGTATACTGACCGTAGCCAAATCCTATTTCCAAAACTGTTCCATGTACAATAGGAAGGAGCAGGTCAAGAATCCACCTGTGATAATTCTCTGCATCTGGTAGAGCACTACTCATCGTTTCTTTACCTGCTGAAAATGCCATATCTTGCGGAGAAACCATTTTATTTTACACTATTTATTAATTGTAATATGGGTCTATAAGGTGGCGGAACGAAACATAACATGTCCTGTTTACAGAAATAATCGATTATATCCTGTTATTTGCTGATGCCTATTTCAATTTGATCCTGATCAGTTAATCAGATTCTTCAACTTTTTGCCATTGGCATAGAGCAAAGCATGTTGTGATTTTTCCGGAAAATGGAGCAAGCATTTTTTCTAAAATAAAAAGGCTGGGAGAATAAATCTTTTTAAATGATAAAGAAACACGAAAAATCAATGAATTAAGCACAAGAAGATAGGCGATATTTCCTGTATAAATCTCTTTTAGAACCCTAAATCTTGCTGAATTCGTCTTCTGCAAAGCACCAATATCAATTGCTTCTTCAGAATCAGTAAAAAGCGTGTCATGCCTGTACCAGAAACGACGTATCAGATCAAAAAAAGAACCTCTGTGCGGCTCACCAAAACAAAAGAAACCGCCAGGTTTTAATATCCGACATATCTCCTTTGTGACGATTTCAAGGGACTGAGGCACGTGGTGCAATCCACCAATGATTACAACACAGTCGAAGGTATTATCCTCAAAATCAGTCTGAAGAATCGATGAAGCAATTCCCCGGCATGATGGCCACCTCTGGGAAAATCGTGCCGCCGACTGAGGAGAAATATCCAATCCTGTAACATGTGCACCCTCTCCAAGAAGATAGGCTGTGGTCTGACCTGAACCACACATTGCTTCAAGAACATTCATACCCTTAAAATTTATCCCCGCGAAAAGTGGCGCATAAAGAAATTTCTGACGGTAAATCTGGCTGTACCGGTCATCATAGTGCGCCTCATAGTCACTTAAAATTTCATCAAAATGCTGATCCTGTGTCCTTTCAACAGCCATTACATTCAAACCTTATTTTTTTATGTATATAGGTTGGCAAAAAATAAATCTTTTTTTTGACTCAACTGCCAGGGAATCTTACTTCGTTTCTGCTTGAAGAAATGCGTTCCATATGCGCCCGCCTCTGTTCTGCGATAAAACCAAGGCTCAGTATTATGACGGCCGTGAGAAAAAAAAGACTAGCGAGTAGAATCGGCAGATTTAACGATGGAACAAAAAGACTCAGAACCACAGCAATCAAACCAAACGCGCCCACAAAACCCGATGCCAGAAGAAAAAGCTTTATGGGGTTGAACATCAATATTGCCATAATAAGAATCTGAGCGGTTCTCAGCGTGTCACGAAAATAACGGACGTGGCTGCTACCGACACGCTCATGATATTTTATGGGCCGGTAGTCCACAAAATAGTTTGTCAGCATCGCTATCACTGTAATAGTCGTAGTAAATGAAAAACCACCACAGAGAACGGGCGCAAATTTCATTATCATTTCACGGCGCATCACCCTAAGCCCACTGTTTATGTCAGGGATATTCTGTCCAACAGTAAATTCTGCCAATGCCTTAAATGCTATTCTGGATATCCTTTTAATAAATGAACCATGATAGAATTTCCCCTGCCTGGCACCAACAAGCATATCCAAGCCGCGCACATTCATTTCTTCAACCATGGAGGGCAGTTCATCAACCGGATATGTCCCATCTGCATCCGTTATTGCAACAATTGGAGAATCAGCGTTCGCTATGCCTGTAAGCAGAGCATTGCCGTATCCAATATTTCTTGGATGACGCAAAACAGTGGCACCTGCACGTTCTGCCTGCTCCCCAGTATTATCTGATGAACCGTCATCGACAACAATAATCCCACAGGTAATGGGTGTATTTTCAAAGGAGGTTCGAATCTTTCTGATTGTGTCCCCTATGGCCCCGGCTTCATTATAGGCGGGCATGACAACAGTTACTTGAGCCATTATCCTTTCCCTTGAGTAAACTCATAACATATTAAAAATTATTAATCTCAAACAAAACAATAGCATCCGTAGTGAGGGTTCAACTAGCAGTAGGGAAATCGAGAATATAGTATTAACTAAGGTTGTTTTGGCTTGATGCCTGTTGCCGACCAACTGTATCCATGCCGATGATAAAGCTTTATGTCAGCAAATCCACTCTCTTCCAAAAGGGCAACAACCTCCTGTCTACTATAATATTTAGCATAAGCAGGATTAAGTTGGTCATATATGGTAAGTATTTGATTTGATACGCTGAGTCGGTCCAGATGAGAGAGCATATAATTTTTCATTGGTAATGGGATGATTTTACATGCTGAAATATAAGCAAAAAGAATTGGATACATAATCCAGCATAACGCTACTAAAAAATAGTGCGGAAGTTTTGTTGTAAGCATGCGAAGTGGTTGGAACACTGCAAGATAAAGCCTATTACCCTCTTTTCCATATAACCAGACCGCAATTTTACCGCCTGGACGTAATGCTTGGAAAGCCGCATCGACTACCGGACGGGGCTCAGGTATATGATGCAATACCCCGGCCGAAAAAATAAAATCCAGATCTTCAAAGGGAATATTCTCCCCTGTAACATTCAAACAAGTTACTCTATCTTGTCGATTTGCAACATTCTTTTTTAAAACATTAAAGGCATTGGAAGGTTCAATTGCGACAACATGTCGGCACCCTACATCTAAAAGCATATTCACTATGCGACCGGTACCACTCCCTATATCAGCGACTCGTAAATCTTTTAGTTCACTGGGTGGTATCAGTGAAGAGAAAAGATCCTGAAATAATTCTGATGATCCGTAATATCCTTCATTTTTTTGAAAATTGTTCCATTGATCACCAAAATCACTTATTGTCTTTTTTTTTAAAAGATCAGTCATTCACCATAACCTCATACCTCAACAAAATATTTTCTTCATCGCTCTTTTTTTTCATCTTTAAGCCCTAAATATTCATACAGCGCCATTACATCTTTTTCTTTTATCCCCTTTTCATTCAGTAAGAGCTTCCAATTTGGGCTATCATCAAGAATAGAAATTCTGCCGTTATCAACATAAAGAAATCGTACATGATATCTCTGAGCTATCGCCTCATAAAAAGACAAAGTTTTTTCCAAAACCATATTGCCTTCATCACCGTCAAAAAGGGCTTTTGTCGTATCCAAATATTCCTGCCGGTCTGATATATTCTCGTCACGCAGTCGAGTCCAATGCCTTAAATTTTCTATACCTTGCATATAAATATCGTCAGGAATGTCTGGCTTTTGGAGAACCCTGAATGAAGGCCCTACGCGCAATGAAGAATAAATTTTTCTCGTGAATGAAGGATAATATAAAGGATATGTTCGCCCTTTACCGACAAAAATAAGTGGTTCATTATCTCCAATTATCTTGAAAAAACTTTCAGGGTTACGTGCTAAAAAAAACGGCCTGCCGGTATAAAGATAAAGACGTCCTTTATTACGTGATACAACATTTGCAAATTGCTTTATTCCCCGGTGGGGCGCCTGATACAATAAGTAATATTCAGTGACCCCGAATATCAGGACCAAGAGAGAGATAAATACTGGGCGCATCAGAGAATGCCATTGCTGCATAAGTAACAGCAACAGCAGAGGAAACAAAAGGACAAAATGTAACTGATAACGACTATCCACAAGGGAATAAGGAGCGGTAATCAGACTTACAAATGAAAGGAAAATCAAATTCCATACAAGAAGAGCACCTATAAATAGAAAAGTATAAGGAGCCAATAACGGTTTCAAAAAATTCAAAGAACGGCTCTTTGCAAATTGCAGCATCATTACAAGTAAAACACTCACAAAACATGCTGTCGTTAAATAACCGAATCCACCGCTTCCAGGGCTTTTAAACCAGTCAAATGGAGGTAATCCAAAAAAAAGTTTCGGCCAGCGGGCCATCCCTCCGATCAATCTTTCAAATGGCGAGATACCAAAATCCTTAAGCCAGGCGTTATAAAAGATAGAATAAGTTTCATCCGGTGAAGGTAAAACGAAAGGGCCGATTTTAAGAGCAAAAGGATACAGCGGGTTATGATAAGTTATTAAATTATACCCTAATACCCAGCAACCAATGGAGACAACCAACACAACTGCTCCAGAAACTTCAGCAATCAGGCTTTTACTGCGAGATGAAGTCAATTTCCATTTAGCATGCCAAAAGAAAGAGATACAATAAATTATAAAACAGACAAAAACGGCCAACAAACCTGGACCTTTGCTTCCTAAGGCCAAGCCGGCCGAAACACCAAAAATCAGCCAGGGCTTTCCATAAAATCTTTCTCTTCCTATCGCGGCAATAAGGGCCAGCAAAAAGACTGAATAAAAACCTATATCTATCATTTCCGAGCGCATTTGAAGTACAACAGGGGCATTCATAGACGCCAACAACGCCCCGAAAAGCCTCCACCGTCGACGAATACCACACAAACACATCGCCATATACGCAACTAAAGGCCAAAATATTCCCGAAATAATAACTTGAGGCAGACAGACCAGTTGATCGTTCTTAAGCAGGATAAAGGAAAAGCCGTTGAGCAATTCTATGTTATGAGGGAAAAAATTAGCTCGATAGTCGAGCAAAGGATCAATTGAGACTTTTCCAGCCTGGAACCATCCGACGACCATCGGCAAATGGTAACGGAGCACGTCAGGGACACTGGGAGGCAAGATTGCAACGGCTATTAGACTATAAAAAAAGATCACTACCCAAGCCGCAAAGGCAAAACATGAAGACCAATGCGCAAACAATACCTGCAACCGCCGCTTTAAGTATGTCTGAAATGGGTAGCGTCTCAACCTGCTTCGACATGACCATAATACCCCACCCCCCATAATGCTCAACAATCCGCTTGAAATCGTCATACTTGCAGGGGTATAAATAATCCTGCCGACGGTTTCCGACATCAATACTATCAAAGCCATAAAAAAAGCAATAAACGATGCTAACCATGCAGAAAGCGTTCGAGGGCGAGTAACCAAAGTTAACGCAATAGCTAATAAACTAATAAAAATTGTATTTAGAAAAAGAAGAAACATAATTAGCAGATCCAGTACATCAGGGCCAAATTAAAAAAGACAAATATACTCTGCCCAGCTATCATTTTAATTTAATGCAACACACAGTTAAACTGTAGTAATTCAGACTTGATCTGACAGTTACCGGTTTTTCAGAGATGTCTGTCAGTTCAAATTCAGGCTACCAGTTTTTCTTGCCAGATTTCCTTTCCCTTTACAAGCGTTTCCATCGGGGTTCTTCCGCAGCACATTTTGCCCTGATGGGTACGCTCATTATTATAACCTGAATCCGTGAGGTATCCCGGATTCTCCCTGAAAATTGTGGGGCGCGATAAAATTTCAACACCGCGACCGCTAGAAATTTATATATTACCAGCATATTGCTGGTACATTGGGACATCGTCCCCGCTGTTCTTTGAAAAATAGCTATATTTGCCTGTTTTTAGGCGTATTTCCCCTGCAGGGCCTGCTGTTCAGCCACTTTCCGGCAATATTTCTCTTCTGTTCTTGCATTAGCCAAAGGCAAGCCAGTTATAAACGCCCTGAAATGCGCAACAGTGGCGGCTGAACCGCAGCTTTAATTTCCTGCCGGTTTCAATCAGTCTGGCTGCACGGTACATGAGTTCCTGGATAACGGTGCGAGTTCTCCTGCGTTTTGCCGAGTGCCGCGCTGGCGAGCGATCACCGAGAAGGCCAAGCTGGCCGATAAACCGCAAGATGTTATAGGCCAGGCCGGCTATGGACATGATCAGGGAATTGGTCGCAAACTTTCCGGAAGGCAGCCGCTCAAGATCCATGTCGGTTTTAAATTCGCTGTGGAACTGCTCGCTTGTGCCGTGGTCCTGGTAGAGCCTGATGATCTCTTTTTCCGGCAGGTAAAGCGAAGTCCACCAGCCTTCGAGTTCTATATCCGGCACCAGCAGCAACTGTCCACGTTTGTCAATGGTTCGTTCTATTACCCGGACTACCAGGCGGCTGCTGAACTTTTTGCCCTCATGTTCCTGAAGTTGGTTGAAACTGAACACGGCAACCCGCTTGCCTCGCCGGGGTTCGCTTACTTGCCCTTCTTGCAGACCGCGGGCCAGCCAGGCGGGAAGGTCCTGTTTGCGCGGGTTCCACTTCAGGATATAATCGACTTTTTTTGGACTATAAAGTGTGGCACGGGTCTCTATAGCATCGTGGGCAGAGTCAAGCCTGAACAGCAAGGGCTTCTTGGTTAAAGATCTGGCTCGGGAGATGGTTTCTTCCAAAAAGGGAATAAAGTTGTTTTGGCTGTGCTGGCTTCCCTCTCGGAACTCAAGATTAACACACCAGCCTTCCTCTCCCATGTAAGCGGCTATTGGCGCATAGCCGTCATAACCGTGATAGGTATGCTTGGAACCTTCTTTTTTGGTGCCGGAGTTGTCCATGCAAAAGACGTCCATATCGACGGCAACATGCCCCATGGCCAGCGGCGTCACTTTGCCTTTGGCATTGCGGATAAACTCCGTGTAGGTTGAGGAGACAAGCGGCTGGAAAACTGTTGCGGTTTCGTCAAGGCGCTGCCGCAAGGTCTCGGGCGAAGGAACCGCTTTGATGCCAAGGGATTGCTGGAAATACCTGTCGTCTTTCATGTCGGCAATGGCTTCGTATCGCTTTTGCCAAGCGAGAGGAGCCCAAGATAACTGCGAATGACATCCGTATTGTCAATGTCCTTGGTGTCGGGTATCGCCCTTTTCAGCTTGGCGTTCAAGCTGGTAAAGCGGTTGATACCGAGCCCGACCAAGGCCAGGCCCGAATGGGAGGTGTAAAATTCGTCTGATGAGCGCTCAATAATAAATCGTTTCATTATTTCACCTGCAGAGTGATGTTTTTCGACAGGCCTATACTACAATATTTTAGCTTAAATTTCAACATGTTATTTAATAATGCAGGCGATTTTTACTGCAAAAATTTCACGGATTCAGGGACTATTTAAATGCCATATCCTGGTCATAGTCGATCTGGGTGAGTCGGGCAGCAAAGGGGATGGGGCATGGTGTTCATGGGATGTAAAAAGCGCAGGCGGATCTCTTCCGGAGATAGGCTGGCAAAGATCTTTTGAAAATTTGGCTCATCTTTCGGGCGGATCGGGCGGATGAGCAATGTTTGCCCGTCCGGCAGATTCAGGGTTTCTTCTATTCCTGACGGGCTGTTTCGCGCAAGCGGCGTCTTCCTTGTCATGCCGAGAACTGATTTGAAGCCGTTGGGTGAGCTGTTCCGGGCGGAAGTCTTGAAGATGTTAAAAAAAGAAGGGCTGATTGATGACCGGTTTATCACCATGATCATGAAATGGCGGTATACCTCAGGCTTTTCCGTTGACAATGGCGTGCGTATTGCCAGAGATGATCAAAAGGGCCAGACGGCGGTGGCACAGTATATCCATCAGAAGCCCATTTTCAGTGGGGAAAATCACCTACGCCAGCAGTTCCGGCATGGTGGTTTATAAATCGAAGATGACCTACCGCAAGATCAAAGGGGGTAAGAAAAATTTCGGTGTCTATACTGCTCAGGAGTTTATTGCTTCCATTACGCAGCACATACCCGATAAAAATTTCCAGCTGGTGCGATATTATGGCTGGTATTCAAACCGAATGCGCGGAGACCGCTTAAAGGCGGAGAAGAGGGAATCAAAAGACCATCTGGAGTCCGATGAAATAACCATTCTTGATGTCTCCGATTATAAACCCCGGCGTATCCCTTCACCCACCTGGCGCGAGTGTATCAAGAAAATATGGGAGGTTGATCCGCTGGAGTGCTCCAAGTTCCATGGGGAGATGAAGAGTGTTGCACGGCGGTTGTTGTCAAAGAGCGGTCCTTCCACCAATGCTGAATTGTAAGGCGGATGGACAAGTACGTCCGAAAAACGAAAAAACGGCAAAAAATCGCAACGAAGTACGGTTTTTTACCAGAAGATTCAAAATCAATGGCCCTGATTCAATGTTTTCATCGAAAATTTGTCGTCAAATGTCGTTTTATTGGGCAGTACGACCTAAACTGGGAATAGCTGCCTTCGGTAGCAGTTTTTTGGGGAGGATCACTTTTTATATTTCTTGACAAAAAGAAATTTTCTATCCTATCACACTAACTCAACTTTCTGACT
>JAHIVT010000049.1 GCA_018816555.1 Pseudomonadota bacterium
CGTCCGCCATCTCATAAAATTCTTTGTCTTTATCGGTATCACTCATAATTTCTCCTGTTTGTTAACAAGTTGATATAGTTTCTTGATATCTACCCGAATCAGAAATGGTTGACAAGCAATGTCTTCTGTACAGCTCGATAGAATCGAGCAAATCTTTGTCTGGATGTTGTCGTATTTGTTCAATAATCTTACATGGTGGATCTCGTCAGTGTCCCGACGGCTATTTGATCAGTTTGGCAAGCAATAATGTGGGCAATTTCTGGACCAGGACCCCGATAAGCAGCAGTCTTAAGCCATCTCAAGCCACGGGGGAGTGAGCGATGGTAGCATTGATTGTAAGTGGGCCAGCAGAAGATGGATCGCTGAAAGGGCGCGGGATAATTAACCAAGGACAAAGGGCAGGGAGGTGTGCTGGAGAAACCTGGCCTGGCAAAATAAAAAAGCAGGGCCAAAAGGCCCTGCTTTGCGTTCCCGGTGTTGGCGGTAACCTTATTTTTTCTTTCTTCTCAGGCGGTAACCTGCCAGTCCGGCGAGACTGGAACCAAACAGAAGTATGGTTCCTGGGATCGGGACGGGATTACCTGCTTTGGTTCCGTGGACTTCAAATTTCAGACTTTCGAACCTGATCTGGTATTCATACCAACTGCCATAGGTGCCTGTCACTAAAGGGCCTTGAGTAAACGTAAAATCGCCAAGGGTCCACTCAATATAATCAACCAGGTAACCATCAACGATCTGGCTTCCGTCAAACTTACTGAAATCCGCCAGGCCTGGCAAAATGTTTATTGAATGATTCATGCTGGGGATAGTTGTCGTGGAATATTCCAGGCTTGTCGGAAAAAATCCGCCTGCAATCCTGAAATAGTTCGGGTCCGTAACTGTCAGTCCATTGTCAGAGATAAAATTTACCAGATCTTCGAATTCCATGCGCGCAGTAGCGCCATCCGCTAAGGATAATGCAACTCCAGGAAGACCGGTACGTGGGACTGCAACATTGGGATATGGAATGGGAGGGACGTTAAATTCTACTCCAACGCCAAGTTGCCAATCATCTGCAGTCAACCCGCCGGGATTGTCCCCACTGGCATATATCGTTTGGCTCCAGGTATCGATGCCAAAATTGCCGGCGGCGATGATATCTGCAAAAGACAATGAGGGAACAGTACAAATAAGCATTACAACCAACAGTAATTTCTTCATTTTCTTTCTCTCTCATTTTAGTGAATGTGAATTGTTGCGAATTTTCCAGACAGTTCAAGAATGCAATTTATTTTCCAGAAAACAGACAATTATCTCTTTTTTTGGTATTTAATTGAAATTAAAGAGATTAAAAAGATAAAAGGCATATTTACCCAATTTTGCCATGGGCAAATTTCCAATTTTCCGGTTCATGTTTCCGGAAAACGAAAACCGCTGTGGATCAAACCGGAAATTCGCCATGCAACCGTATGGTGTCGCTTTTGAGGGGGAGAAGGCGCAACAATTGTCCACAAAGATTTCTGTAATCATACCCACCTATAATCGGCAGGAGTTTCTGGCTCGGGCCATTGATTCGGTGCTGGGCCAAAGCTATAGGGATTTTGAGCTGGTCGTGGTGGATGACGGATCAACGGACGATACCGCCCGCCGTTTGGCCGGCTATGGCGCCCAGGTCCGCTTTGTCTATCAGCAGAATCGTGGGCCGGCTGCGGCGCGAAATACCGGCATCAGGGCGGCGGAGGGCGCGCTCATCGCCTTTCTCGATTCGGATGACCGCTTTGCCCCGGAAAAACTGGCAATGCAGCAGGCGGCCATGGCTGCCCAACCTGAATATCTCATTTCCCATACCGACGAGATCTGGTACCGGCAAGGCGAGCTGCTGCACCAGAAAAAGAAGCACTTCCGGCCCCATGGCTTTATTTTCGGGGAGTGCCTCAAACTCTGTGTGGTGGGCATGTCCACCGTCATGGTGCGCCGGGAGTTCTTTGATAAGATCGGTTATTTTGACGAGGAACTGCCCTGCTGCGAGGA
>JAHIVT010000050.1 GCA_018816555.1 Pseudomonadota bacterium
TATTTGGGTATAGTTCAAATTTTCTCTCAATCAATTGTTTTAAATTGTGCCTGTAATTGTCGCTGTCCTTTAAGCCCGGATTAAATTTTTCATAATCAGCCACCACTGAATTTAATTTTTGCCCAATGTCTGCCTCAGGATAAAGGGAAATATTCCAAGCGGTGCATGCACAGTTCAAGTAATTTTGTTTTTCATAAAGATCCCGGCCACCAGATATGATGTCTGCTGCGAATTCTGAAATTATTTCTGACATTTTTCTCTTTGTTGAAGTTTTGAATTTTTTTAATTTTCTTAATTTGTTCATTGCTGAAAACTATATACTTTTGATTTTGGATGTTTATTTTATGGTGCTAATCACGGCGAAGTTGCCGGGAACTTGAATTATCCAAGTTTGCATATCACACCAGAAGGATATACGGAAAGCAGCTAACAATTATATGATTTCTCGATAACTACCACATTCAGAAAGGCTTGCCAAAAAAAATTTAAATCCTGTATTTTTTCTTAGTCGAGATGCAACCTTATCAATCCGATAAAAAAACTCCCTATACATCGTGGTCCCGGTTCGCGGGTTGCAACACCATCCCGCATAACGGGTAAAGGGCAACAGATAGATTTAATACTAATAGGGCGAGCATAAAATCCGCCCCTACGCCTAAATTACCTGCGAAAAGCGGGGATATTGAGTAGCGGCGAAACTATCTCCCCAACATGGAAAGCGAAAGCTTGAAATCGGGAATTTATTCTTGGTGAAGAGATAATTTAAGGTAGCGCGGCTCCGGCAAATATCTGCCGGAGCCGCGCCAAGAGAGGTACTGCTGTAACATAACCCCAAGCACTGGCCAAAGTGCTCAGGTTTTGGGAGGCTTATTTCTTGGCCATGGGAGCTGTAGGAACATCATCGCCGTGGCATTCCATGCAGTTCATCTGGGCGGTGATGCCGTAATCCTTGACCGGCGTATGCGTGCTTGAAGGTTCGTACTTGCCGTCTTTCCAGCTGTTGAGCAGTTCAACAAGATGGAAGGCGTTACTGGCCGCCACCCGTGCGCACCTGTCTTTCCGCTCCGGGCTGCCGATTGGATAACCCGAAGCCTTCATCCATTTACCGACGGAAACGTGACACAGGGGGGACTCGGCTGTGGTCTTGACAAGTTCAGTGGTGACCTTGGGATTTTTCGGGACAAAAATCGGCATGGAAGCATCGGAATACCACTCGAACATATCCTCGCTGATATGATGGCCTTCCGGGGCACCCGCGGTTCGCGGCCCGATGATAAGATTGGCGACGATAGCAGCGCCGGTATTGGAGCCGCATGTCATGCCCCAGCCCACCATGCCGCCTTCAAGAAAGACAAAGGAATCCACGGGGAAAGATGTATAAGGTTCACCGACCTTTTCCCGTAATTGGCTGAAAACGCTGTTGATTACTGCGGCACCGCAGAAAACCCGGTACCATTCTTCGTAAGCAATCTCTGCGGTCTTGGCAGGATCGAGCTTTTCATAGGGCCATGGCCATTTTTCGGTCGGACCTCCCTTTGCCTCAGCGGATTTCAACAGGCCACCAAAGTGGGCCATGGTCGCACCTGCCGCCAGGGCGCCGGTACCGATCATCATCTGACGCCGTGAGAGGCCCCAATTTCCCATTTTTTCATCTGACTTCATCAATTTTTTCTCCTTAATATTCAGGTTTCAGTCTCTTCCTGCAGAGTGGCTGGCAGTTGCAATCCTGGCCAAACGTTGGCAACACGAATGTCCCGGCTGAACCACCTGCAGAAAGATGTCTCTATGTTGCGCACCGAGAAGTGCGCGTCGGCATGCTACAAAAAACCTTTCCCGGTACTGCCCAAAACTGATTCCGTTGAAGGTCACACCTTGGCAAAATCTATAATAAACGGGCCTTGGCAATCGGCGAGATCCGCAAGCCAAACCGCCTTGTTCATAATGTGTATGCAAATGGAATTGATACTCTCAGAAGTTTATGCATTGTAATATTAGGCCCTCCCCCTTACACCACAATGTCGCATGCCACATTGTGTTATTTTTTAACAAATCATACAGGATATGTCAACGATTGATATCATTTTTATGCAGCAAAAATTTACACTCACTATGAAAGGCGAATAATTCACTTTTTGCCGCGTCTACAGCGATTTTTTTCGGGACCTTCAGAGCCTGAGAAATGAGAGCTAAAAGTGCCTGAGAGAGCCTGCCCCTCTTTACTAATGGAATCAGCTTAACGCAGAATCCAGAACAGCAGGCAACCGGTAAGGGCGAAACAGCAACAGGGCGCCACCAGCCGGCGCCAGGCACGGGCCAGGTCAGCTCCGAAGAACTCGCAGGTAAGGATAAAACAGATGTGGATGGGGGAAATCATTACCCCGGTGAAGCCGGCAAAGGAGGCCAGCACCAGATAGGGGATCATCAGCTCCCGCAGGTTCAGGGCATCGAGCAGGCCCAGCAGCAAGGGAAAGGTGGCGCCGACAAAGGCCACATTGATGCCTGACACCATGCCCACCAGAAAGGGCAGGAAAACCGAGGCGGCGAACAGGGCGATGCCGTCCCCGGCGGACAGGGCCATGGCGTCCACTACACCTGCGGCCTGCATGATATCCTTGAAGATGAAGATGGCGGCAATGACAAAGAGCATGGTGCGCAGGCTTTTCTTGGTCAGCACATCAAAGAGAAAGGCCCCGCCCAGCCGGTTCTGGACCATGACGCAGACCACGGCCACAAAAAGCGCCGCAATCACCCCCCACTCAAAGGGCACGCTGGGCGCCCATTCGGAAAGACTGCCCTCAAGACCCACGGCCCCGACAATGGCCACCAGCAGCGGCACCCCCTCTTTCAGGGCAACCCGGATACTGCGAGGCGCAGTGGAAGGGGCCACCACCAGATCGGCGCTCTTCAGCACACCGGGCCGCAGGAAAAATATCCAGCCCAGGGTAAACATCGCAATCACCCCCGGCCAGGTGCGGGAAATAAAGGTGACAATGGGGATATCGGCCAGGGCCACGGTGAGGATGATGCCCGGATAGAGCGGCCAGGCCAGCTCCCACACATGGCGGAACCAGTAATTGATCACCACGCGCTCCTCGTTTTTCAGCGCCATCTCCGCGGACACGGCCTTGACCATGGGGGCGGAGAAAACCGCGCCGCCGGGCATGGGCAGCAGGCCGATGAGGGCCGGGAAAAAGACCAGCCGCAGCCGGGGGCTGGTCAGATAGCCGGACAGAGCGTCCATGAGGCGGCGGGACTGGCCGGAGCGCTCCAGGGCATCGGAAAGGATCAGGATCAGCCCGACAATGGCGGCCAGGAAAAGAAACTTCTCCATGGTCAGCGCCACGGCGGATAGCCGCAGCAGGGGCATGGGGCCGAGGTAAAAGAGAAAACCCATGGCCACCCCGCCGGCCAGGATGGACAGGCCGAGGCCGATCCTGAGACGGATGCCCAACAGAATGAGACCAAAGGCGCCGAGCACCTTTATAAAGGGAAGTGATGCAATCAACCAGTCCATAGACAAACCTGCGCCGAAAAAAAATTGCCGTCCATATGATTTCTTATGACATCAGGGTATCTTGAATAATGAGAATTTTCGTCTGAGATCAAGGAACAGTGAAAATGAAAAAGCACCCAACGGGGTATAAACTCCGCATATTAGGTATATGTGAGCATTTTCCATTTTTGCTGTGACACAGAAATCGGGCGAAAAGGCAATTATTCAAGATGCCCATCAATCGGGCCGCCAGTTATGCACAACGGTCTGGTGTCTGATGAAATCCGCCTGCTGAAATTTAATGCCCCATTAATAGTTCCCGGCACCGCAACTTCAAGTACTTTATACCCGCAAGGGGCACAAGGACATTTTAAGTACTTTAGTCACTCTTCGCGAACTGCAATTCGAGTATCACGGCAAAATATACCGAGGTCATGTTGTCTGAATTTACGCATGACGCTGAAAAGAATTCTACAAAAAAAATGCGGCAGATGGTAAAAAGACCAAATATTCCGCTGGAAAAGTGGACTGTTTCCAGCGGGAATAAAGAATAGCTGCACGGCATCCGTCTCTCAGCACACGTCACATTTCGCATCATGCCGCGCAGACCACCGATTTTCAAGACCCTATCCGGAAACCAGAGGAGAATGCCATGGTGACTTCCATTATTCTGATGAATGTTGAGCGATCAAAAATAAATGAAACAGCGGAAAAGCTGGCTGAGACAGAGGGCATCTCCGAGGTCTATTCGGTGAGCGGCAACTATGATCTGGTGGCCATTGCCCGGGTCCGCTCTAACGATGACCTCTCTGATCTGGTGACCAACCACCTGCTTAAGATCGACACCATCCGCAAGACGGAGACCATGCTCGCCTTCAAGGCCTTTTCCCGCCATGATCTGGATGCCATGTTCGCCATCGGCATCTGACGCAGCCGGACAGACTGAAATCCCAGTGGGCCGCCGGAGAGCTATGCTTGCCCGCGAAAATCTGCTGTCCCCAGTTCTGCAAGGATTGCGGCGCTGACATCTTCCGGGCTTCGCCTCCTGCAGTCGATGCTGAGGTCAGCATACTGCAGATACAGAGCGGAACGTTCGGCAAACAGATCCTCCAGGGTCTGCTCCGGCCGCTTGACAAGCCCCCTTGTGTCGAAATCATGAATCCGTGCCCGCAGGGTGGGCAGATCCACCTCCAGCAGGACGATGACGCCCTGCTTACGCAGATGGGCCATGGCGACTTGGCTGTAAACCGCGCTGCCGCCGGTGGCAATGACGTGGTTTGAGCAATGGAGTTCAAGCAGAACCTTCTCCTCGAGCCGGCGCAGGGCAAGATATCCTTCCCGGTCAACGATGTCCTGCAGGGAACGACCCTGGGCAGCAGTCCTGATAAGCTTGTCGGTATCAATGAAATGCATCGAGGCGCGCTGGGCCAGGAGGCGGCCCACGGAAGACTTGCCCGCGCCGGGCATGCCGATCAGCACTATATTTGAACGGGAATCAGACATGGGATGAGGATACTATTGAAGGCATAAGGCATAAGGCATAAGGCATAAGGAAGGGTAAGGGAAACGGGGAATCTTGTCAACCGTTTAGGTGCAATCAGTCGCCTCTGTGCCAGATCAGCTGTCCGTCCTTGAAGACCTGGCGCACCCGGTGAAACGGGATCGAACAGGTTTCGCCGTCAGGGTCGAAGAGATAAAAGGAAAAATGGTCACCGGGAATCAATTCCATCATGGAGAAAGGGACTCTGATAATTGTATCTTTAACCCGGTCGTAATAGCCGATCTCAAAACTTCCCCGGCCAAAATCTCTGTCCCAGATGATCCTATTGAGCAGATCCCGGAGAGGTATCATCTGCTTGCGTTTCATCATCAGGCAATGCCTGCGCCGGAACATCTTCTGGCTGCCCGCTATGATTCTGAGCCTCCTGCTGGGCTCTGTCGCAGATGATCCTGTCGCCGTCCGGAAAGGCAATCAGCAGGGAATCTCCGCGAAAATTATAATAATAGTTCACCGGACCATATGCCCCCTCCACCCGGATCGCGCCGGTCACCATGGTGTAGGTGGTCCTGTTGCCGTTCATATCAAAATTTTCCTTATCAATGAACAGCTTGACCTGCTGCCCATGGATACTCACACACTGCCAGTCGCCCCTGACCCGTAGCGCACCATGCTGGAACTGGGCGGCAAAAACCCATGGCACGGTAGAAAAAAGAACCTGGCTCAATACGAGACCGGACACAAACGCCTTTCCAATACATTTCATGTTATGCCTTTCAGCCGACTTCTGAGGTTCAAAGCAACTCCTGTCATCCGCTGCAGGCTTCATTTGCGCGGTTGCAGCTTCCCGTTGACAGTTGCCGGTAGGCCAAACTCTAGCATGAACCCCGGCTGCATGGCAAGACTCTTGTCATGGGGACGGCAAAGAAAATGCATAGCAAAATATAGTATAAATCGGAAATTGCAGTTTCCAATAAAAGCAAATCCAGAATTTCAGGGGCGTCTGCCTTGGTCACAATGCGGGCAGCAGGTCAGCGCAACCTCACCCCACCCACAGATGACAGATGACAACCGAGGCGATGATGCCTGCCGCATCGGCACACAGGGCGGCGGGCAGGGCATGGCGGGTTCTTCTGATGCCCACGCTGCCGAAATAAACGGCCAGCACGTAAAAGGTGGTTTCCGTGGAGCCCTGCATGGTGGAGACCAGCAGGGAGAGGAAGCTGTCCGGATCCTTGTTGACGATTTCGCTCATGATGCCAAAGGCGCCGCTGCCGGACAGGGGCCGCATGAGCGCCATGGCCAGGGCCTCGGCCGGCATGCCCACCGCCTCGGTAAGCGGTGACAGGAGTTTTATCATGATATCCATGGCGCCGCTGGCCCGGAACATGCCGATGGCGACAAAAATCGCCACCATGAAGGGAATGATGCGCACGGCGGTGGAAAATCCCTCCTTGGCCCCGTCGGTCAGGGTTTCGTAAATCTTTACCCCCCGCAGGTAGCCGAAGATGAGCAGGACGGAGATGAGCACGGGAATCAGCCAGCTTGAGATGGTATTTAAGGTGTCGGCCGAGCTCATGGAAACCGCGGGCGCGTTCTGCCACTGATAAATCACGCCGCCGAAAAAGGCAATGATAAGCAGCCAGATGAAGATCCTGCCGCTTCTGCCCGGCAGCAGAAGATCAGCCCCCTCCTCCCCGTTCTTTTCCTCACTGTCGTCCGCCTTTTCATAGGGAGAAGTCTGTAGTACCTCATTCCGGCCGGCCAGCATTTTGGCCATGAAAATGGCAACAAAGGTGGAGCAGCAGGTGGCGACCAGCGACGGAATGAGCACGGCGGCCGGACTGGTGGCATTGGCCGCGGCCCGCACCGTGATCACTCCCAGGGGAAGCAGGGTGACGCTTGAGGTGTTGATGGCGAGAAACAGGCACATGGCATTGGTGGCCGTGCCCTTTTCCACCGCCAGCTTGTCCAGCTCCTGCATGGCCTTGATACCCATGGGCGTGGCCGCATTGCCCAGCCCCAGGGCATTGGCCGCCATATTCATGATCATGGCGCTCATGGCCGGATGATCAGGGGGCACATCCGGGAAGAGCCACACCATGACGGGGCGCACCCAGCGGGCGACAATGCGCAGCAGGCCGCCTGCCTCGGCCACCTTCATGATGCCGAGCCAGAGGGCCATGGGGCCGATGAGACCGATGGCCAGGGTGACCGCCCCCTTGGCCGATTCAAAAGAGGCCTTGGTGACTTCATCCATCCTGCCGGTATAGGCTGCGGTCACAGTGGCGATGAGCACCATGGAAAGCCATATGATGTTGATGGCAGAAGGTTTCTGCTTCATGCAACCACTCCGCTTAGTTTTTGCCGAAATTGGTAAACTGTTGCTTATTCTGCCACAGCATACGCAAAATATCTTCCCACGGCAAACTATTCATGTGGATTTTGCTAAAGGGCAGTGATGGCGGGGAATGGAGAGGGGAAACTATCAGGTGACGGTGTCCACCAGCAGACCCTGGGTGGTGGCGTCAGCGGCCAGGAGATCTTCCACCGTGCCTTTCAGGTCAAAGGACTGGTTTGTCTGGCTGTCAACCAGCCTGACGGTGGACTCATCGCCGGTGGAGGATATCTTAAACTGGGTTTCAGGCCGGCCCAGTTCATCGAGTTTTTTGTTGAGTTCGCGGATTTTTGTCTCCAGCTCCCGCCGGGTCCTGGTTGTTTCAATGGTCTTCTGGGTGGTGGTTTTTTTGGCAATCTCGGTCTCGGAACCCTGTTCCCGCATCACCTGTCTGGAAACCTGGACCTGACTGCTGCGCTCATACTGCGTGGTTCTGCTGATCTGGCCTGAATTGGATAAGGTAGCATTTATCGCTTTCATAACTGGAACCTTCACCGGTTAAATGAGCATATGGGTGCCTTAAGCTTGACCTCGCTTCCTCTTTTATCTTATAAACCCGATAACACTAAGTCAACAGCTATGCATCTATTAATAATGCCATTACCCCCCTGCAAGGTCAATCTACATCCTGTAAAATTATGGAACCAGTCACCCTTATTTTCATAGCCTTGGCCCTGGCCATGGATGCCTTTGCCGTGGCCCTGGCCGCCGGCGTTGCCCTGCACCCGGTGAGCAAAAGACAGCTCTTCCGCCTGGGCTTTCACTTCGGCCTTTTCCAGGGCCTCATGCCGATCATCGGCTGGCTGGCCGGTCTCAGCGTCCAGGGTCTGATCAGCGCCTATGACCACTGGCTGGCCTTCGGCCTGCTTTCCTTTGTCGGGGGCAAGATGATCTTCGAGGCCTTTCAGGATGACGAGGAAAAACAGAAAACTGACCCCACCAAGGGGGCGACCATGGTGATGCTCTCCATTGCCACCAGCATCGACGCCCTGGCAGTAGGCCTGTCCCTGGCCGTTATCGGCGTCACCATCTGGACCCCGGCCCTGGTGATCGCCGTAACCGCCTCAGCCCTGACCGTGGTCGGCATGCTGCTGGGAGGTAAAATCGGCATGATCTGGGGCAAGCGGGTGGAGGTGCTGGGCGGCCTGCTGCTCATCGGCATCGGGGTAAAAATCCTGGTGGAACACCTGGGATAAGGGCCTGAGGGCGGTTCGCGAACCGCCCCTACACTTCTTCCTGTTGCCTTATGCCCCTTGCCTTTTGCCTATGCCCTATGCCCTATGCCCTATGCCTCTTGCCTTCCTCCCCACTTTTCACTTCCACCTTCAGCACCACACTCTCCCGCTCCCGCACCGCCGGGCGCCACTGGCTGAGCTGCGATAGGCTGCCGGTGGGACAGGCCTCCACGCACACCCCGCAGAAGACGCAGGCAAAGGGTTCGTATTGCCACAGACCCTCCTTACGACTGACCGTGAGGCATTGGGAGGGGCAGGTGCGGGCGCAGGTGCCGCACAGGATACACTTACCCGCATCATTGACCAGCTGGCCACGGCTGCCGGCAAAAAGCTTCCGCGGGCTCTGGGGGTACGGTCGGGTGGCGCAGCGGCTAAACAGGTTTTTCAGAACAACCGGGATCATGAACACCATACTCTCACTCCTTATTCCAAGTTGCATTCAGACCAAGACCGCGAAGGCAAGCGAGCAGCGACGAGACAGTACATTGGGTACGGCGAGGAGCCGCACAGCGCAGCCGATTCAGTTCAATCCCCCCTCGAGTGGGACAAAGGTATTGGTCTGAAGGTGACTTGGAATTACCTTTCCGTGCAGCTGACGCAGGGATCAATGGACAGCAGCACCACCGGCACATCGGCCAGCTCAATACCCGGCAGCATGACGGTCAGGGCCGGGATATTGGCAAAGGTCGGGGTGCGGATGCGCAGGCGGTCCAGGAATTTGCCGCCGTTTGCCTTGATATAGTAGAGACACTCGCCCCTCGGCTGCTCGGCCCTGGCCACAATCTCCCCCTCCGGCCTGCCCTTGACCGGCACGCTGATGTCGCCTGCCGGCAGTTTGCCAATGGACTGGCGGATCAGATCAATGGACTGGCCCAGCTCGGCAAAGCGCACCCGGCACCTGGCATAACAATCGCCATCCCGCTCCACCACCGGGGCAAAATCAAGCTCCCCGTAGGCGGCATAGCCCAGCAGGCGCATGTCCTGGGCCACCCCGCAACTGCGCAGCATCGGCCCGACGCAGCCAAGCTCCAGGGCCTGCTCGCGGGAAAGGACACCTTTGCCCCGGGTGCGCTTCTGCACCGTGTAATCATGCAGGATGGTGCGGCCCATGGCCTTGATCCCCTTTTCCACCTCCGCAAGTTCCGAGAGAATCCAGCCGGTCTGGCCGGGGTCCAGATCCCGCCGCACCCCGCCGATGACGTTGACCGAGAGGATCACCCGGTTGCCGGCCGTGGCCTCGTTCATGTCCATGATCCGTTCCCGCACCTTCCACAGCTGCATGAACAGGCTCTCAAAACCCATGGCATCGGCAAACAACCCCAGCCATAACAAATGGCTGTGCAACCGGTGCAGCTCCGACCAGATGACCCGCAGGAACCTGGCCCGGGGCGGTGGCTCCACCCCCATCAGCGACTCAAGCCCCTGACAGTAGGTGAGGGCGTGGATCATGGAGCAGATGCCGCACACCCGCTCAACGACCTGGATCATCTGGCGGAAATCCCGGATATCCGCCAGCTTTTCCAGGCCGCGGTGCACATAGCCGAAGGCCGGGGTGGCGGAGATAACGATCTCGTCCTCAATCTTGAGGTTAAGATGCAGGGGCTCCGGCAGCACCGGATGCTGGGGCCCGAAGGGAATAACGGTGCCGGCCATCTTCACTCCCCCCTGTCCGGCCCGCTGGGCCCGCGGAAAGGCGGAGCGCTGTCTTCGCCCTGCAGGTACAGGGTGCGCTGGTAATCCGGAGTAAGCCCGATAAAACGCAGGCCGAACTGGTCCTGAATCTCATTTTCCACCAAAAAGGCTGATGCATAGATGCCACAGATGCTGGGCACCTCATCGCCGCTGACTGTCAACCGCAGATGGCTGAGCGAGAGCTCCCGGTCAAAATGATAGAGCAGCTCGGCCCCGGCGCTGTCGGCCCTTACACAGGTGATGGTGACAAAACGGCAGCCTTGTTCCTTCAAAGCGGCAACCGCCCGGCACAGCTCCCCGCTTTCGATTCTGTCCGCGGTAATGGTCATTTCCCCTCCCCTTTTCCTTTGCTTTTTTCCCTGAATTTTTCCAGGGCCAGTACCACCCCGTCGATGATGGCCTCGGGCCGGGCCGGGCAGCCGGGCACATAGACATCCACCGGGATGACCTTGTCCACCCCGCCCACCACATTGGGCGCCTCCCTGAATATGCCGCCGGAGAGCCCGCAGGCGCCGATGGCCACCACCACCTTGGGTTCCGGTATCTGCTCAAAAAGAACAGCCAGCACCTCCCGGTTGCGAAGATTGACCGTGCCTGTCACCAGCAGGATATCGGCATGCTTGGGATTGCCCACGTTCACCACCCCGAAACGCTCCACGTCATAGACCGGGGTCAGACAGGCCAGGGTCTCAATGTCACAGCCGTTGCAGCTGCCGCAGTCAAAGTGCAGCAGCCAGGGCGATCTGCGCCGGGCCGTGCTGATCAGATTATCGATGAGTCCCATGCCCATTTACCCCTTAAGCCAGAAGAGATTAAACGCGGACAGGATAAAGGACGCACCCCAGCCCCAGCCGAGCATCCAGCGCCAGGTCAGACGGGCTGCGACGTTGTCCAGGACAATGACCGCAAAAAAAACCGCCAGGGGCAACAGGATCATCCCTTTGGCATCGGTTGCCCAGAACAGGGAACAGATGGCGAGATAGAGCATCACCTCCAGCCAGTGAGCGATTTCCAGCAGGCCGAGATAGGGACCGACGTATTCGGTGAACACCCCGCGCACCAGCTCCTGATGGGCATGATGGCAGCCGGCCAGATCAAAGGGCGATTTGCGCATCTTAACGGTCAAGGCAAAGAAAAAGGCGGCAAACAGCAGCGGCAGACGGTAAAGCAGCGGCTCCGGCAGGGCAGACAATTCACTGAGGCGAAAGCTGCCCGTGGTGAGATAGAGCGCCCCGGCAATGAGAAAAAGCAGGGTCTCACAGCTCAGCATCTGCCACAGTTCCCGCTGGGAAGCTGTCTGACTGTAAGGCGAAGGGGAAGCCATGGCCCCCAGCACCAGAAAAACGCCGCCCACCATATGGACAAAGAGAATCACCAGCAGATCCCCCTGCAGGGCAAAAAGAACCAGGGCAACGGCGGCGGCAGCAAGGCTTGCCACCGGAGAAAATGCCTGCCACGGGTTGGTGACCATCCTCTCCTTGGCCATGAGCTTGATGACATCAAGAAAAGGCTGGATCAGTGGCGGACCCTGGCGTGACTGGAGGCGGGCCGTCAGCCGCCGGTCTATGCCGCTGAGCAGCCCTCCCAAGAGGACCGCGGCACAGAGCACTGCCAGGGCAAGAGCGGTTGTCTTCATCATTTCCATAAAGCACCGCCGAGGATGAAAAGAAGAAGCCCTGCGGCGGCAAGATTCAGCCACAGGGTCCAGCGCTCTTCGCCAAAAAGCGGGGCAAGATAAGCGTTTTCCACCACCGCCCGCACCGGCCGGTTAAGGGGCCCGACAAAATGATCAGGCAGCCCGGCGTTTGCTCCGGACATATAGGCAGTGCCCTTCCTGCCGACCATGGCCTTGCTGACCCCGGACAGGGCCAGCAGCCCGATGAGCGCCGCCACGGCAAAGACCACAATAAGGGGAAACGACCCCACGGCAGTCGTCAGCACCCCACCCCTGCCGGCAGAGAACGCCCGGCCGCCAGGGAACAGTGAAGTAAGCGGCACAAGCAGACGGGCGTAGAGAATAGGTGCGGCAAGCCCCAGCAGGCCGGCGCCGCACCCCAGGGCCGCAAGCGGGAAACGGGTGAGAAACGGCTTGATCTCGGGCTTGAATCCTGTTGTCTGGCCGCTGGCCAGCAGGGTCCCGGCCAGTCGTACCCAGTAGAGGAGAGTAAAAGAGCTGCCCAGCACCAGCATGAGATAAAAAACAATATGATCCGCCCCGGCCTCAAAGACCAGCCATTTGCCGAGCAGCATGCCGAAGGGCGGCACAATGATCGTCAGCATCCCCAGCACCGCAATCATGCCGGTGAACGGCATTTGCGCGCACAGGCCCCGCATCACCTCGATATCGCGGCTGTGCACCTGCTGCTCCGCCGTGCCGACGCAGAGAAAAAGCAGACCCTTGGAAACGGCGTGGAAGAGAATCAGCAGGATGCCGGCCGCCACGGCACCAGGCGTGCCGATCCCGGCGCAGGCAAAGATCAGGCCCAGGTTGCTGATGGTGGAATAGGCCAGCACCTTTTTGGCATTGCGCTGACCAATGGCAAGAGCCGCGGCGGCAAAAAAGGTGAAGCCGCCGGCCAGCATGAGCCCCTGGGCGAGCAGGGTGTGGGCAAAGGCCGGGGCAAAACGCAGGGCCAGATACACCCCGGCCTTGACCATGGTGCTGGAATGGAGAAGCGCCGAGGTGGGTGTCGGCGCCACCATCGCCCCCAGCAGCCATTTCTGCCAGGGCAGCTGGGCGGATTTGGTGAAAGCCGCCAGCACAAGCAGGCTAAGAGGCAGCAGGGCCGCGGGTTTTCCGGCTGTTGCCGCCACCAGCCCGTTCATATCAAGCTGGGCGCTCTGGCTATAAAGTCCCCAGATGGCGAGCAGCAGCAGTAAACCGCCGGCCCCGTTCATCCACAGGGCGGTCAAGGCGTTGCCCACCGCTTCCTCGGTGCGGTCATGGGCGATCAGCAGAAAGGAGCAGAGGGTGGTCAGTTCAAAGAAAAAATAGAAATGGGCCAGATGATTGGTGAGCACCAGCCCGTTCATGGCGCCGAGAAACAGGAGCAGCACGGCAAAGAACTGCGGCTGGCGCGATCGGGCAAGATTTTGATGCTGCTCATGGGCCTGCATGTAGGGAATGGCGTGCAGACAGATAAGCCCGCCCACCGTACAGACCACCCGGACCAAAATAAGCGACAGAGCGTCAGCGGCGAACAGGGCAGGACCCTGGTCTTCGGCAAAGACAAAAAACTCAAGCCAGGCAAACAGGCCAAGCTGGCTGGCCGTCAGCATGATAATGAGGAAATTACGGTAACGGCAGCCCAGAAAGAACATGATGGCCAGCAGCAGGAAATCCCCGCCGGTGATCACCGGGTCAATGATCCCGGCCCACCGCATGCCGGCATCCGGGGCAAGAGGCCCCTGCAGCAGCAGACTGCTGACGGCAAGCCCTGCGACGGTGGCGATGACGATAAATGAGCGGCAAGCGGATGAACGGATAAGAAGACACGCCAGGGCGGCAAGAAAAGGAACAATGATGAGAACGACCAGAATGGCCTCTGACATGCTGCTCCCCGATATAAAAAAAGAAAATCGAGCCGGACAAACCCGGCAGGAACCGTCATTTTTTTTAACTTACCATAAAATCCGGGTAAAATCTGCCGAAGATCCATGGCAATGCCGTAAAAGCCCAAACCCTAACCAATGCTATTGCCTTACCGAAAAAGGTGTTGATCAGGTTCCTGTTGACCTTCCCACCAGCAGGACTTATAAAACAAGACATGAGCGGAGGCACAAAAAAAAACAAGCCAACCATGTCCACCCCCACGGAAGCGATCCTGGAGAGTATCTCGGACGGGGTTTTTACCATTGATATGGAATGGCGCATCACCTCGTTTAACCGGGCAGCCGAGGAGATTACCGGCGTCCCCAGGGAGGAGGCGATCATGCGTCTCTGTTCCGAGGTCTTTCGCTGCAGCATGTGCGGCGCTAACTGCGCCCTGTTGCTGACCCTTGAAACAGGCAAACCGATTATCGGCAAATCCGGCTACATCATCAATAGCGACGGCAACCGCATCCCAATCAGTATCTCCACCGCGATGCTCAAAGATGCCAAGGGCAAGGTGGTCGGGGGGGCAGAGACCTTCCGCGATCTGAGCGAGGTCGAGGCCCTGCGCCGGGAGTTGGACAGCCGCTTCCGGGTTGGTGATCTGGTGAGCCGCAGCCCGCTGATGCAGCGGGTGTTCGAGGTCCTGCCCGCCATCGCCGCCAGTCCCAGTACAGTGCTGATCCTCGGCGAAACCGGCACCGGCAAGGAGCTGATGGCCCGCACCATCCACAGCCTGAGCCCCAGGCGGGAGGGTCCGTTCATCGCGGTCAACTGCGGGGCTCTGCCGGACACCCTGCTTGAGTCCGAACTCTTCGGCTACAGGGCCGGCGCCTTTACAGGGGCGACCAAGGACAAGCCGGGACGTTTTGCATTGGCCTCCGGGGGCACCATCTTTCTTGACGAAATCGGCGATGTCAGCCCGGCCCTGCAGGTGCGGTTCTTGCGCGTGCTGCAGGAGCGGACCTATGAACCCCTGGGTGCCACCCGGTCCGAGACCACGGATGCGCGGGTCATCGTCGCCACCAACCGGGACCTGGCGGAACTGACCCGCAGCGGCGCTTTCCGGGAGGACCTCTTCTACCGGGTGAACGTGGTCCGGGTACAGCTCCCGCCCCTGCGCCGCCGCCAGGAGGACATCCCGCTGTTGGCGGAGCATTTTATCAACCGTTTCAACCGACTGCAGGGCAAAGCCATCCAGGGCATTGACGCCGAGGCCCTTTCCCTGCTCATGGCCCACCACTGGCCCGGCAATGTGCGGGAACTGGCTAATGTCATCGAACGGGCCTTCATCATGTGCAACGAGGGGCTGATCAGCATCGACCATTTCCCCGAGGAGCTGACGGCCCGCGGCGCATCAACAGCCAGAAGCGCGGATGTGCGCTCAGCCCATGATATGCTCGATGCCCAATCCATCCGCACGGCGCTGGAGCGCAACAATTACAACCGTCTGGCCGCTGCCCGCGAGCTTGGCATCCACAAGACCACCCTGTTTCGGCGCATCAAAAAACTGGGTATCGCCCTCCCCCAACAGGACGGCCGCTCCCCCAAGACATCGAAACAGTAGCGCTTACGCACCCCTCTTCACGTACACAGTAGCGCATACGCCACCAAATCACTTCTCCCCACCCCATACATGCGCTCCATTTATAACGCAATAACAACGTGTTAAATATATTTCTCCAACAATCCAAATTTGGCACGGCAAATGCAATCACTCAAACCAAAGGATGCACAGGATATGAGAAAAGCGGCATTTGCATACTGGGACAATCGCCTCGCACCGGTTTTTGACAGCGCCCGTCAGCTTTACCTGGTTGAGGTGGATACCAGAGGGATCGCCTTGGAAACCCAGGAGATGCTGCCCGATGATCAACCGGCGCAAAAGGCACTCCGCCTGGCGGAGCTGACCGTTGACACGCTGGTCTGCGGCGCGATTTCCAGATCTCTGCACGAGATGGTCAGCGCTTATGGTATCCGGGTGATCCCCTTTGTGGCCGGCGAACTGCGTGAGATCATCCTGGCCTGGCAGAGCGGCAATCTCCAGGAGGATGCCTTTGCCATGCCGGGCTGTCGCCGGCAACGCCGCAGCTTGCGCAAATGCGGCCTCCAGAGCAGAAGCAATCTCCCCTGAACAAACAGCAGGGAGATAAAAAATATTCAAAAAAGCCTTTTGGGAAAATGACTCAAAAATGACAAATATTCTGATCCGAAATGTTTCCATATTATTAACAAATTGAAATTGGGAGAAAATGATGAAAAAAATGAGAATTTTCAAGAAATTGTGTGGCAGCAGCCTGGCAGTGACGGCATTTACAGTGTTGGTTGCCGCCGGTACATCCAGCGCTGCCTCAGACATGGCAGGCATGATGGCTGAAGGTATTCCCTATGAATGTGACGAGGCGCCGAAATGTAAAGCCGCCCCAAACGATAATCGTGCCGACATGGAGGCCTTAATGACGGAGGGCATTGTTTATGCCGATTCCATCATTGCCGACGATGAAGTGTTGATTAAGCTGGACCACCGGCAGACGTTGCTCCAGAGCATGGAAGCATGTCTCTGTGAAGATCCCACATCATTGGTTGTTGAGAGCCAGATAGCCTACTACACGAGACAGGCTCTTGATTCGAAGCCCGCCGCACAGAGCGCGAAATAAATAGTACACTGCAAGTACCGGCGCTGCATAAGAGCCTGAAATAGAAATTCAAGAAGAGTGCTGAAGTACTTCAAAGTACTTTTATAGAAATCACATACGACAAAAAAACTACCAGGGAGGAGATGACAATGCCAAGACGACAAGGAACAGGCCCCATGGGAATGGGGGCCATGACGGGCCGTGCAGCCGGATTCTGCGCAGGCTCGTCAATACCCGGTTATGCAAATAAAGCTCAGGGACGCGGTCCCGGCGGTTGCCGCCGGGATCAGCGACGGCGCTGCTCTGTCGTAAGCGGGCAGGGCACAGGGCGCTCCAGGGGAAATAGCTCACCGTATCAGATGCCCGGCCAGGCGAGAGGAGAATTCAACTTGAGAGATAAGTGCGATGCCCTGCAAGCGGAGCTGAACCACCTCCGGATGCGCCTGGAGGAAATTGAACCCTGATTGCCGCCCGGCAAGGGCAAGCAGGACGGCATCATCGGCTATTTGGCCGGTGCCGCCGCTCAAGGGAGAAAAATGGAGATGGCAGAATGGCGCCATTAGCATTAGTATTGCATAAAAATAAAGGCCTGCTCCTGTACCGTGTCCGCCAGGCATTTCAAGGATATCGCCGGGAAAAAAGATGCTGGAGGTCACGAATCCACCGAGGAACTAAGCTTGTCCCATCAATAAAAAGTTACTGCAATAATGCAGACACGACGCAACAAGAGGAAACAGCAAAAGATGCAATCCACAGATGAGAATGACACCAACCACGGACAAGCGGAACCAGACCAATCCGCCCCTCACACCGGCAAAACCTGCGGAACTTGCGGTGACACCAGTTGTTCGGCATCCCTGCGTCAAGCGGAAGAAAGCGCGGAAGATTTTGCCGAACGCCTGAAACTTGCGTCACGGCTCTGCCATATCGGTCACAAGGTGGTGGTGATGTCCGGCAAGGGCGGGGTCGGCAAGAGCACGGTGGCGGTCAATCTTGCCGTGGCCCTGATGCTGGCCGGCAAGCGGGTCGGACTGCTGGACGTGGATATTCACGGCCCCAGCATTCCGACCATGCTGGGCCTTGAGGGCGAAACGATCAGGGCGGATGGCGAAGATCTGCTACCCGTGGACAGGGACGGGCTGAAGGTGATGTCCCTTGGTTTTTTACTCAGGAACCCGGATGATGCGGTGATATGGCGGGGGCCGATGAAAATCGGCGTCATCAAACAGTTTCTGATGGAAGTGGCCTGGGGCGAGCTGGACTTCCTGATCATCGATTCCCCGCCCGGAACCGGGGATGTGCCCCTTACCATCTGCCAGCTCATTGACGGACTGGACGGCGCGGTCATTGTCACCACCCCGCAGAAGGTCGCCACAGTGGATGTGCGCAAATCCATCACCTTCTGCCGGGAACTCAAGGTGCCGGTGCTCGGGGTGGTGGAGAACATGAGCGGTTTTGCCTGCCCGAAGTGCGGTGATGTAACACAGGTTCTCTCGTCAGGTGGAGGCCGGGGCATCGCCGAGTCCATGCAGGTGCCGTTCCTGGGGGCCATCCCCATGGACCCCATGGTAGCGGAGGCCTGCGATAGCGGCCGCGCCTTTGTCCGGCATTATGCCGCTTCTCCCACGGCAAAAATCATGCAGGAGATTATCGCGCCGATTGCCGCGCTGGATCAGGAGCAAGCACCTGCCCCAGCGCAACCGGCCGAAAAACAGGCAGCCGCTCATCTGGCCGGCACGCTGTAGGCGGGTGACAATGCCTGTATCCACTGAATCCTGCACCGCCTGCTACCCCGTCAATGACCACGCCCTGTGTCTACCGGGCAGCTACCAAAATCCCTGGTCACTGAATCTGTCATTCCTGTCGGAAAAAGACGGGGTTGTCTCCACGCAATTCAAGGGGCACGCCGGACTGCAGGGTTATGAAGGCATCCTGCATGGCGGCGTCATTGCCGCGCTGTTTGATACGGCGATGGCCAACTGCCTGTTTTATCATGGCGTTGAAGCGGTCACCGGGGATCTTCGTGTGCGGTTCGTCAAACCTGTTTCCTGTACCGATACTCTGGAAATACGGACCTGGGTGGTGTCAAGCTGTCCGCCGCTCTATCATCTGAAGTCGGAAATGGTCGTTGCCGGCTCCACCAAGGCCCGGGCCAAGGCCAGATTCATGCAGCGCCGGGTGATGTCATGATTGCGCCGAAACCGACCATCACCATTGTGGTCGATAACCAGGCCGGGGACGGCCTGCTGGCGGACAACGCCGGCAAACTGAAAATCGGGCTGGAGCAGACTGATATCCTGGTGTTGAGCCACGGTCATCACGACCATACCGGGAGGATACCCCTTGTTCTGAAAGCTGCGCGGAAGGCAAAGGTTTACTGCCACCCCGGGGTGGTGCAGCCCCGCTACTCCACGCGGAACGGGACGGCAAAAGCGATCCACATGCCGCGCGAGTCCATGGCCGCCATTGATAAACTACCGACAGAGAAGCTCAACTGGATGCCCCGGGCGCGGCTGGTTGCCAGGGGGATCGGTCTCACCGGCCCCATCCCGAGGGAGACAGACTATGAAGACACGGGCGGCCCCTTCTTCCTTGATCACCAGGGAAAGCGGGCGGATCCCATTGACGACGACCTTGTCCTGTGGATACGGACGGAACAGGGGCTGGTTGTCTGTGTCGGCTGCTGCCATGCCGGCATCGTCAACACCATCAAGCATGTCTTCCGTCTTTCCGGTATGCGCACACTACGCGCCCTCATCGGCGGCTTCCATTTACTGAACGCCGATGATAAGCGTCTGGCGCAAACTATTGCAGCCCTGCGCTCCTTTGCCCCTGAGCTTATCGTCCCCTGTCACTGCACCGGCGCCAAAGCCATGCAGATGCTGACCTCCTCCTTCGGCGAGCGTGTTGAGCCGGGCAGGGCAGGGGCACGATACTCCTTCTGAATCAGACGCTAAGACAGCCGCCCCTCTCTATTTCGCCCCTCTTGACTCATTATCGAGATACTTCTTGAGCGTAGCCCCGTATTCCTTGTTAAAACGGGAAAGCTTTGCTTCATAGCGCCATTGCATCCTGGCTTTCGCGCTTTTCTCAATAAAGGTCCTGCACGGTTCTCCGTAATCTGCGCTGCCCAAAGTCTCCCCTTCGCACTGGCTGACAACCTTAGCTGACACCACATCCTGCCAGAGCGGATCGCCTGGGAGAAAACTGTACTGAAGGCTCAAGCGCGCCAGTTGCACCGCTTCGGCGGAGGTTAAGCGGTATTGGCCGGCCGCATAGATCCATTCACTGGTGAAGTCGGCATAGGAAACCCCCTCGTCGTCCGTGGAAAAAGAAGCAGGAACCCCATACTCTCTGAAATATTGCGGAAACGGATGCTCCTTACCCGCGACCCCCAGGATCTGCGCATTGCTGGTGAACGGAATTTCCACCAGGGTGTTGTTGCGGTGCATCAAAGCTGCCACCTCAGCCTTGTCCGCATCATTCAGACAGGTAAAGGAAACGGCATGTCCCACCCGTTTCGCCCCCGCCTGTATCGGGCCGGTAATATGCTCCTTCAGCGCCGGATTGCCATCACCCACGAAACAGGGGGTGATCTCGCCGCCATGCAGGGCGATGTTCACCCGTGGAAACCGCTTATGGAAATAGCTGAAAAACTGCATCTGCGTATTGAAGCTTTGCATGGAAACGGGCAGGTCTTCGCCGCTGAGCAGATTCACCCCCACCACCCTTCTTTCCGTATCGGCCAGCAGGCATGACAAGGCGGTCTGGGTGAATATTTTCGGCAGATCGGCACTCCTGTCTTTTAATGACGAATTCCGGTTTACAGCAGCCTGAAAGTCGAATAAAACCTCGCAGGCCGGGTCCGGTGAGGCGATTCCGCACTTTAAGAAGACGTTCACACTGTCCACATAGGTGACGACATCCTTTTGCGCCGCGGCCACCGCTTGCTGCAATCCTGCGCTCAGCAGATAATCGAACAAAGCCGGATAATGATCGGCTTGAGTGTAAGTCACAGCGTCCGGATATTTCTGCCGCAACAGGTCGGCAAGGCGGCTGACCTCCCTGGATTGGAAAGAGATCATGGTTTCAACATAGCTGACATTCTCCGCATTTGCCTGTTGCAGGAGTTTGGCAAGCATTGGCCCCGTATTTTGGGATGAACCGGATAATGCTCCGAACCGACCAAAGGTTGCAAAAAACTGGTCGTGCCCGGCCTGAATCGACCTAAGCCCCTTATCATTGAACTGGTACATGGAAAACGACCGCATCAACTGCTGCCGCTCTTCGGCAGTTGCCTGCGCCAACGGCTTAAAATCGCCATTGCAGACGCCGGGTGCAGTGGCATTCGCTGTCGTGTACATGCCCGATACAAGCGGGTCAGGCCCAAAGCAGTCACCTGCCGCGCTGCCGAGGGCAATATAGTCTTGCGGCATCACCGTCCCCGAAAGATGGTTATGCAGATCAGCGCCCTTGGGGAATTTCGTCAGGGCCTCCACAAGTTCCGGTCGCTCCCGTTTGGTGCTCTCGATGAGGCCGAAATAATCTTTTACGGCAAGGTTGTCCTGAGCGCAGACGGTGTCCACCACAGCGACCGAAGTCGGCGCCGGTTGCCCGAGAAGCGCGCACCCCTGAAGCAGAGAAAGGCCCAGCAGTAATGGCGGCAGGAAAATTCGCAAGAGTGCATTGTTACGGGACATTCATTCCTCCTATCATTAGAGCAGGCAATCCGGAGAAAACCTGCTCACCGTATGACTTTTTTGACTCTGAGAGAGCCCCGATCCACTTCAACCGCTCCTGCTCATCCATAGGTGAACCTACACCACCGGGCATATGGGTCGGCTTTTCTTTACCAACCGGAGCGTCTTGCCATACTGGCAAATCAAAGGAACTACCACCTTGAATGCTCTTTTCTCCATCTGAGAGCGGATTTCAGTCCTTCCCGGGCGACCCTTCTCCCCTGGATCTCATCAAACAGGGCAAAATTCACAGCATTGATGGCATCAACGTTTCTCTTGCTTTTATCCTCAAAAGCTTCCCGGTTGAGAACTTCACGGAAAACAATTTTAAATTCTTGCAGCCTGTTTTCGGTGAAGATCTCCTGGAAGTGAACCTGAGGCTGTTCAGCATACCCCAGTTCATCAAACCGCTTCATGATATACGTGAGCGTTCTCACTGCCAGCTTGAAGCCAAAGGTCTCTTCCAGTATTGCTTTGAAGACGAGCGGCAATGTCGCCTGGTCCGATTCATCCGCACGAATCTCTTGGGAACCGGGCTCAGGGGCAACCGGAGGCGCCAACTTTGCTTTCCCTTTTCGGGTTCTCTGCAGCTGATGAACCTCTGCCTGTCGGCATAAGTGCTCCGCCTGCAGAGCAGCGGCCTGCAGGTAGGCGCTCAAGGTGTAGAAGCCAGTGTGGATATAAGCAGGAAGCGCATCCCCGCTTCGGCTGAATACATATCTGTATTTGTGGTCGATCTCGCCCCATGCCTCCTCGAGGATAGTCCGTAATTGAAACTCGACCTGCAGCCCTTGCAAATCAGCGGTTGCCTCTGCATTCTCGCCCAGCTCCACCTGGTAGTGAATGGAGGAGTAACCGCTGTAGCGAAGATCCAGGCCTTGCGGAATCGTCTCCCCGGGGTCTACCGGCAGAACAAATGATCTCTTGTGTGCCGGTCTGCGGATGAATCGCAGGATTTTCTCCTCGGCCAGAAGTCCAAGATACGCTTCGACTCTCTTGATATCTGAAAGCCGGAGGCAGATCAGTCTGATTCCCAGCAGATCGCCGATTCTTTCCTGAAAATTCTTTTGCGTGATAGGCGCAGCTTCACCCCCAAGTTTTTTGTTCTCTTCATCGATTTTCTCTATGAGCCTCGCATTATCCTTGATGCGATAGATAATTGTATGCAGACTTTCCTTGGGCGAGGAAGGATCGTCCCTGATGAGATGAACAATGAACGATGCGAGTTTCTCGTATTTCTCCTTCTGCTTGAAGAACGAGATTAAAATATCTTCCTTCTGACGTTTTCTCATGTACCAGGTCCCCTGTGAAGATCCCGAATCTGCCCGGAAGCAACTACCTATATATATTAACATCGCACGAAAAGCTCAACACCCGCTGACAGACAACTGCGCAGCAGCAGGTTATTCGCGGTCAGCTTGAGCGACTGATTGGAACCCCATATCCCCATTCGTCATCGCTTCCGGCCCGGACCGGAAGACTGGTCGGACAGACGCCAGACGCTGGTAAAGATTGATATTTCTGAGCCGGGGGAACCATTCGATCAAAAAAGTCGCCAGGGACTCCCACAGTGAGACCCAGGCTGCGACGATGAGCCCCTCCGAGAACACATAGGCCACCACCGTGCGTTCCGATCCCAGCCAGCGATTAACCCATACGGAGATGAACAGGATGGCAATGCCGATACAGAAGAGAATAAGCGACCGCCGAAGCATCTGCCGGACCTTTTGCCGCTCAATTTCGACCAGGTACAGGAAGAAGTTGTTGATGCTCCCCCTGATACGGGAGAGTCCGGTGTCATCCGGCGGCTGGGCAAGGGTGAAGCTGACGGTGAATGGTTCATTGCCCAGCTCTCTTGCGCAGTCGATCAGGTAATCGACCAGGTCCTGGTCCAGATCCCTGCGGATGTAGGGCGCACTCTTGTCAAAATCACTATAGAGATCTTCCACCTTGTCAGCAGCAACATCGATCAGGATGCTGCCGTGAGAGTCGCGTTCGTACCGATTGAGAACGTCTTTCTTCATTCTCCATCACCAAAAAAATACTCTGTAATTTCTGTTATTATGTCATTTGCAAGGGGGAACCAATATTCTCCTCCGCCGAATACCTCTTCCCTAATTTTACCCTTCTTTATGTTTTTCGTCTGTATTCTTACGGTAAAAACGCCATTCCTTATTGATGATCAGCCGGGCACCGCGGCGAAAATTAAAAAAGGACCAGACCCAGTGCAGGGTCACAAAAAATTTATTTTCAAAGCTGATGAGATAATAGATATGGATAAACACCCAGATCAGCCAGGCCAGGAAGCCATTAAGGCGCATGCTCCCAAGTTCGATGATCGCATTGCTGCGGCCGATGGTGGCCAGTTGGCCTTTATCAAGATAACGGAAATTGCCCCGGGCTTTGCCGGCTGTTTCCCGCAGAATGTTGCGGGCGATAAAACGTCCCTGCTGCAGGGCAACCGGTGCCAGGCCCGGCAGGGGAGTGGCGCGACCGTGGGAAAAATTGGCCAGATCCCCGGCAACAAATATTTCAGGATGATTTTTGATGCTGAGATCGGCTTCCACCACAATCCGGCCCATCCTGTCAGTTTCCACACCCATACTTCTGCCGATGGGTGAGGCCTCAACCCCGGCAGCCCAGAGCACAGTGCTGGCCTCCAGCCGTTCGTCACCGATCTGCACCCCCTCGCTGTCAATGTTGGTAACCTGGCTTGCGGTGCGGACCTGGACACCGAGTGCCGTCAGGTCATGGGTCGCCTTGTCCGCCAGTTTTTCGGAAAAGGATGGCAGAATGCGGGGTCCTGCCTCAATCAGGATGATGCGCGCCTGGCGCGGGTTGATGTTGCGGAAATCCTTGGCCAGGGTGTAGCGGCTTATCTCGCCGATGGCGCCTGCCAGCTCTACCCCGGTCGGGCCGCCTCCCACGATGACGAAGGTGAGATTTTTGCGCTGCTTGCCGCAATCGCTGGTCCGTTCCGCCGCCTCAAAAACGTTTAAAACCCGCCGCCTGATCTCGGTGGCCTGCTCAATGGTTTTAAGGCCCGGCGCGTATTCCTCCCACTCTTCGTGGCCGAAATAAGCATGTTTGACGCCGCAGGCAAGAAGCAGATAGTCATAGTGGAGACTGCACTCCATGGCGGTCACGGTGCGCTGCAGGGGATCGACCCCGGTCACCTCATCCTGCAGCACGGTGATATTACGGTATCCGGCCAGAATACGGCGGATAGGCACGGCGATTTCCGCCGGACTCAAAGCCGCCATGGCAACCTGGTAGAGCAGGGGCTGGAACAGATGATGATTGTGATTGTCAATCAGGGTGACGCGGATATCTGTCTTGTTGCCCAGGATCTTAGCGGCATTCAGCCCGGCAAAGCCCCCGCCTACAATAATTACATGTTTCATGGCAGCATAAAAAATTGGTTTAAGTTAATCCCGAAGTCTTCGCCAGGGGAGTGATTGCCTTTTCCCGCAGGAAGCAAGGAGATACCGTGAGTCATTCTTTACATTATCGGCCTTTTACCTAACGAAAAGCAAGATGGAATCCCGTTCTATTATGAGTTTTTCAGCCTACCTTTTTCCCCTCAGTGCTCTCCAATATCAGCTATCGGAATTTATTAAAAACAAATCGATATTAATTATTTATTTGATTTTTCGCTCAAAATGCATTATTTTATTATTTGTCTAGGTAGAAATACATAGACAGTAGATCAAAATGGCTAATAGACTGAAAAATGATGATTTTTGGGAATTACCAGTACAGCGTAGAAGTGAAAATCACTTTTGTGCCAAAAATCTTCATGAGGTGCCGCAATGCGCGTACTTGTCAAGTCATTTTGCTACTACCAGCGCTGTTCAGCTAAGATCAGTAAAAAAATTTCTTTAGCATCCTCCCTGCCTTTCTTCGCTTTTCTTCTCTTTTTGCTTGGATTTGCTGCAACGGTCAACGCCGGTACCTCAATAGGCATCTGCTCAAACTGCCATACCATGCATAACAGCCAGGACGGGGCTGACATGGGCCTGCTAGGCGCAGCAAACGACGCCAACCCCTATTTGACCCGCGGCAGTTGTACGGGATGCCACGCCATGGGTTCAGGCTCTAAGATAGTAACCATTGGCGATACACAGATCCCCCAGGTCATGCATACTGACGGCACCGGCGACCTGGCCGGAGGCAATTTCGCCTATATGCTGGGCACGAAAGGCGGTGGCGCGTCAGACGGCAAGGGCCATAATGTTATTGACTTTCCAGGAGAAGAAGACGAAGACCTCTATGGCCCCCCTGGTGGGATAGTTCTTTTTTCCCATGCTGACGGTGGGGTAGTCAATGACACCAACCTGACCTGCGCCGGCACCAACGGCTGCCACGGCTACCGTTTCAGCAGTTACGGCAGCGGGGTCAGCGCCTTGAACGGCGCGCATCACGCCAATGTTGAAGGCAAATGCGACATCGCCGACACGCCGGCCAACAGTTACCGGTTTCTCTATGGGGTCAAGGGACTGGAGAATCAGAATCCAACCGGCAAATGGCAGAATGTCTCATCAGGAAACCATAATGAATATTTCGGGCAGACCATGCCGAAACAGCTCTCCTGCGGCGCTCCGACAACAAGCTGCCACAATGCCAGCGGCATCGGGCCGCCCAACAATACCATGAGCGAATTCTGCGCCACCTGTCACGGCAACTTTCACACCCTGACTGTAGGAAGCTCTGAAGGTATCGGCACCGGCATCAAGCCCTTTATCAGGCATCCCACTGATATTGCCCTGCCGAACAGTGGCGAATATTCCGGTTATAACGGCGATAACAGCTACAGCGTTGAGGCTCCGGTCGCCCGGGCCGGCGCGGTGCCCGCCGCCGTGAGCAGTTCGGTAAATCCTGCATCCGGAACTGATGTGGTGATGTGCCTGTCCTGCCACTTCGCCCATGGAAGTAATTATAATGATATCCTGCGCTGGGATTACACTGACATGGTGGCCAATGGCGGAGCAAACGACACAGGCTGTTTTGTGTGTCATACCACCAAGGATGACTAAACAGACATTTACCTGAGACATCTCAGGCCAGGCTGGTGTTCTTGCCTTATTTGCGGCTCAGGGTATGCAAAACCAATAATTCTTTTCAAAAAAGCAGGTACAGGAGTGCGGTATTTTACCGCACTCCTGTATTGAATTGCCTTTCTCCATCCTCTTCAGTCGGATATCAGCACTTCCTGTAAAAAATCATGTTCAGCGCAGACATTCGCTGATCTTGTCGCCCCGGATGTCACTCTGAAAGAGGGACATTCCCCGTTCCATGGCGCAGAAGTCGCCGCACATGGTGCAGGTTTTCTGATTGCCCGGGGTGCGGCTCCGCCGGATTTGCGCCGCCTCCTCCGGGAACATGAGCAGGCGGAAATGGTCGTCCCAGCGTGTATCCCGCCGGGCCAGAGCCACGGCCTTTTCCCGCTGCCGACGCTCCGGGTACTTGGCGATGTCGCCGATGCGGGCGGCCAGCCGGGTGGCCCGGACGCCCTGGCGCACATCATCCTCTGAGGGCAATGCCAGGTGTTCCGCCGGGGTGATATAGCAGATCAGATCGGCCCCATAACGTGCCGAACTGGCCGCGCCGATGGCCGCGGTGATATGGTCATAGCCCGCACCGCTGTCAGCCGGCAGCGGACCCAATACATAATAGGGAGCGTTGCCGCTCATCCTTTTTTCCAGCAGGATATTGGCCTCGATCTCATCGAGCGGCACATGGCCCGGCCCTTCCACCATCATCTGGCAGCCCATTTCCCTGCCGATCTCCGCCAGCTCGCAGTTGATGATCATCTCGGCCATCTGGGCCCGGTCATGGCTATCGTGGATGGCTCCGGCCCGCAAGCCGTTGCCCAGGGACAGCACCGCATCATATTTTTTCATCAGACCGCAGACCCGGTCAAACTGCTCGTACAGGGGATTTTCCCGGTTATTGTACTCCATCCAGGAAACCATGAAGGTCCCGCCTTTTGACACCAGGCCGCCATAGCGGAAGCCCTGCCGACGCAGCCGGTCGATGCTGAAGCGGTTGATGCCGCAGTGGATGGCCATGAAGCTTATGCCGTCGGTCAGCTGCCGTTCGATCAGCTCAAAAAGATACTCGGGATCAAGCTTATTGGGATTGCGGTACTTACGCGCTGCCTCGGAAAAGGCCTGATAGAGCGGAACGTTGCCCACCGGCAGAGAGGTTACAGCGAGGATCTCCCGGCGGATGACATCCAAACTGCCGCCGGTGGAAAGCTCCATCAGTGTATCGGCCTCTTCGTCTTCTGCAATGCGCGCCTTTCGTTTTTCCATCTCCACATCATGGATGTCAGATGAGGTGCCGATGGAGGCATTGACTTTGGTGCGGAGTCCTGTGCCGATGCCGACGATCTTCTGGCCCGGTCGGTTGGGATTGTTGGGGATGACGATCTCGCCCAGGGCCACCCTGGCCCTGATCTCTTCCTCTGCACCCTGTTCATCGCGGGCGACCTGCTTCATCTGCGGGGTGACAATACCTTCCCTCGCCAGTTCAATTTGGGTTTTCATCTCTCTGCTCCTTCGGGCCGTTCAGCCGCTTTGTTCACCTGTCCTGCGGGCAAAAAAAAATCCGTGCTGCACAAACCGCAAAAGCGATTCTGCAACACGGATTCAGGACGTTTCCATGGTTCATGATCCTGGCAGGTCTTCTGACTTGCAGATCAACCCGGAACCACGCCTTCCCATCTTTTAACGACAGTGGCATTGTATGGTTTCAGTCCCTGCTTACAGCGCTGGCCCAACGTTACGGATTTGCACCGTATTCCCTTTTCACCGCCAATCCGGAGACCGGCGACACCGAGATCATCTCTGCAAAGAGAGAGAGAATTACCGAAACAGAGCAAGAATGCAAGTCAAAAAAAACAGTGGCCAGCGGTCAGGCAGGCCACACTTTCCAGAAACATCAACTTGATCAGGAAGTTACCCATTGAGAGAGGCAACATATTCTGCCCGGCGGTATACTCCGGCAATTAGTATTGACTGCCGCCGCCTCTTCTTCCGCCGCCACCACCATATCCTCCGCCACCCTGACTGCCGCCGCCTCTTCTTCCGCCGCCACCACCACCAGGTCGTCCGCCGCCGCCGCCAGGCCGTCCGCCACGTCCCCCCGGTTTGTCCGCCCGGGGCCTGGCCTCACTTACGGTGAGTTTTCTTCCTTTCAGTTCCTTTTCAGTTAAGCCATTGATCGCTGCCTGCGCTTCAGCTTGAGAGGGCATCTCGATGAAACCAAATCCTTTCGATTTACCGGTGAACTGATCTTTAATGATGATGGATGATTCCACCTCGCCGAATGCCTTAAAAGCATCCTTTAATTCCTCTTCCGTGACCTCATACGACAAATTGCCTACATAGATTTTCATTTGTTTCCCCTCGTTGAAGCAGAATCCGCTTCCGGATTGCGCCGATCATGTGACCACGCAGAAAAGGCTGACAGACAATGTGCCCGTTCCTGGTCTCCTATTGTTCTAAGATCTCTATAGCACATAGTTTTTTAACGATCTATTTATTTCTTTGGCTGATTGAGGAAATATGAGGTGGGACTGTTTATGGGCGCCTTATATTTGCTTATTTTTAAGCGGATCTTTTTTTGCTCTTGCGTTTGCGCACCGAAAAGCCGAAGCGGCCGATAACCGGTCCCAGGGCGAAATACTGGCCGAGGCCGTAAGCCAGCAGCCCGGCTTTGTCCAACCGGAATTTACCCCTGGCATCCAGCAGGGCCGAAGTGACCTGCACGGCAACCACCTCCGCCAGAAACATTGTGTGCGTGCCCAGGAGCAATGCCTGCCACACCCGGCACTCAATATTGATGGGGCATTCCAGGATAATCGGGCACTGCACCTTAAGGGCCGGGGCGGGAGTCAGGCCGGATTCGGCGAACTTGTCCACCTTGCTGCCGGAGACCATGCCGCACCAGTCCGTTGTCTTGGCCTGCTGTACGGACGGCACATTGACGACAAACTCGCGAGTGGTCTCAATGATTTCATAGGAATAGCGCTCAGGCCGAACGGAGATGGACAGCATGGGGGGATCGCTGCACACGCTGCCGGTCCAGGCAATGGTAATGATATTCGGCTGCCATTGCTCCGTGCCGCCGCAGCTGACCAGCACCACCGGCAACGGTGACAGAACATTTCCCGGCTTCCAGGACTGCTTCTCGATCCGTTCTTTTCTTGCCACTCGTTTCATCCTTCAGGCCGGTATGCCCAGCCATGCTCCTCTTTTGCGTGCAGGCAAGGCTCAACTGTAGGCAGACTCCGCCTCTTCCTTATTTTCGCCACGCTCCCTGGTGACACAATAGACACCCTTGCCGCTAAAGCCCGGGGCAAAACACAGATTGTCCGACACGCATTCCGCCTTGCGCCGATCCCCCGCCTGCCAGCGCTTGATCAACTCAGGTTCCCGGATAAACGGTCGGCTCATGGAGATATAGTCGGCAATGCCGTCGCAAACAAGCTTTTCCGCCACGGTGAAAGAGCGCATGCCTCCCACCAGGATCAGGGGGATAGTAATTTTTTTCTTCAACTCTCTGGCATACTCCCGGTAATAGGCCTCTCTGTCTTCGGAGTGGATACCGGGACGGCTGGGGGAAAGTTTGCCGGTGCGGATAATGCCGCCGCTCAGCTCAATTGCATCAAAACCTGCGGCGGCAAACATCTGCGCCGCCTGCATGGAGTCCTCGGCTGTGAGACCGTTATCGATAAAATCGCCGCAGTTCATTTTAATCAGCAGCGGGAAATCAGCTCCCACCTCCTGCCGCACGGCCCGGCACACGGCAAGATGGATGCGGGCCCTGTTTTCCATGGCGCCGCCGTATTCATCCCGGCGCCGATTGAATGCCGGAGAGAGAAACTGGCTGAGCAGATAGCCATGGCCCGCATGGATCTGCACCCCGTCAAAACCGGCCTCCCGGGCCCTGCGTGCGGCCGCGGCAAAGGCGGCGATAATCCTTGCGATTTCCCGACCGCTTATCTCGATCGCCCCGGCATCTGCAGGGCCGTCTCCCTTGGACACCGCCAGGGCAGGCAGGCCGGTGAGACCCACCTCGGCAAAGGCGCCGGCATGGGCCAACTGCATGACAATCCTGCCGCCATCATCGTGCACCGCCGAGGTCAGCTCCTTGAGGCCATCCACCAGTTCATCCCTGTAGACGCCGATCTGCCAAGGCGTGCCCTGGCCTTCCGGGCTGACGTAGGAATGACTGCAGATAATCAGGCCTACCCCTCCCCGGGCAAGACCGATAAGGGTATCGATCAGCCGCGGCGTCACCGCTCCGTGATCGGTGGCCAGGCCTTCCCAGGTGGCGGAGCGGACGAAGCGGTTTGCCAGGGGCATGCCGTTGATAAAACTGCGCGCAAATAATTCACTCATAACGTTATGATGGACTCGTAACAACTGTAAATTTACACAGAGAGCTCAGAGTTAACTGACTGTAATAAAAAATATTTCTCTGTGATCTCAATGTGCTCTGCGGTGAAAGCCCTCTCCTTTTTAACCGATCAGACAATAATTTAAAGGGAATTGACAGTCAAACAAAATTCACGTCAGGCCACAACTCCCGCCGCACAGCACGTACCCACCGAGGCGAAACATTGACGTTAAAGGTCACCGTGAGTTCCGGGTTAAACAAATGGAAAAAAATCGGCCATTTTACTTTTCCCGTTGATTTTGCTAAATAAATAGTAGTAACACTGATTATCAGCATAAATGAGAGATAAAAAAATGACGGTTAAGATAATGAATAGAGATATTTGTTCCCTGAAGAGTGTTCTGTTTTTTCTTCTGTTTTCCCTTTTTTTTGTTCCAGCAGCCCAGGCGGAGGTAGTGTATGTGACCGATCGGCTTGTGGTGCTGCTGCGCAGTGAACAGGGGGCCGGAGAAAAAATCGCCAAACTGTTCTCCGACACGCCCCTGCAACTGCTTGAAAGAAGCGGACGCTTTCTGAAGGTACGCACCCAGGATGGCGATGAGGGCTGGCTGGATGAGCAGTACACCACCACCGATCCTCCCAAACAGATTATCATTGACAGCCTGGAAACGGAGATCAAACGCCTGGAGGCAAGCATTACCCAGTTATCCAAGGAAAGGGGCCCTCTCGGTGAACAGCTTGAGAAGAGCAAACGCGAACATGCCGAGCAGGTAAAGTCGCTTGAAGAAAACATTAACCGACTCCAGACTGAAAGGGATCAGCTTGCCACCAAGTATCAGGAAGCGGAAACCGCCTACAGGGATATCCGGGGAAAATCAGGCAATGTTGTGGAGATTGCCGAACAACTTACACGCCTGCAGGGTGGATACAGTCAGCTGGAAGTGCAGAATAAACTGTTCAGAGAGGAAAATGAGACTCTCAAGAAAAAAGCCAATCTCTACTGGTTCTTTGCCGGCGCCGGCATTCTTTTCCTGGGTTGGATCATCGGCAGAATCCCCCGGCGCCGGGGCAGCGGGAAACTATCCATGTAGAGACTCCCAACTTCCTACTCCTGTCATAGGCTACAGGCGCAAAGCTCACATAACCCTGCTGGTGTTGAGCCTGCTGCTCTGGCCCCTGTCCGCCCGGGCCACCAACGGTTACTGGGCCCATGGCTATGGTTCCAAGAGCAAGGGCATGGCCGGAGCCGGGGCGTCCATGCCCTTGGATGCCATGGACGCGGCCCAGAACCCGGCTAAAATGGTCTTTCTCGGCAACCGTATGGATTTCGGCGTTGCCGCATTCATGCCGGAACGGAGTTTTACTGCCAACGATGACGGCGGCAACGGCTACCCCGTTATTTCTCCAGGCACCTATGACAGTAAAAATGATATCTTCTTTATTCCCTACTTCGGCCTCAACCGGATGCTGGACGCCACATCCTCCGTGGGTATCAGCATCGGCGCCAACGGCGGCATGAATACGGAATATGACGCCGCGGTTTTCTCGGCCTTCAATAATACCGGCGGCACAGCCAGCTCCCCCACCGGCATTGACTTCAAACAGCTTTTCCTCGGCCTGACCTACGCCAGAAAAATCGCGGACAACCACTCCTTCGGCATCACCCCCATTGCCGCAGTCCAGTCTTTCAAGGTGACCGGCCTGCAGCCCTTTCAGCCCTTTTCCTCCGACCCGGAACATGTGACCAACAACGGTTACGACTATTCATACGGCGGCGGGCTTAAAATCGGCTGGCTGAGCCGGATAACTGACACCCTTTCCTTTGGCCTCTCCTATCAGACCCAGCTGTGGATGTCGAAATTCGATGCTTACCGTGGTCTTTTTGCCGAGCAGGGCAACTTTGACATCCCGGCCAATTTCACCGCCGGCCTGGCCTGGGAAATGACGCCATCGCTAACCCTTGCCATGGACGTGCAGCGTATCTTCTTTGAAGATGTGAACTCCATTGCCAACAGCGGCACCATGGTGCTGCAACCCGGGCAAATCAGCCTGGGCACCGACGACGGCATCGGTTTCGGCTGGCAGGACATGACCGTCGGCAAATTCGGTCTGCAATGGCAATGTCTTGATGATCTGACCTTGAGGGCCGGCTACAGCATCAGCAACCAGACCATTCCCGACGAGCAGGCCCTTTTCAACATCCTGGCCCCTGCCGTGGTCACCGAACACTATACCCTCGGGCTGACCAAAACATTTGCCGACATGGAACTCAATCTGTCATTGCTCTATGCCCCGGCAAACAAGGTGAGCGGCTCCAATCCCAATACCGGCCCGCAGACCGGCTCGCTGGAAATGAGCCAGTACGAGGTGGAGGTGGGAGTCGGTTTTTTCTTTTAGGGGCCGTTGCGAAAAACCACTTACCTCTCTAACCTTCTCGTTACGGCCCTTTAAGCCGTTCACAGTATTGCGCTGTTACAAGTTTTTTTTACAAGCGTTTAACCGACGCATCTGATCGTTTATCTCCTGACCACCATCTTCTGCTCCACGGTCCCGACATATCCACACTTTTACGACAATTTTCTTAAAGCACCTGCTCCATTTGCCGGAAAGAGCTATAATAACCACCGGCCATAATGGCAGATCATGCCTAGTCAAACGGCGTCACTTTCTTTCCGTTACATTTTCTCTCCAGGCAGACAAAACCCCGTTAACACAACATAACCTGCTGTATTTTCAGGAGAACACCTGTAGCCATCCATTATTTCTGCTTCTTTTTCGGCAAACACCTGTGCTATCCTGAAACTGAAATGCTCATTTTCCGGTGCCGGGGCAATCCGAAAAGAAAAGCATGGGGTTTGCCCGTAAACAAGCTCTTAACCAGCAAATTTGGAGTGCAAAATGCCGAGCTATCCCTTCATGATACAGGTAAGGGTCCTTGCCTTTTTCATCCTGCTGCCTTTCGCCCTGCCAGGCCAGACGGTCGGCCAGACACAATCGCCTGATGAACTGACGGAATTAAGCCTTGAAGAGCTGATGGATATCAAAATTGTGGCTGCCTCCAAGAAAAAACAGAGGATCTCCCAGGTGGCTGCCTCGGCCTTTGTCATCACCCGGGATGATATCCGGCGTTACGGTTATCGCACCCTAGGTGAATCCTTGCGGAGAATCAGCGGCCTCTATCTGAGTTCTGACCGCAATTATGATTATCTCGGGGTGAGGGGATTCAGCCTGCCCGGTGATTATAACACCAGAATTCTGGTGCTGATTGACGGCCATCGGGTCAACAATGCAATTTATGACGCGTCCCTGCTTGAAGACGGTTTTCCCATTGACATTGAAAGCATTGAACACATCGAAGTGGTTAAGGGACCAGGTTCCGCCCTGTGGGGCAGCAATGCGCTTTTTGCCGTGGTAAACGTCGTCCCCCGCAAAGGAAGCGACATGGACGGCGGACGGGTACTTGCCGAAACAGGAAGCCATCTGCGCAAAAAAGGCTTTGTGGAATATGGCCGACTTTTCGACAATGGTTTAGAGATAGCCGGCTCGGTTTCCGGCATGGACTCGGATGGGGAAAACCACATCTACTTTCCGGAACTCGACCAGCCCGGCTTTCATCATGGCGTGGCCGCAAGAGTTGATGACGAGGATGCCTCCAAAGTCTATATCACCCTCTCCTATCATGATGTCGGGCTCATGCTCTACAAGAGCAAACGCCGGAAAACTGTGCCCACCGCGGCCTGGGACGGGGCTTTCAATGACAGCGGCACCTACACGGATGACGGCTTCACCAGTGCTGAGCTGAGCTATGAAAAGGACCTGAGCAACAGCAGAAACGGCCATTTTCTGGCCCGCATCTACCATGATGACTACGATTATTCCGGCGAATATCCCCGCTATGACAACGGCGGCTGGGCTGGAACCTACGTGCTCAACAAGGACGAAGGCTGGTCCAGGCAATGGGGGGCTGAACTGCGCTACGGCATGGATATCACCGAGGATCTTACCTCAACCTTCGGGGTTGAATACCAGGACGTCTATGAAATCCATCAGCAAAACTGGGACGCCTCTCCTTATTACGCCCTGTCCCTGGACACCGGGACGGATCAGAACGCCTACCACTCCTCAGCCTATTATCTGCAGGGAGAATACGGATTGCTGGACAATCTTAGTCTCATCGGCGGAATCCGCCTGGACGACTATTCCACCATCGGCAAACAGTGGAACCCGCGGGCCGCTCTGGTCTACTCTCCCCGCCTGGCGACGATTTTCAAGCTGCTCTATGGTGAGGCGTTCCGCGCTCCGAATGATTATGAACGCAACTACGATGACGGCGGATGGCAGATCGGCAATGACAGTCTGAAACCGGAAACAATCAGAACATGGGAACTGGTCTGCGAGCAGAATATCGCCAGCCATTCCCGGCTGGTGGCCAGCATCTTCCGTTTTGAACTCAAGAATCTCATCAGCCAGGTGGAAACCGCGGATTACCTGCTCCAGTTTCAGAACAATCCGCACACGGTCAGAAGCGACGGGGTGGAGATCCAGCTGGAGTCCCGTTTTGAAAACGGCATTGAGGGCTATCTGGGGGTCAGCACCGTCAATACCAAGGATCTGGACCTGGATGCACGGCTGACAAATTCTCCGACGTTTCTGGCTTCCGGCGGCATCTCCGTACCGATCTGGTCAAAAAATTTCTATCTCTCCCCGGATTTTTTCTATGTGGACGGGCGCAAATCGGCTGACATGACCGAGGATGCAGGTTCCTATTTTCTGACAAACCTGACGATCACCTCCGGCAACATTTTCAAGGATATCAGAATGTCGTTTGCGGTCTACAACCTGTTTAACAAAAATATCATTGCCCCCGGAGCCGGCGAGCATTACCATTATGATCCGGATGCTGATCATTACATCTATTTTAATATTCCCCAGGAGGGCAGAACCTTTCGTTTCCAGCTTTCCTGCAGTTTTTAACTGAATTTAAAAAAACAGCAACCAGCCGCCCATCCATGAAAAATGCCTTGTCCATACTGGGGAAATTTCTTCCTCTCACAACGATGATGCTGGCTCTGGTGCTTTGTTTCACATCCTATGCCGAGGCTGAACAGCTGACCAGCGGCGAGTATCAGGTCAAGGCGGTTTTTCTATTGAATTTCGCCAAGTTCACCCAGTGGCCTGCCGGGGCATTCGCCAACGAGCAAAGCAGCATTGTGCTGGGGATCTGCGGTGACGATGATTTTGGCGACGCCTTAAACGCCATAGACGGCAAAACCGCCAAGGGCCGTAAACTGGTTATCAGAAAACTGGGCAAAGGTGGAAATCTGCAGGGCTGCCATATTCTCTTTATCAGTTCCTCGGAAAAATGGCGCCTGCAGCAGATCCTCTCCGAACTTGCGGACCAACCGGTATTGACGGTGGGGGATATGGATCATTTTGCCGAACAGGGTGGGATCATCTCCCTCAGAAACGAGGGGAAAAAGATTAGACTCACCATCAATCTGGCATCAGCGCAACGGGCTGATCTCAAGATCAGCTCCCAGCTCCTGAACATCGCGACGATAGTGGGTAACTGACCATGATGGGGTGTCAACTGCCATTATTCTTCTCTTTTCTACTGCGTTTGCACTCATACATCTTTTGGTCCGCCTCGGCCACAAGCTGCTCCAGCGTGCAGGGATTTTCCGGGTCAAAACGGGCCGAGCCAAAACTGATCTCCAGTTGATATCTCCGGTCCGGCCTGGCATTAAGTTCACGCTGCTTTGCCTTGATGCGTTCCAGCACCGGGTGTTCACCCTGCACCATGGTAACGCTGGTAAGCAGCATGGCAAACTCGTCGCCTCCCAGTCTGCCGCAGCCAACGAGATCAGTTCGCCTGAGCGAGCAGCATATCAGCTGGGCGACATCACAGATGGCCTCATCACCCATGTCATGCCCGAGAGTATCATTTATCCATTTCATATTGTCGATGTCGGCAAAAATAAGATAGAGCTCGCATTTGATTCTTTCCGCCAGCAGGATCTGCTTTTCAGCAAGCTGCATGAAACCTCGGCGGTTTGAAATACCGGTCAGATCATCGGTGAGGGAAAGCTCCTTGAGTTGTTCCTCCAGGGCCTTGCGTTCAGTAAGATCGGTAAAGGTTTCGATAAGGCAGAGACTGCCCCGCAGAGTAGTGGCGATCACCGATTTCAGCACCGGCATTTGTGTGCCGTCGGCCTTCAACAAGATCCGCTCCGAGCGGTCAATAATCTGGCCCTGATCGGCAATGGGACACTCACCGCGACTATTGGGGCAGATATAGTTGTGGCATTTGCGGCCGATAATCTTTTCCCGGGCCACCCCGATCATTTCCCGGGCTGCGGGATTGACATCAAGGATGCAACGGCTCTGCCGGTCAATCACCACCATACCGGTCTGCATCGTCTTAAAAAGTGCTGTGGCGTATTGTTCCGATTCCTTGAGGGCGGCCTCGATGCGTTTACGTTCCGCAACCTCCCGGCGCAGCGCTTTCATCTGCCGCATGCCGAGGTAACCAATTCCGCAGCCGGCAATCAACAGAAAAATAAAAAACTCATCAACTTGCAGGTACTCAAAACGATGACTCAACCCGAAAAGAATCTCGGCCAGGTCAAAATAAACACTCAGGGCATAGAGAATGAGACAGATGACGATAACCGTGAAGATTTCATAACGGCGTTTGTCAATCATAAAGCCCTCTCTTATTTAATGAAAGGGATATAATCAATCATCCAGCAGCCCTGCCATCTGCAGCATGGCCCAGCCCGCCTCATCCTCAGCGGCTGCTGAGTAGGCCGCATCCCGACGGCGACCGGCAAAATGACCCAGCAGCCGGGTGGCCAATTTTTTGCCGAGCTGCACCCCCTCCTGATCAAAGGAGTTGGTGTTCCAGATAAACCCCTGGAAGGCGATCTTGTTTTCGTAAATTGCCAGCAGAGCGCCCATGCTGCGCGGGGTCAGCAGCTGCCCCATGAGGATGGAATTAGGCCGGTTGCCCGGGAAACGCCGATTGGGATTTTCATGTTCCTGCCCCGTGGCCAGGGCCAGGGACTGGGCCAGCAGATTGGCCAGCAGCTTTTCCTGGGAGCTGGTTTCCTTGACCAGCATATCCTGATCATACTGGCTGTGGCGAAAGCCGATGAACTCCACGGGGATGACGGTGGTGCCCTGGTGGATGAGCTGGTAAAAGGCGTGCTGGCCATTGGTGCCTGGCTCACCCCAAATAATGGGACCGGACTGATAGGCAAGCTTCCCGCCCTGACGATTGATTGATTTGCCGTTGCTCTCCATATCACACTGCTGCAGATGGGCGGCAAAACGAACCAGCCCCTGGCTGTAGGGCAAAACGGCCAGGGTCTCGCAGTTTAAGAAATTATGATTCCAGATGCCGATAAGCGCCATGAGCAGGGGGATATTTTTACGGATATCCCGCTGTTCCGCCGCCACGTCCACCTCGTGCGCCCCGTGCAGGATCTCGACAAAGCCCTCATAGCCCAGGGCAAAGCCGAGCATCACCCCGCCCACCATGGAGGTGGCGCTGTAGCGGCCGCCGATATAATCGAACATATAAAAGGAGCGGAGATAACGCTCCGGGTTGTCCATGGGGCTCCCCTCGCCGGTCACGGCAACAAAATGGTCCTTGGGTTTGAGTCCGGCATTGCTGTAGGCCTGGCGCACCAGCTCCTCATTGGTCAGGGTCTCCAGGGTGGTGCCGCTCTTGGATACCACGTTGACCAGGGTGCGGGAAAGATCAAGACCATTAAGCACGGCAGCCGCATCATCCGGGTCCACATTGGAGATGAAATCAACCCGCCGGCCACTGATGCGAAAGGCGGCCAGGGCATGATACAGCGCCCGGGGACCGAGATCAGAGCCGCCGATGCCCACCTGTACCATGCCGGTAAAGGACTCCCCCCGGCTGTTGACAAGAGCGCCGCCGGCCAGATCAGCCAGGAACCGCTGCAGCTTCTCCAGTTCCTTTGCGGCCTGGGCCGAGGACGCGGGCTCCAGAGGTGATTCGGAAAAGACATCCCGGGTGGCTGTATGCAGGACCTGGCGGTTTTCACACTCATAGCCTTCAATGCGGTTCATCACCGCCCCCTTTTTCATGGCCAGAAACTGCTCCACCGCTCCGCCTTCATCCGCCAGCTGCTGCAGGGCAGCAAGCACCCCATCATCCACCCGCTGGGTACCATAAAGAAGATCAAAGCCGGCGGTGGAAGAAACACAGCTTTGGATACGTTGCGCAGCCACAGCGCCCCGGGCAGTCAAATCAAAGGGACTGCGGGCCAATGTTTTCAGGGTGGCGTAAGAAGGAAGTTGATCAAGATCGATATAACTCATGGGCATGTCCTTGTGGTTTCTTTATTTTAACGATTCATCAGTTGAAAACGATCATCAGGCAGAGAAAAATTCATCATAATATGAGCCTTTTTCAAGAGGCTCATATGGGAAATTTGCTAAAAATTCCCATTAACTATTTCAACACAAGGAACGCCGCCAGTCAAATTTTTTTCCGCTCCTGATCGAGGAAATCCGGACTTTCAAGCTGATAGAGGCGTACCTGCCTGCTGCGGGGAAACTCTCTTTTGGCCATGGATTTGAGCACCCTGGCCAGGTCGGCGAAACAGACCTGCATTTCCTGCTCTTCATACCCACGCTCCCTGACCAGATAACTGTCTTCGTCCAGCCTGATGACGGAAACGCCGCGGTTACGTTTATAGGTCAGCATTTCAACGCCCCGTGGTGGCTCTATTTTAGCGACCAGCAGCAGCACCCGTTTGATCGCCGTGTCTATGTTGATTAAGGCCATTTTTCTTTACCTACAAATGAGATAAAAAACGATTACTTCCATTCCGGGACGAGATTGATATTTGCAATCCCAATCCGTATATGCTATTGCTGTCTTTCGGCACATAGCTGCTGTCACTGCTGAGACGAATACATTTTTGTTTATTATAACAAATTGATTGATACAGCATTAAAACAAGGAAACATTATGGCAACACAAAAGATCATTTACACGGAAGTTGACGAGGCACCGGCCCTGGCAACTTACTCTCTGCTGCCCATTCTCCAGGCATACACCAAGGACTCCGGCATCACCTTTGAAAAAAAAGACATCTCGCTGTCCGGGCGCATCATCGCCAACTTCCCCGA
>JAHIVT010000051.1 GCA_018816555.1 Pseudomonadota bacterium
AAGGTTTTTGGCACAGAAACAATGAGCAAGAAAATTCCGGAAGAACGGCTGTTGGCATTAAAGAAGCGCTTAGATCTTCCGCATTGCAAAATCCTGAACTGATATTTACCCCTTACTCACCTGGGAAGCAATTGACCTGTTGGCCGAGCGTCTTCTTACCCATTTACAAATTGAGCATCACATTACGCTTGCCCTTGAGGAGGCCTCTCTGCCGGATCTTACTTCATTTGATTGGGGATTGTCATGCCGCAACTTTTCGAGCTATCGGAAGATAAAAGAAATCTCGCTTTAAAAAGATTCAAGGTTATTGAACCCTACATCAATGGCAGAGATACCCTGTCAAATATCGCCCGACAGCACTCAGTATCGCAAAGCTCGCTTACAAGATGGGTAGCAAAATATAAAAACCATGGATTGTCAGGCCTTGCCAGAAAACAGCGCAAGGACCGAGGAACCAGGAAGATTTCCGATCTACTATTTCATGGAATTGAAGCATTAGTTTTGCATCGACCGCACCTCTCCGCTGCAGCCATCCATAGACAGATTTCCAAATTCGCCAAATCTAACGGCGAGTACACACCGTCATATTCCTTTGTAAGAAATTATATAGCCAATATTCCCGATGATTTAAAAACTCTCGCTCACCATGGGAACAAAAAGTACGATGATTTGTATGAGCTCATTTTTATACGCAATGCAGAGCGCTCAAATAAAATTTGGCAGGCTGACCACACCCAGTTGGACATAATCGTCTTAGATGAAAATGATAATGAAAGAAGACCTTGGCTTACTATAATCTTGGATGACAAAAGTCGTGCTGTGGCAGGATACTATCTTACCTTTGCTGCCCCCTCCGCACTCAATACATCCTTGGCTTTAAGACAAGCAATTTGGAGAAAACAAGATCCCAACTGGCCAGTGTGCGGGATACCCGAGATTTTATACACTGATCACGGCAGCGATTTTACTTCCAGGCATATTGAACAGGTATGCGCTGAACTCAAGATTGAATTAATCTTTTCATCAGTTGGAAAGCCGAGAGGCAGGGGAAAAATTGAACGGTTCTTCGAAACGATTAATCAAATGCTGTTGATTGATCTGCCAGGGTATCCCAAATGCAAATCGAAGCCTCAGAACTTATTGAGCAAGGATTTACTGGAAACCCGGATCAGAGATTTCCTCAACGACTACCACCACAAAAAGCACCCCGCATTGAACAAGAATCCCATTGAGAGCTGGGAAGAAAACGGCTTTCTCCCCCGATTGCCCGATTCATACGAGCAGCTGGACTTGTTGTTGCTAACGGTTGTGAAGCCGAGAAAAGTTCGGAATGTGGGAATATCCTTTTCGGGACTGAATTATCAATCTCCAGTCCTTGCCGCGTATGTTGGTGAACCAGTGGTGATCAGATACGACCCTCGCGATATATCTGAGATTAGAGTGTTCCATGACGACAAATATTTATGCAGCGCAATCTGTCCAGAATTATCTGAACGCAGTGTTAGTCTCGATCAATTAAAGAAGGCGAGAATAAAACGGAAGGCTGAACTACGCAAAATAATAAGACAACGCAAATCACTGGTTGATCAGATATTGGAAAAACCTGCACCTCCCATCATTGCCAAAAAGAAACCTTTGCGCGGCAAACAGACCCAAAATAAACCTCAATTAAAAATCTATGAAAACGAATAATACGGATTTCTTGGTCACCAAAGGGTATCGATTATTTCAGGAGTTTTGTGCTGCATGTAAGAGAGACAAATACATCGGAATTTGTTTTGGATCACCGGGCGTGGGCAAGACACTCTCCGCGAGGCATTATTCGATGTGGGACGATATTGAGCAAATTGACCCTTTTTTCGAGAGCTCAAAATACACCCCTGAGCTAGCTGGTCAGAAAACCGTATTTTACACTCCCCCGGTTTCTAATACCCCGAAGAGAATAGATGATGGTCTGAACGACACGTTATTCAAACTCCAAGCAGTTGTCTATTACGGAAGAGAATCCAGCGAAAATGAAACTGATCATGATGGAAGTTGCGAGTTGGTTATTGTTGATGAGGCTGACCGTTTGACTCTACACAGTCTAGAGCATTTGCGTGATCGATATGATCAGGAAGGCTTCGGCCTTATTGTCATAGGCATGCCTGGGATTGAGAAAAAAATATCTCGCTACCCTCAGTTTTACTCCCGAGTCGGATTCTCGCATGCATATAAACCTCTCTCAGAAGAGGAAATGGAGTTTGTTCTGAAGCACCATTGGGAGAAATTGGGTTTGTCGTTGAGCCTTGATGATTTTACTGACAGAGAAGCGATGGCGAGCGTCGTTCGTGTAACCTCCGGTAATTTCAGGTTAGTAAACCGACTATTTTCTCAGATACAGCGGATCATGGAGGTAAATACTCTGAGCTCAATATCGAAGGAGGTTGTTGAGGCGGCCAGACAGTGTTTGGTTGTGGGAGTTAACTGAGATGGTCCCATGCAAGGGCGTGAAGTTATTTGAGGATGGGCAACGTCTATTTCTAACCACCGAAGAACGACATCAGTTTCGGGATACAATACGTTCTCTGGACACCCTGCACAGAATCTTTTGCCGGCTCATGTATTACACGGGTTGTAAGTTACACGAAGCAGTAGAATTTTATCCAAATCAAGTCAAAGCGCGAGATGGTTACGTGCTGTTGGGCACTAAAGGGAAAAACTTATTAGAGAGATTCGTTCCGATACCGCCTGCTTTTACTATTGAACTATTAATTTACTTACGTCCACAAACTCGATCTGGATCTCGGCCGCTATGGACTATGTCACGCACAACTGGCTGGCGACTGATAAATGATGCGATGAATAAATCAGGAATTCGAGGTAAACAAGCAACTCCAACAGGTTTGCGGCATAGTTTTGCTATTTCATGTTTTGAGGTAAGCCCGCGAATACCACTCGATCACATCAGCAAATGGATGGGGCATAGGAAACCCGACTTGACCGCGAGTTATCTAAAAGCTTTTCAGCAAGACGAGATCGAGAGCCTTGGGCTTCTTTGGAATCACTTCTGATATGGCTCAAATACTGGTAATAGAAATGGCTCATTTATCGATGTGATTCACAAAAATGCCCTCAAAAAACCCTATTCCCGGCCCTTGACCGGGCATTTTTTTGATGGTAAATGAAACAAAACTAATGAATTGTTTCAGGTGATAATATGGCTAATTTTTTCCCCGAAATGTCCCTTTTTGATGAAAACGGCAAGCGGCTCTATCTTACCGACACCGAGCGCAGGCTTTTTCTCGATGCCTCCAAAGTCGAGAACAGAGAAAACCGAGTTTTTTGCTCTGTCCTGCATTACACTGGGTGCCGACTTTCTGAAGCTCTGGAACTTACCCCACGGCGGATCTCCATTCAAGACCAAGCAATAATTATCAGGACCCTCAAGAAAAGAAAGCACGATAAACAGGGAAGGGTGAAAAAGCCTCAATTTCGTTCTATTCCTGTTCCTTCCAGCGTGATTGATTTTTTTGATTTAGTGTTTGATCTTCGGCGGCAGCAGCACAGGAATAATGCCCAGCCCTTTTGGACTATGAGCAGGACATCCGCATGGCGAATGATAAAAAAGGTTATGGAGCGTGCTGGGATCAGCGGCCCCCAAGCTACACCTAAAGGCCTACGCCATGGTTTCGGGGTTGCCATGGTCACCAGCGAAAATCCTTTACCCCTCCACATTTTGGCCGATCTCATGGGCCACTCTTCTACCGCCACAACGGAAATTTATACGAGGGTCCTTGCCGGCGAAAAGCAAAAAATGGTTTTAAATGCCTGGAAAAGATAAAAAGGCGATGTCTCGTAATTGAAAAACCAGGCAAAAAACATTGGTCGGGTGTAATACTTACCTGGATAATTCTATAAGAATCATTTCTGCTAGGCTTTCCAGGAAAAAGAAGGTTCTGTATTATGAAAGCTAAAAAATTTGACAAAAAATTTGAAGCTGGCGAGGACATGACGGATGATCTGAATTTTTCAAAAGCTCGGCGGCTCAATCAAGGAACTAAACGAGTCAATATAGACTTCCCAGCCTGGGTAGTAGAAAAGCTCGACAAGCAATCCAAAAGACTTGGAATAACAAGGCAGGCCCTTATTAAAGTTTGGATTGCGAAGAAGCTCAAAGAGGCTGTTTAAGCCGAGACACGAGAAGGGAGACGACCCCTGTCTTGGGGCAACTTTGTTTGAAATATCTTCACTTAGTACGAAAAGGGGCTCCTTGACTTTTTGAGGGCGGCAAATTGTTATAAGTGCAAGATTTTATACTTGCGGGATTGCTTTACTGATTTTTTTGATATTTGGGGGAAAAGATCAGAAAGAATATCAAATTGCTATATTTTTCAATCATGACCCTTGCCAGAACAAACCTAAATTGAAGAGGTTCATTAAAAGAAATATTCTTAGACAGCAAAAAGGCTGGATAAAAATAATCTGGGTAATAATATGCGTTAGGATAGCGGACTAAAATTTTTTATGCTTCCATAACGAGTTAAAACTCTTCGTTTTTTCGTAAGTCTACTTTATTTAAACCTCAGACATCGGGCTGCGTAGCATGAACTTCCAGTCTTCAAAATCTGCGATTACTTTAAAGCGTTTTTTTGGCTGAGGTTATTTTGAAAGATAACGTTACAAATGCCTTTACCTTTTTTAACCTATTTGTGATGAATTATCCGGGTTAGAAAAAACTGGATTTCCCCAATACAAACTGGATCTTTACATGAATGTATTTGACCTCAGAAATCGTCTTGTTGAAGACTACTCAAGTTACACAAAAAGCTTTATCAAAATTGCAGACGCCCGCATTGCCGAGAAAGTAAATTTGGAACTTTCAGCCGGCGCTTTCTGGCCAGAGCCACTCCTACAGCTCAATCCAACCTTTCTGCCCGGGGGCACCATTGACGAACTTGTGAGCCAGGGTATGCTTCACCCTGAGTGCTCCAAGATATTCCGGATCGACAAGTCAGATGTCGACCTCAACGGCAAACCTCTGCTCCTCCATACCCATCAGCGGGATGCCATTATCAAGTCCAAAGAGGGTAAATCGTACGTTCTAACAAGTGGCACGGGATCAGGGAAAAGTCTGACCTACATTGTGCCCATCGTTGATCATGTCCTGCGAAACGGTTCTGGGCGGGGCATCCAGGCAATTGTCGTCTATCCGATGAATGCCCTCGCCAATAGCCAGGATGAGGAGTTGAGCAAGTTTTTGAAGAAGGGGTACCCGGAAGGGAAGTCCCCTGTCCGATTTGCTCGGTATACCGGTCAAGAAAAGGGCGCAGAACGTGAAGAAATAAGAAGCAATCCTCCCGACATCCTGCTGACCAACTACATGATGTTGGAATTACTGCTGACTCGCCGCGAGGACCGAGAACTGGTAAGAGCCGCGCAAGGCTTGAGCTTTCTGGTCTTTGACGAACTCCATACCTATCGAGGGCGGCAAGGAGCTGATGTAGCGCTTCTTATCCGTCGTTGTCGATTTGCCTTTGGCGGTCATGACATAATCTGTATTGGCACCTCGGCCACCATGGCCAGCGGTGGGAGTTCAGATGAACAGAAACAGGAGGTTGCCAAGGTTGCCAATACCCTGTTCGGGGTTTCTTTTGATACTTCACAGGTCATTGGTGAAACACTTGAGCGAGCCACGCCGGAGGCTGATTTTGAGTCGCCCACGGCAATCCAATCATTGAAAGAGGCGATTTTTAATGATGTCCAGCCCCCAGACAATTATGAAGAGTTTCGCCTTCATCCATTGGCATCATGGATTGAAACAATGTTCGGGGTGACAACTGAAGAAGGGACCGGCCGCCTGGTGCGACAGACTCCTCTTCGATTGCAGGGTGAGGACAGTGCTGTTGATGTGCTGACAAGGTTGATCCCATCACTCGATCCTGTTCAGTGCGATACAGTGTTACGCCGTTATCTTTTGAAAGGCTCTGAACTGCGGCGCAGCAGTTCAAGTCGGTTCCCTATTTTTGCTTTCCGGCTTCATCAATTTTTTACACGGGGCGATACCATATGGTCGACTATTGAATCCGAGGAAAAGCGGCACCTCGAACTGACCAAAAAAGGATCCAAACCTGGCGAACCAGACAAGCCTCTCTTCCCCCTTGTTTTTTGTCGTCAATGCGGAACCGCCTATTACCGTGTCAAAGTGACCGCCGATCAACACGGCACCATCCTACTTCCCCGGGAAGACAAACGTGAGGAGGGCGATGATGGCAGCGGTGATGCCTATCTATTTACCTCCGAGTCGGCACCGTGGCCTAGGACTGATGGAAACAGCTTGTTGGAACGCCTCCCTTCTGTCATGAAAGAGACCTCGCCCCAAGGTGTAGAAAGGATTCGTTCTGATGCACGCGGCGATAAACCCGAGCCGGTATTCGTGGATGCAGGTGGCTATATTGTGACCGAAGACCAGGGCATACCGGCGGCGTTGATCCGGAAGAACTTCCTTTTTTGCCTAGAGCCGTCCTGTGGCATCGCCTATACCAAGAGCCAGCGATCAGAGCGTCCTAAATTGGGCACCCTCGGGGTCGATAACCGCAGCACGGCAACCACAATCCTTGCGGTTCGCTCTCTCATCGAATTGCAAAGGGATCAAGCTCTCAAGCCTGAGGCCCGCAAGCTATTGAGCTTCACGGACAACCGCCAGGATGCCTCACTCCAGGCTGGCCACTTCAACGATTTTGCTCAGGTCGCCTTGCTTCGTTCTTCGCTCCATAAAGCAACTCAGGATAGGGGCGAAAAGGGGTTGAGTCATGGGGAGCTTTCTCGAAGCGTCTTTGAAGCCATGCAGCTTCGATTCGATGAATATGCTGCCGATGCCGAGGTTCGAGGGCCAGCCAGAAATGCCACCAATGATGCCCTGCGCCGCGTCATCGACTACTATCTGTATCGCGATTTACAGCGCGGTTGGCGTGTAACGGCACCAAATCTCGAAGACTGCGGACTGCTGGCCTTTGACTATGAAGGGTTGAAAGGAGATGATGGTCTCCTCGGAGAGACAGAGCTTTGGGAGTCAGGCTTCACGGTCCAAGTAGACCGCGAGGCTAAAGAGTTTATCGAGACTCCAGCACCTCTCCGTGATTGCCCACCTGAGTTGAGGGAGGAACTATTACGTACGCTGCTCGAAATTATGCGTCGATCACTGGCTGTCAAAGTCGATGTGCTTGATTCGCAGAAGCAACTTGATCTTGTTGAGCAAACAAAATTTCGTCTTCTTGAAAATACCGTCTGGTATCTGGAAGATGTACGGGAACTCGTGAGGTCAGAAGTTGCCTACCCCCGCCCTAAACAGCAGCAGGATCGCTCAGGTTTCTTTGTCTCGTCCTATGGCAGCTATGGTCGCTACTTGAAGCGTTCTCTTAAAAGCTATGTGCCGTCAGGGCAAAACTTCGGTCGTGCCGAAGTCGATCAGGTGATCCGCTTTTTATTCCTCTCCCTCAAACGCTACGGCATTGTCGAGCAAGTTCGCAGTGGAGATGTGCCGGGTTATCAGATTAACGCCGACGCCTTGCGCTGGCTTCCAGGGAATGGTGAAGTCCGCCCCTTGGATAGAACGCGACTTTTGGAAGTCGGCGAGATCCCACCCGAAGTAAATCGCTATTTTCTGGAGTGCTACCGCCGATTCGTCGATTTGAAGTGCGTTCTCGAAGCCCGTGAGCATACCGCTCAGGTCGCGTCTGAGGATCGCGAGGAACGTGAAGATCGATTCCGTACTGGGGACCTGCCGCTGCTCTTCTGCTCGCCGACCATGGAACTGGGGGTGGATATTGCCCAATTGAATCTTGTAAATCTCCGTAATGTCCCACCCACCCCGGCAAATTATGCGCAACGGAGCGGTCGTGCAGGACGTGGTGGCCAGCCGGCCCTTGTCTATACTTACTGTGCCGGAAGGAGTCCCCACGATCAGTATTATTTCCGCCAGCCAACCCGAATGGTAGCCGGAGCGGTTGCCCCACCGCGAATCGATATCCGTAATCGTGATCTTGTCCGCTCCCATGTTCACGCCATTTGGATGGAGGTGGCCAAACCTGATCTGGGGAAGACCCTCACTACGGTCATCGACCTTGCCTCTGCCGAGGGGAAGCTTCCGTTGGCTGTTAATGAAGCCATCCAGCGGGAATTGAAGAGCCCTGCCCATCTGGCTGCAACCCAGACCAAAGCAACGGAACTCATCGGCAGCATTCAAGGTGAACTGGCCACTGCGGCATGGTTTCATGATAATTGGGTAAAAGAGACCCTTGACCAGATCGAGAGGTCCTTCGATGTCGCTTGCGAACGCTGGCGCAGCCTGTACCGTGCGGCAGTCCGGCAGCGAGAGCTGCACCACAAGATTATCGGGGATCACTCGAGGCCCGAGATAGAGCGAAATCATTCCCGCCGGCTACGTGCACAGGCAGAGAGCCAGATTCGTTTGCTCACCGAGGCCAAGGGGATGTATGAGGGAGATTTTTACTCATACCGCTATTTTGCGGCAGAAGGTTTTCTGCCCGGCTACAACTTTCCGCGTCTGCCGCTCTCTGCCTATGTCCCAGGCCGTCGACGCCGCAAGGGAAAGGATGAGTTCGTCTCAAGGCCACGATTTCTCGCGGTATCGGAGTTCGGCCCCCGTGCCCTGGTTTACCATGAAGGGGCACGCTACCGGGTCTATAAGGTCAACCTCGATTTTGGCTCCGACGACATCGAGGCAACGCACGATCTCGTGACCGCCACCATGAAACGCTGCCAGAATTGTGGCTACGCACATCTTGAACAAGGGAAAAACTTGGCTGAAGTCTGTGACCGTTGTGGGTCAGCATTTGATGGTCCCAGTTGTATCGAAAATCTTGTGCACATGCAGAACGTCAGCCTCAAACTCGCCCAGCGCATCACCTGCGATGAGGAAGAACGCCAGCGCTTCGGCTATCGGCTTGTCACCTCATACCACTTTCCAGAAGTTGGCGGTAAACTGGATCGCAAGGATGCCGAGGTCTACTGTGGCGAAACCCTGGCTATGCGCCTCAGCTACGCCGATGCAACTGATCTCTATCGTGTCAACCTGGGCTGGGCCAGCCAGAAAAGTAACGAACCTGCCGGGTTCAACCTTGATTTGGAGCGTGGCTACTGGTCCAGCAATCGGATGGATGCCGACGATGAAGACGACGCTGCGAACCAAGGAAGGCGTCAAAGGGTTGTGCCTTATGTGAAGGATACCAAGAACGCTCTGGTGATGCGTTTCGAGCCACCTCGATCTGGTCCTGAAATGGCGAGCCTGCAGGCCGCCTTCAAGGAGGCAATCCAGAAACATTTCCAACTGGAACCCCGCGAACTTTCCGGTGAGCCGATGCCTGCCGCCAAGGATCGCAAGGAAGTTCTCTTCTATGAATCCTCAGAGGGTGGCGCTGGGGTGTTGCGCCAGGTAGCCGAAGACCCGACACTCATGCCGATGCTGGCCCGTCGCGCCCTGGAGATCTGCCACTTCGACCCAGATACCCTGGAGGACAAGGGACTTCAGACCTGCGGCAAGGCCTGTTATGAGTGCCTGCTTGACTATGGCAATCAGCCGGACCACAAGGACCTCGACCGCTATCTTATTCGCGACCTGTTATCCGAACTGTCGCAATCCGAATGCCGGCCAGCCGGTGGGGCCGGATCTCGCACGGAACGGATGGCCTCTTTACGGAAACGTTGCGACAGTAAACTGGAGATCAAGTGGCTTGACTTGGTTGATAGCATGATGCTCCGTCCACCGAGTGACGCCCAGTACCTTATCGAGTCCTGTTCCACCCGGCCTGATTTTTATTACGCCGAGCACAACACCGCCATCTATGTTGATGGACCTCCCCACGATGAACCAAGTCAGATTCGCGATGACGAGGGCATCACTGGACGGCTGATGGAGATGGGCTACATTGTCATCCGCTTTCACCACAAGCAGGACTGGCAGGAGATCTTCCGTCGTCATCCCGACATTTTTGGGACCCCGAAATGATTACAGTATCCTTCCTTGCCAAACCCGGCACCATGATCCACGCTCGTGGCCGCGAGTGGGTAGTCCTGCCCGAGTCCACAGAAGAACTGCTTCTCGCTCGGCCCGTGGGTGGGCTTGACGAAGAGATCGCAGGCATTCTTCCCGCTGTCGAGCCTGTACAATCCACCACATTCCATCTACCTACCCTTGCCGATATCGGTGACTTTGCCTCGGGCCAACTCCTGCGCGAGGCAGCACGGTTGTCTACCCGGGCCGCTGCCGGTCCCTTCCGCAGCTTCGGCCGCATTGCTGCCGAACCTCGGCCTTACCAGCTTGTGCCGCTGATGATGGCTTTGAAACTCGATCCCGTCCGCCTGCTCATTGCCGACGATGTCGGGATTGGCAAGACCATCGAGGCCGCTGTCATTGCCCGTGAACTCCTTGACCGAGGAGAGATCACCCGAATGGCCGTCCTCTGCCCTCCGCACCTTGCCGAACAATGGCAACGGGAACTGGCAGAGAAATTCCATATCGAAGCTGAACTGGTTCTCTCCAGCACCATCCAGCGTTTGGAGCGAGACCTGCCTATTGGGGTATCGGTATTTGATCGTCACCGCTTCACCATAGTCTCCACTGATTTCATCAAGACCCCTCGCCACGCCGAAGACTTTCTCATTAAATGTCCCGAGTTCGTTATCGTCGATGAAGCCCATGGTTGCACGCTGGCAGGCGGCGTAGGTCGTGGCAGGCAGCAACGCTTCGACCTCCTGAGGCGAGTTGCGGAAGACCAATCACGTCACATAGTGCTTGTCACCGCCACCCCCCACAGCGGTAATGAGAACGCATTCCGCTCGCTCTTGAGCCTGCTCGACAAGGATTTTATCAACCTTCCCACCGACCTCGACCGGGCAGAACGGGAAGGCATCCGACGAAAGCTTGCCCGCCATTTGGTGCAGCGTCGGCGTGCCGACATCCGCCATTATCTCGAGACCGACACCTCCTTTCCCGAGCGCAAGGATAAGGAATCGACCTACATCTTCAGCAAAGAGTACCGCATCCTCTTTGACGATATTCTTTCCTTTGCGCGGGAGTATGTTTCTGAAAAAGACGGCGGCAAACGCCAGCAGAGGGTCCGCTATTGGTCGGCCCTGGCCCTGCTGCGCTGCGTATCCTCCAGCCCGGCCGCCGCAGCATCGACGCTGCGAAACAGGGCAGCCGTGGATCAGGCGGACGAGCATGACGTCGATGAGGTCGGACGTCGCACAGTACTTGATCAGGACGACTCCGACGATACGGCAGCTCTCGATTTCAGCCCAGGGTCAGACACCGAAAATGGTGCCGAGAATACCCGCCGGAAATTGCTCGAATTTGCCAGACGGGCCGAGAGGCTTGCCGCCGACACGGACCTCAAGCTCCAGGGGGCCATCCGTGAGATCAAGACCCTTGTCAAGGACGGTTTCCAGCCGGTGGTATTCTGCCGCTTTATTGACACAGCCGACTATGTCGCCCGCCAGCTTCGTGAGTCACTCCCCTCCAAAGTCAAGGTCGAGTCGGTGACCGGCTTGCTGCCATCTTCCGAGCGTGAGGCGCGCATCGCCTCCCTGACCAGCGAGCCGGGGAAGTATGTGCTGGTCTGTACCGATTGCCTGTCAGAGGGGATCAACCTTCAGCAGCACTTCAATGCGGTTCTGCACTATGACCTTGCTTGGAACCCTACTCGTCACGAACAGCGGGAAGGTCGAGTGGATCGTTTTGGCCAGGAAAAGCCAGAGGTTCGTGTCATCACCTATTACGGCACCGATAACCCCATTGATGGCGTCATCCTCGATGTACTCATACGCAAGCATAAGAGCATCAAGAGCGCCCTCGGGGTTAGTGTCGCTGTTCCAGGGTCGAGCGAGCAGATCGCCGAGGCCCTTTTCGAGGGGGCGCTCTTCCGCAAACAGTCCATCGGCAAGGCCCGTCAACTTTCGCTTTTTGACCTGGAAGAAGTCGTAACAAAGAAGATGTCGCTGCACAGCGAGTGGGATAATGCCCGCGACCGCGAAAAGGCGAGCCGTTCACGTTTCGCCCAGCACACCCTGAGCCCTCAGGCGGTTGCTGAGGAGTTGCAGAACATTCGCACCTCCATCGGCCGTGGCGAAGAAGTGGCCCGCTTTTTTAACGATGTGCTGCAGGCGGCACATCTCCCGGTCCAGACTAAAGGTAAGGCGGTGACTGTACATTTGAGTAACGAAACGCCGCGTGCAATGCGCCAGGCCATTGGACGTGACGAATCCTTTACCGGTCGTTTTGACCTGCCGCTGCAGGAAGGGGAGCTGTATCTCGGACGTACCAGTCCGGTGGTGGAAGGTCTGGCCGCCTGGACGCTCGATCAAGCCCTTGATCCGGTGGCCCGCGATACCCGGCCGGTGGCCTCGCGATGCGGCGTTGTCTCCACCTCTTTCGTGAATGTCCGGACAACACTGCTCCTGGCCCGTTTCCGTTATCACCTCAATATCGCCGGGGGTGACGCCGAAACTATCCTCTGCGAAGAGATTGTCCCGCTTGCCTGTATTGGGCAGGCGGACTCACCCCAATGGTTTTCCCCGGAAGAAAGCGAACGCTTCCTGACGGCCCGACCGGAACGCAATCTCATCATGACGGCCATCGAGCAGCAGGTCGGACTATTGACATCTGTCCTGCCGAAACTTCAACAGGCCCTGGCTCTGGTTGCCACGGAACGCGCCGATATCCAACTCGCCGCCCACGAACGTGTCCGCGAGTCGGCCCGGGCCAAGGGCCGAGTCACTATCAAGCCCGTTCTCCCGGTGGATATACTCGGGGCCTATGTTCTGCTGCCGAGGTTGAGCTAGCCATGACCAGACGACACAACGACTTCCATGCTATCCGCTCGGAAGGCGGTCTGTTACCGCCTGACCTCTTGCGCCGCGTACTCGACCCGAAAGAGAGGCTCGCCGGAGTCCGACCCGAGGATTATGGCCTGCCCCAGGGCGAACGACTCAACGAAGTCATCACCCAGTCCTGGAACCGCCTGCGCCGGCACTGGGCCGAGTTCCTTGCTTCCGCTGCGAACCTCCCCAAAGGCGAACCCGCAACCGGCCTGACCAACGATAAATGGAGCCTGCCGCTGTTGCGTGAGCTCGGCTTTGGCCTGCTCCCCACCACTGCCGGCCCCGAGATCGACGGCCGCACGTATGCCATCAACCGTTTTTTCGGCCCGGTGCCTATTCATCTGGTCGGCTGTGGCTTGAGCCTCGACCGTCGTGCTGCCGGGGTGCGCGGTGCCGCCGCGGTCAATCCGCACGGTCTGGTTCAGGAATTCCTGAACCGCAGCGAAGGCCACCTCTGGGCCATTGTGTCGAATGGCCTGCGCTTCCGCCTGCTCCGTGACAACCAGGCCCTCTCGCGTCAGTCTTTCCTTGAATTCGATCTCGAAGCTATGCTGGCTGGCGAGGTCTATTCCGATTTTGTTCTGCTCTGGCTCATGGCCCACGCCACCCGATTTGTTTCACAAGAAAATGAACGGCCCGAGAGCTGCTGGCTGGAGCATTGGACCAAGATTGCCGGGGAACAGGGCACCCGGGCTTTGGGGGATTTGCGCGGCGGTGTGGAAAAGGCGTTGCAGATCCTGGGCGAGGGCTTTACCAGCCACCCCAAGAACACCACCCTGCGTGACGCGCTGCGCACTGGCCAGGTAAGCCTCATCGATTTTCATGGCCAGCTCCTGCGGGTGGTCTACAGGCTGATTTTCCTCTTCGTGGCCGAAGATCGCACCCTGGACGGCCAACCCCTCCTCCATCCCGGCGATCCCTCCGAGGCAGCTCGGCTGGCCCGGGAACGCTATGCCGCCCATTACAGCACCGGCCGACTTCGTGATATGGCCTCCCGCATCAAGGGCAGCCGTCATGGAGACCTTTGGCGGCAGTTCCAGCTCCTGGTCAATGCCCTGTCTGGCACTGATCAGTTCGATGCAGCGCGCCAGCTCCTGGCCTTGCCGGCCTTGGGCAGTTTCTTATGGGATCCGGACTCGACAGCGGCGCTGAATGATGCGGAACTGACCAACCACGATCTGCTAGAGGCCCTGCGCCACCTCGCCTTTACCCGCCAGGGCAAGATGCTGCGGCCGGTGGATTACAAGAACCTTGGGGCCGAGGAACTGGGCGGGGTCTACGAGAGTCTCCTGGCCCTCACCCCACAGATAAGCGCCGACGGTGCCCGATTCTCCTTTGCCGAATTCGCCGGCAACGAGCGCAAGACCTCCGGCTCCTACTACACGCCGGACTCCCTGGTTCAGTGTCTTTTAGACTCCGCCCTGGACCCGGTGGTGGCCAAGGCCATTAAGGGCAAGACCGGTGTTGAGGCTGAGAAGGCCATTCTCAACCTCAAGGTCTGCGATCCGGCTGTTGGTTCCGGACATTTTCTGGTAGGTGCCGCCCACAGGCTGGCCCGACATCTGGCCCGGGTACGGGCGCTGGCGCAAGGGGAGAGCGAACCCTCGCCGTTACTGTACCAGCATGCCCTGCGTGATGTCATTGGACGCTGCCTGTATGGCGTAGACGTGAATCCTATGTCAGCCGAGCTCTGCCGGGTGAACCTCTGGCTGGAGGCTCTGGAGCCCGGCAAGCCGCTCTCTTTCCTCGACCATCATATCCGGGTGGGCAACAGCCTCCTGGGCGCCATCCCGGAACTCGTTGCCGCAGGGCTCCCGGACGATGCCTTCAAGCCCTTCGAGGGCGATGATAAGCAGGCGTGCGCTGAACTCAAGAAACGCAATAAAGGGGAACGAAAAGGATGGGGGCCAATTGAGGGGCAGCGTGACGCCGAGACCCAGGCCCGACTGGCCCAGGCCGCCGCCACGCTGGAGGAATTGCCCGACGACCGGCCGGAATCAATCCGCGCCAAGGAACTGGCCTTCCACCGCCATGAAGAAACCGAGGCGTACCGGAAGAAGAAGCTGCTCGCCGATGCCTGGTGCGCTGCCTTTGTCATCAAGAAATATTTCCCGCCCCATCCGACCGACCCCAGATTCCCGTCATCTGAGCCCTACGGCATCACCCAGGGCCTGCTGAACGGCTTGGCCAGTGGCATGCCTCTTCCCGCCGGGATGGCGGAAGAGATCGAGGATTTGGCGCGGCAGTATCAGTTCTTCCACTGGCATCTGACTTTTCCTGAGGTGTTTGCCAAGGGCGGCTTTGACTGTATGCTTGGAAATCCGCCATGGGATATGCAAGAGGTAAAAGATAACGAGTTTTTTGCATCATGTTATCCTGAAATCCTCTCTGTCAAGAGTGCGAAAGACAAGGCTGCTGTTTTGTATAAAATTCAGTCTGATGACGCTGAGTTATGGCAAGAGTATCAGGAATACGTTCGCTTTACCTATGGTCAAAAACACCTTATGGCAGCCAGCGGCCGATTTCCCTACGCTAATGTGGGACGGTTGAACCTGTATCGTTTGTTTTTGGAGTTAGAGCATAATTTCATGGGGCCAACTGGTCGCGTTGGCATCGTTGTACCCTCCGGGTTTGCTTCTGACTCGTTTTCGCAGGACCATTTTGCAACCTTACACGGCGACAATCGGCTAGTGAGCCTGTATGACTTTGAAAATCGGCTGGGACTCTTTCCTGGAGTGGACAGTCGTTATCGATTCTGCCTGCTTACCATCGGAGGCAAGGGGGTCTGTAGCGATACCGACTTCTTTTTTTTCGCCCACTCACCGTCCGACCTGGCGGACACCAATCGGCATATCCGACTTTCACAGCAAGCGGTTTCAGTGCTGAACCCACTGAGCCGAACGGCGCCACTCTTCCGAACCCGGCATGACTATATTCTAACCTTGATGTTGCAAAAGGCTGGTCCCATCATTGGTAGAGACGAGGGAGGGCAAGGATGGAGGATAAAACCAACCTTGATGTTTATGATGAATGCCGCCATGAAAGGCCACCGGACGGCAGAAGAATTATATGCTAAGGGATTCCATTTGCGAGGGAACTGCTTCACACGCGACTCCGATGTATGGTTTCCGTTCTACGAGGGGAAGATGGTTGGTATGTATGACCACCGAGCGGCGATCATCCGTTTTGACCCAACCAATAGGGTACGCCGCAATCAACCAGTGGCTCTGTCGGATACAGAACATCAAGACCCTAAACAGTTGGCCCAGCCGATGTTTTGGGTCAGCGCATCGGATGTTAGCGAACGTTGCAATGTGGTGCCCCGGTGGTGTCTCGCTATCAAGGATGTTACCGCTTCTACGAACGAGCGTACTGCGATTGCGTCAATGCTTGCGGGAGTTGCATTAACTCATTCTCTTCCCTGGCTTCCAACGCCGCATACCGCAGAGTTAAATGCTTGTCTATTGGCCAATTTCAATTCTTTTTGTTTTGATTACACGGCAAGACAGAAAGTTGCTGGTCTCCACCTTTATGGGCACTATCTCAACCAGTTGCCTGTCATTGGAATACCCATTTTCAATGGCTCCTGCCGCTGGTCTGAGGTCATAAATTGTTTCGCTTTATGGATTTCACCTCGTGTCCTTGAACTTACATACACCGCCTGGGACCTTGAGCCCTTCGCGCAGGATTGCGGCTGGTCTGCCTCACCGTTTCGCTGGGATGAAGAACGTCGCTTCATACTCCGCTGCGAACTAGATGCCGCCTTCTTCCACCTCTACCTGCAAGCTACGGCGAATGGCCAATGGGGAATTACGAATGGCGAGGTCGATGCTGAAGGTAAATCACTCGCTATTCGCCACTCACTCCTCGCCGCCTTTCCCACCCCCCGACACGCCGTGAACTACATCATGGACACCTTCCCCATCGTCCGCCGCAAGGATGAGGCCAAGTACGACGGCGACTACCGCACCAAGCGCGTCATCCTTGAAATTTACGATGCCATGCAGGAGGCCATCCGCACCGGCCAGCCCTACCAGACCCTCCTTGACCCGCCACCAGGACCACCAATCGACGCTGAGGGCAATTTCATCCAACCTGCAGACTGGACCGAGGTAATCCGTGAACGATACCGGGGCATTATCCATCCGCCGCGAGAGGAGGCTGAGTGACCAGTGACCGGTCCAACCAGCACTCGCTGCAGATGGCATTGTGCGGCAAATATCCCAGCCAGACCGATGCCAAGGGCTACGTCCGCACCCCTTGCCGACAACCTGATCGACGGCGTCAGCCTGGCGCAGTTCGAGGCTGACCTGCAAAGCGGCGACGGTGCCGAACTTCATGGGAAGTTCCGTGCCGTCCACTCTTCCTCTGCCCTGGCCGTAAACTGCTTTCCGCTCTTGACCAGAGGAGCCACGATTGGTTTGAACATTTCGCTTTTTGAGAGAACATGGATATCTCCACTGCTTGGGTAAAGCCGACCAATGCCATCGGCGGTCTTGATCATCTGGCCGTGCAGGCACCCTGCATCAACCTCTATGGCCGTATGCTGCCAGGAATCACCAACGTCACCGATCGAGCCCGGTACTACAGCTTTTACCCTTGGGTCATCTGGGCTTTGGAACAGCTCGGCCATCGTTACGGAGACGCCTTCATTGATTGGTTCCGGAAAGCGGACTGCCTGTTCACCTTGATTGCCGAGCGGCACGCCAAGGTCGTTGGCGGCGAACGTGACGATCATGCGGCTGCAACCGTTGGCAGCGGCAATATGGCAGAGCCTGTCACAATGGTGCGCGAGGGGGGCTCAGTCAGATTATCGGAATATGCCTGCCGGAATGGGAAAACCCGCTACTTCAAAAACACCTTGGGTGGGCTTGGGCAATATTACATCGGCGTGTTCAGAGAGCTTGGCATCATGACCGGTGATCTCCAGTCTGGCATCAAAAACATCAAGGAGGTCGGTGGGAGCCTGGCGGAGGCCCTTGATCGGCAGGTCAATCGGGAGTTGTTCTTCAAGACAATTGAAGAAGACACAGTGTCAGCGGCACGGCTTGACGAACTGCACGCCTTTTGCCCGTGTGCCTTGCATGAAAGCCAAGAGGAACTCACCAAACTTGCGGGCATGCTTTTTGTGCAAGGGCAATTTTTTGATCAAAACAGTCTGGTTCGGCGGCGCACCTTGCAGATGCTCCTTTTTCTGTCCGATAGTTTAGCGGCAGAGGGGATGAACTTGGGCATCGAGCAGTTTCGTGGGTGTACCTATAGTGGGGGCTTGCCGGAGAAAAAAGAATGGGATCTTCCTGAACGCCTTCAGGTTACCCGCCAGCAGTGGGCTATCTACCAACGCAACGAAATTTTATCCCTGGCGGTTCAAGGGATTTTTTATGTCATCCTTGGCCAATATGGTTCTTCAGGCGAACGCTTCCAGTCGGTCGACGAACTCGTACTTTGGTTCCTCGAAAGACCAGAGGTCGAGGGGGTTGCTTCATTTTTTCCTTTAGATAGCCCTGTCGGTCATGCGAAAAGAGAAGCAGATTCGTGGCTTCCGCCTCTGGACGATTGGGGAAACGACAGCCACGAGATCCAATTGGCTTTTCAAATCGAAACCCTTTGTCGTGATAAACATGCTCATGACAAACACGCCGCAATCCTTCTGGCCTGCCTGAAGGCGCTTGTCGCGTTACAATGCCGCCATGAAATCGGTGATGGCTACGGCGATTTCGTCTTCCCGCCCAACTATCTCCAGGCCTATCCGATCAACCTGCAGACCTTCAACCATCATAGCAGCAACACCTGGGATACGCTTTCCATGCGCGAATGGATCGGGTGGCTGGCTAAATCATGGGGCATCAATACTCACTTCATGGTGGCATTGCGTAAGCTGCGCGGCCAATCCCAGTCAACTTTCCGCATCAGGCCTTCCGATCAGGGGCTGGAGATGGTGGAGGCACCGCAAGCGGTTTTTACGACGCCACGTTTCCGGCAAGCCGTGCGCATTCTCAAAGATATCGGAGCACTTGTCCGAACAGGCGAGGTCTGGGCACCATCGGAACTCGGCAAGCGATTCATGGAGATGGCCGATGAGTGAGGCCATTTCGCTCCTCAAAGAGATTCGTTTCGGGGGCTACGAAGCCTCCTTGATCACCACTTTCAATGCGTATCTGCCTTTTTACGAGGACGTGGTCCTGCGACATCTGATGGCCAGTGGTGTGCGGCACAATGTCTTGATGATGGACTCATCACAGGCCAGCCTTGCCATAGATCGCCATCCGCCCCGTTCCGCCGGCCGTTTGTACACCTTGACGCCAATCAAAGTAGGCGCTGCCTTTCACCCGAAAATCATCCTCTTGGTAGGCAAAAAGAAAGGAACTCTGTTTGTGGGTAGCCACAACATGACCTTGTCGGGATTTGGCTTCAACCGAGAGATGACCAACCTGATCCGCTACAGTGGAACGGGAGATGCCGATGCCGCAGCTCTCTTGGGATCTGCCTGGCAAGATGTTCTCCACTGGGTGGCAACCCAAGGCAATCACTTGACTGGCCATGTCAGTGAGATGATCATGAAGGTGCAGGATTTTGCTCCGTGGCTTCAGCAGAGTGGTGCCAAGGTGGCATCTGAAGAGTATCGGGTTCTTGCTTCCAGGCAAGATGCACCAAGCCTTTGGCAACAGCTGAGGGAATTCGTTGGTACGGAACCGGTCAAGCACGTTGTGATCAGCGGGGCATTCTTTGACGCAAACCTCTCCTTTATCGAACAGGTACGCGATGCGCTTGCACCCAAGGAACTGACTGTAGGGTTTGATCCCGCCACAGTCCAGTTCCCGGTTGAGAAAAAACTTCCTGGGGTATCCTTCGTCAACTCTTCTGGCCTGGGTGTGGGAGAAAATCATGGCAAGCACGCCGGATATTTGCATGCCAAATCGATTTTCATTCAACACGAGAACGGTACGATGGTCTTGGCTGTCGGCAGCGCCAACCCAAGCTCACCCGCCTGGCTTGCTCCCAATTTAACGAAAAATGCCGAGATGATGATAGCTCGAAAAGACGAAGCGGCTTTGCAGACAGCCGAAGCGCTTGGGTTGACATCTATCCCTACCATGCCTCCCTTGACAAAGGATGATTGGGAGGTTGCTCGCCAGAATTGGGACGGTACGGGCGGTATAGAAAAAAATGATGCTGTTTCGAAGGTGATCATTGCCATTCAGATGGAGAATGCGATCAGATTTCGATTTCCGGACTGTGCGCATCCTTCTTTCCTTGATTGCGAACTTTTTTCTTCGCCGTTCGCTAGCCCTGAGGTCAAACGAGCACTTTTGCTGGACGATGAATATGTCCTCGCACTTGAAGGCGTTGTTGTCCCGCCGATTCTCATTCGATTTATTGTCAATGGCAAGTCCTTTACTGGTCTTGTGCAGTGCGTCAAACAAATAGAGGGACTCTCGAGAACAAGTTCTCAGAGAAAATTCAATGAAGCATTAGCATCTCTCACGACTGGCATGCCTGATATTGCCCATTTTATCGATTGTATTAAGGATATTATCAGTATCAGTGATAAAGTGGTTATGACCAAATCTCTGCCCGGAGGGGGATTAAAAAAGAAAGACAGTGAAGCACCTAAAAAGATAACTGAAGGGGCAGAACTGTCGATTGGCATTGATGAGCTTGACCAACAAAACATCAAAAAGAAACAACGATTGCGCAGTTCCGATGACCTTGGATACCTGCTGGATGTATTACTCTATAATTTGCGGGACGACCACCAGACTGGTTTAGAGGCCGTCTTGGAAGAACGCGATGCCAAGGGGCGCTCAGAGGAAGAACAGGTTGATGCTGATGACGAGGATGAAGTTCCGCCAGTATTCCCTCCCTCGGATCGTGAACAAAAAACACCGGGTGTAGAGTTCGGTAATTGTACAAGCGCACGGGATGCTGACCGGAACCCATTGGACGTCTGCCACCAGAAAGTCAGATCTCTTGTGTCAATAGCACGCAAAAAACTGGATGCCTTGAAACTAGGCAACATGGATTTGCCTCAATTCGTGGTGATCTTGGCTGGAGTTCTATCGACACTTCGTTTGTTGCGTGGATTCGATGGCAAGGTTCCCTGGATCGGTGCCGGTCAGACGGCAGTTCCAATCAAAGAGCTTCGTGCTCTTTTTGATCACATTGCCTCTGTCATGTATGACGGGAGTTATTCGATTATTTGTCTTGATAACCGTCACTCGAACTTGGCAGATATGGATGAGTTTGCGCGGCTCAAGGGGTTGATTGTCTGGCTAGCATGTGAGTGTGGAATCTCATTCAAGAAAAAGAAGCCATTGTCTGAATCGGTTGATGAACAAAACAAGCGATATATAGAAAATCAACTTTATGTGGCCACGGCTCAATTGATTGCTGGTGACGATGTTGTTATAAGTGAAGTACAGCAAAGTATTGGGCAATCAAGTCCTCTTAGCATTGATTGGCTAAAGAAAATTGTTTCCGTTGATAAATTTTTTCTGCGGGCATATTCACAACCAGATCTTTTTCATGCAGGCGGCAATGTGAATTCAGGTGATTTTGGCTTTAATCCGTCAATACGTCATATTGGTATGCGTGCGATTTCGAAGCGTGGTTCAAATAATTTTTCGTTATCCTTCCATGATAATATGAAACCGCGCTTTATATTTCCAGAAATCAATATCCGTGTAATTCATTTTGAGCAGATTTATAATGCATAGCAGCCCGTTAGAGCGGTTTACATCGGCCGGAATAATCCGGCTCACTTCTGTCAGTTAGGATGGGGTAACCCCAACAAGGATTGAAACCCAATGGCCGCCCTGGCGAGTTGCGCCTCGATCTGTCCGGCGCTGTCCTCAATGCCGGGAAATCTGATTGCAAATTACTCGACCAGGACCAACCCCGGAGCTGAAAACTGCAATCAAAAAATTAATGGCCGGCAACCTGGATAGCTGGTGATTGATTGCATGCGCATTCTCTTTACCCTACGTAACTCAGGAATTATGTTGCACGATTAGTTATGTTGCTTATTTTATTGGTCTTTTTCTTTTAATTTTTAAAAAAATATTGCAAATATTCCTTTTTATTCCTCTAATTCTTTATATTTTATTTTTATACTTTTTTAGTGTTTACAAACTCAAAAATTCCTGTAAGTGTTTATAGTGTAACTCCGGTACCACTAAAAAAGATTAAATTATTACGAGTGATATTAGCGACTTAACGGCTTGATTTCTTTTCTTATTAAATTATTTCTCACTTAAGTAACCCTTAAGTGCCTATAGAAATTTTACCGTAGTAGTTTAATTAAAGTGAGTTAATTATGTTGCGAGTTTTTTAGCAACAATTCCCAAATACACTGTGAGTTCTTGATATCTATACAAATATAAGAGTCCTGAAAAATATCAGAAAAACCCTTTAATTTCAACCAGATAGGTCAACTCGCAACATAACAGTAGGAAGGTAATGGTGGAGGGAATTTGAATTTGTTACATATTTGATGTGGCAATCTCAAGGGCGGAACGCCGCAACTCACCTGCCGCGCAAAGGAAGAGCTGCGTAGCGCCGCCAACATTTTCGCGGGCAGGTGCAGTAGTATTGTTAGCGGATTTTTTCAATTTCAGATACAAGTTCTGTTAAGTCCTTACCTTGAAACGAATTGTCTTTTCTCCATCCAGCGCCTTTGTCTTTTTGGACAAAGTAATAAAGTTTTTTGGTGTTATAGACAACCCTATGCCTGTTAACTCCTTGCCTCACTGGACAGCCTGATTCAATTTTCCAATCATGGATCTGACCTCGTATAAAGTTCAGTCGCGCGAGAAATTCAGAACAAGATTGATACCTTTTGCCAGGGTCAATATTGCATGCCTTTGAGATGGTGCGACGAAGAGGTATGCAAACCCAAGGGGGTAATGTTGATAGATCGACAATCTTGCACTTTTCAATTTTCTTTTTGATGCATTTAGTCGCAAAAATTTGACGGTCTATATCGTCCGGGATAGCTCTATATTTTTTCAACTCGCGAAAGTTTAACCAAGAATACTCTTCATAAGGTAAACGACCTCCAAGCATTTGAAAAAGTATGATGCCAACTTGATAAATATCGCCAGGAATACCATACAAACCTGACGTGATCGATTCCGGTGGTGTGTATATCAATGAATGCCCAGAACCTGGCACAGAAGTATTTCCTTGAGGGATTTTCTTTACAGAACCAAAGTCACCAATGACGGCTTTGTTGTCATCGCCTATAAGTATGTTTTGAGCTTTCAAGTCCCTATGGAGGAGACTCTGTGCATGTAAGTGGCTTAACCCAGATAATATGTCTCTGGAAACGGCAATCGCTCTAAGATTGCCTTGGATGCCATTGCAAATTTCATTATCTAAATCGCCATTCTCAAAATATGGGGTCAGGAAAAAGGCATAATCAGTGTCAACAAAAGAGGCGTCAAGTATTTGTGTGACGTTTTCGGAATTTATAGTAGCAAGATTTTTTGGTTCCGCATGATATTTAGCCTTGCCTCCCCAATCGTAAAATTTAATTGCAACTTTTTGTTTATGAATGCGGTTTTGACCAAAAAATAACCACCCATTTGATCCCTTTCTGCTTCGTTTCGTGATTTCAATGTTTTTGCTAAGGCCAAGAAGCTTTGTCTTAATTGGGGTAGGGACATCAAGAATGTCAAAGTTGAAGTTTGGTTCTGTCATGGCAAGGCACTGAAGGCTGTCTCAAAAGCATTATGTTGATACTTTTTCAAGCTTGTTGGTTTTGCCGGATTATGATTTTTCTGTGCAGCAGAAATTGTTTGGGGGGCGGTTAATGTGACAGGGCATTCTTCATGTAATTGAATTATTCCTTCAAGTTTGAATCCGACCGGGCCGCCGGAATATTCACCTTTTTTCCCCCGTTTCTTTATGACCACATGGGTAACCTGATTTTCTCTGAAAAAAGCCAACATTGAATCACGGAATGCCTTCACTTCACCTGGATTTTCATCGTCAGAAAGTTTTATTTTTCTTGGCTCGACATCAATATGAGAGAAGGCCGCTTTTGTCCCATCTAGAAGTGCTAATCTTGCCTCTGATCCAGACATTTCAATTCCGCAAATACTCATTGTTTCCCTCCGCTAACGGTTCGATCACCTGTCGAAAGGGAACGGGGCTTGAAGAACGTACCGGAAACACCGGCCTTTAAATGCTAAAAAAAAGTAGCCCCTTTCGGTCAGGTGTATTGGCAAGGTTAGATTTATATTATTCATGACGGAGATAGTATCTCGCGAAATTCGTAAGCTAAAAGTTCTCTAATGGGGCATATTTGTGTTTTAATTATTTCATTAACTTCTTTATCAAATTTTTCATATGCCTCACCTATTTTCTCCCTGAGTTCATAGCCATTTATGTCGTCACCACCTTCAGACATTTTATCTAAATGGTCACGTACAGATATATTATGTTTTGCCATGTAACTTTTATGACTTTTTATGCAGTTAGCCGATGAGTTTGCTACTGAATTTAAAGTCAATTTTAACTGATTTAAAGTTTTACTCTGAAAATAAATTGAGGATTTTTCAATTTCATGCCTAGTGGATTTTATTTTGTCTAATATGTTCAAAAAGTCTTCAGTTATTAATTCAGGATCTTTCCATTTCAAGCCTTGATGGAGTCTCTCTAGCGGGATTAAAGACATTTGGCTTAAATCCCACTCAATTCCATAAAATAAGGTATGGATATTTTTTATTGCATCAGCTCTTTCTTCCTCGAGCCTTGTGAAGATACTCATTTGTTCATGTGCAAATATTGAAAATTTATTCTTCAAAGAGATGGCATTTTCTTCTAACTCGGCCTTTTTAATTAAAAGTTCTTTGTTAAATTGATGCTCAATAAGTTTTTTTGATAAGAAGTAGGCACCAGTTAAGGCAATACTACTACCGCCAATTGCACCAATGACAATGTTAATGATTTCTATAGCACCCATGATTTCTTATTGAGGAAGTTTATAATTTTTTTTAATCTAACCCTAAAACCCCGCAGTCAGCAGTGAGAGGGTGATTTTGCTGGTGCGCGGGCCAGAAGCCTTGCCGTGTCAGCGCCGCAGACGTCCTCGAAGTCAGGTTAATTCTATTGTTAGGGGCGCTCGTACGAGTTTGCGATTATAACCTTTTCCGCTAAATACTTTACCAGCGGCACTTCCTTTTTCACTGAGGCTTCTGAGTTTGGCGTTGGGATGAATGTTTCCTGGCGATTATAACGATCAGACGAATGTACCAGAGCGTTCCGAACCATTTTTACTCTTTTTGCTACATTCCCAACTATGTGGCCAGGAACGGCACGGACTTCGTTTTCATCCCCAAATAACCGCCGTTTCTTGGAATACCACTTTTCTCCGAGATACTCTTCGTAAGCCTCAATAAATCTAATCAATTCAGATTCATCAACATAACGGCTTAGCACGAGCCTAAGCATTTCTGTCTCATCAGACTCTCGTTTGTGGCTCGTTGTTTCTTGAATAATCCTGTCAAGCTGCTTCGGTTTAGCGGAAAATGCCGGATCATTAACGATTGCCGCCAACTTACGGTATAGCTCTTCATCGGAGATTGACACAAAGAAGTATTCGAGCACTTGATAAAAGGACAGGAATTGATTTACGGGGTCATCTGTGCTCATTCCGCGCTGATAAAACCGGATGATGTCTGTGTTAAGACGCCCCTTTGGCAATGGGAGATCACGATCGGCTTTGCGCTCTTCAAACTGAAAAGGACGTTGTCTTGGCTGAAAACGTGGCCATTGTTCGTCAAGCGAATAGACTACACCCTTTAGATATGTGAGATTGAAAAGACAGCCTTCAATAATACTCTGCGACTTCTTAATTGCCTGCTGAATGTCAGACGCGCGTATGTTGTATATGCGGACAGTTAACGGGGAAAAAAGCGAGTCCCACAAGGTATCAGAAGACGTTGGCCTGCCTGATCCGCGCCTCCGGATACGGTTTGATGAGTATTCATGGAAGCCATCAGCGAAACGAAAATAGTTCTTAAAATCATCCGAGGCTTCACCTACTTCAACATAGAGTGCGCCCGATGCGGGATCACCAAACGTCATAGGTGTACCGCGAAACTCGTGATACGGTGCTTTAAATTGGTTTGCCAGGCTGATCATTTGTTCACGATATTCCTTGCTACACATGCAGCATTCCACCGGACTTGCCGAGAACTCTGATCGACGCTCTTCAAACATAGCATAGGCGCGAAGTTCGTCAGCGCTGGCTCGACGCATCTGGTCAGATCCTATTTTGAAGAATAGCTCTTCTTGATGCTCGTCAACTAGCTCTATCCAAGGAACCGAATACTTTTCTTTAAACAGCGCCTTTGCTTCTTCTATATTCATGACAAACCTTCAAGTCCCATGAGTAGACATTCGAAAAGACGCAGAGTTTTACGCCCATTTGGAGTCTGAAAAAATTATATGCAGCGATTTAAACTGATAATATCACTCAGGCTGTTTTTATCCAGCTTTTTCAATGTTTAAAAATTTTGCTTTTAATGATCTCTATAATTGAGATTTGCCTGGGTAAGGAAAATGCCTGACAAGAATGCAGCAAGTTAACACTGTTCCTGATTCTGATTAAGCAAAATCGCAAATTGACTTTCTTCCTGATCCTGAACCTGATTTATATCAAAAAATAGTCGCATAAAAACTCTCGCCAGAAGTATATCAGAACAAGTGGATGGGGTTGAGATGAGAATTGGTGGAAGGACTGGGAGTATAATCGACGGATGGGTTTGCATCATAACGGGTGGTGGGTTTGGGTAATATTAAGCAGGAATAATAAAGCCCCTCACGCCGCAGAAGTGAACCGATTTCCCCGGGCTTATCACATGCATCTATTCTTGTAGGATGCGGAGCTTGTAGGTGGCGGTGAAACGCCTCCGTGGCTTTGTCTCTTGCACTTCCGGGTCAGGCGGCAAAGGTTTGTGTTTCGCCGTGTTGTTGAACGTGGATGGAACTCCAGTCGCCCTATGGGCTCCTTCCATTCCATTCACGTTCAAAGTTACTTGTCCGGCCATAGAAATTGATTTTAATTGAACAGTTTTCATGGTGATAACTCCTACCCGCCCTACACTAATTTTTCCAGGGGTAGTTGTCTCTCTTACATTGACACAGAGGGTTTAGCCATGTCAAACTTTCGGATTAACTTGACAAAAAGCGTATTCCAATCATATAGAATATGGTTTGAAATTTTTAACGGCTGAAGCAAAAGCCGATTCATCAACGGATGGAAAAATGCAAATGTGGATCATTCAAAGAAAATTTATCATGAGCCTACAGGCGGTTATAATTCTTATTTGCATCCTGCTGTCTGGGTTGTTTATCCCCAGGGAAATTCGGGCGGACCTCAATAAGGACCAGACCCAGCTCCAGGTATTGCAATCATTAAACCTGATTGCGGTCTCTTTGACCCATATCATGACGTATAATGACAAGGTGGTTCTTGACCAGGAATACAATACCATCATCAATAATTTGAATTTGAGCAATATTCCTGACGCCGACATCATAACATTGCTTCAGGAACTCATGGACCTGCTCATAAGTTCGAAAATTCAAGATCATGAAAGGGATTACATCTTGACCCGCTTTGATAAAAATGTCCAAAACGAGCTTAAAAATAGAGTGAGGTCGCGCATTTTCGATACTGACATGGTTCTCAACCCTTATGTGGGCGTTTTAACTGCGGTACTTTCCACAGGGTCCTTTTATTTTAATTACCGATCCCAAATGGATGCATACGCTAAAGAGAAAGAGGAAGGAGAATGGGCAATTGAAGCAAAAACCATGCAGGACATCAACAGTTTTTACAAAAAGCTGCTGAAATATTCCTGGGAGTTGATGCGGCGATATAATTTGCCTGACGAATGGAGATTGAATGAAAAACAGCTCCGCGATTATACTGATATTTTGAAGGAATCCGACCTTGACCGGCGGTATCGCAAATTGGAGCGGATTGAAAATAGTTTCCAAAAATTCCCGCCCTACTGGTATTACCGTGGTCAAGCGGCCCAGGAAATTGGTAAAAATGACGAGGCGATTGATTGTTTCAACCATTTTCAGCAAATCAATCAGAGGATCTTGAGAAAGGATCCTTATGCGGCCTCCGTTGCCATGTGCAAAACCATGTTGAAAGTGGAACAGTCAGATCCTGGCATGCTTAAAAGCGATTTGGATCTGATTTTAGCCAATTCAGATGATGCCGATTGGGGGAATATCCTTTTTGCGGCCCTTCAGTATGGACGTATGGGAGATCCTGACGCGGCGGGCAAGCTGATTCTACGCAATCTGGATAACGGGCATATCGCATTTATCGACTCTCCTGATATGATTCGGTCGGTCGGTCCGGCTTTGCTGCTTAATGCTCGAGTTGATGTTTTCAATCGCATCATGGATATGGTGCTGAAAAACGATAAGGTGAAGAATTACGATGTGCTGTGGCTCTATGGGCAAATTCAAAACAGTGATATCTTAAAAAAAATACAACCTGAATTTGACCGCGTGTTGCTGCAGGTTGCGGATAAGTCCCTTCTCAACCCCCTCAATGTTTTTAAGGGCGATAATATTACACTTTTTTTGCCTACGCGCTGGATGGCTGAAAATTCCCTGGTGACGTTGCGTTTAAAGAATGAGGACGGGGAGAAAGATTTCTATCCTGCCGATGCGGCCGTGATGCCCGGCCTTCCGGAAATGAGTGTGCTGACCTTTAAAGATGTATTTCCGATCAAATCTTTTATAAAGAAAAAACGTTCTGCGGAGATCTCCATCGCTCTTATTCGCGAAAAGCTTGCGGCGGACAAAACCGAAGCAGAAGGCTACGATATAGAAATGGTCTTCAAATCCCAAATCATTCGATCCGACGAGCAATTATCCAAAACAATAAAGTATACCAATGATCTCTTCAAAGTTGGCACACCTAGCATCGAAGCTGAAAAAAAGAAACAGGATTCAGACGACTTGACCGTTTGGTTCAATAAAGAAAAAATCATCCTGAACGGTGAAACTTTCGGGTGGAACGATGACGGTGTCACCAAAATCAACACCGAAGTCAATCTGCCGAGCTCCTCATCCCTGCTGCCCCCTCCGATATTAGAGCATCATCTCTCCCCTGTGCCAGTCCGCGATGAAATACAATCACAGGCACTGGATGACAGGAAAAAAGAGTTTAAAAAAAAGACTGGTTCAAATTGGGGTTTAGGGAGCAATGGAACGTTTTTGTGAAGCTTCGCATAAATGTAGAGAAGTGGCTCTGAAAATTTATACAAGGCCACAAGGTGGAAATTCTTCTACGAGCACAGCCAACGAAAGGTTTCAAGAAGGAGCAGAAGATAGCTCATTCGCCGCCGGATCACATCTGGAAGAAGGCTTTATTCATGACCGGCGACTGGGCCTTTCATATTTTGAATGTCGGTGAAGCCACTCAGGTCGCCCCGACCCCCATCCCCGGCGCTGTATGGCTTCTTGGCTCAGGTCTTGCCGGCATCGTTGCCGGTCGCCGGTATAAAAAATAGGAACCAGGCAGCAATGACCATGCTGATGTTCATTTTTCCGCCGGCAGCAAGATAAGCTGCCGGTGGGACCGCCCACTCGCCGGGATGCACGCATGAGATCGGGCCATCAATGCCCTGGAGTAGGTGCCGAGGCAACGATATTCATCTGCCGCTGAATTCAGGTTTTAAATATTGATCAGGTACAGACCCAGGATGAAAAAGTTGGCACGGCGTCTGAACCAGATCAAGCCATCCGCGATACCTGTCAAATCGTCCGGACAACTTTGAAAATACGTGGATCGATGAGTTGAGGAGTCCTGTTGCTCTCGGTTATCCCCTTCGGTTTCATAACACTCACTTGTCGCTGTTGATGGTGGATATTTTCTGCTGGCGAGTAGATTGTTGGTAAATTTTTCCCTCCATTTATAAATTCACTTGTATAAAATTCGCATCCTCTGATAAAGTTTATTTATTGTCTCAAGATGCCCTCTATGCATCCAGGAAACGGGCCGTATTATTTTGGTTCGGAAGAGGTGGAACATGACGGGGCACTGAGTTGTCACATCAAATAATACAAATGACGAAGCAGTGGTTGGTGAGCCTGAAAAAAAACAGGTTTTTCTTCAGGCTGCTGCAGCAGGGCAAAAGCAGTAGATATGGATGTGGACAACCGGGATGGTTCGGTTTTTGTTTTTTTTAAATGATGTGCTGCTGTTCCACTAAGGAGGTAGCGAAATGAAAGAGTGTCCTTATTACGGCGGAACCTGCGAAGGCACAAGTTGCCATTTATGGCAGGATGAAAAGTGCGCATTTAATAACGTTCTCTACAATATTCAAGCTTCTGAAGGGGATTATCCGGAAGACCTGATAACATATGTTCCCCCTCCTTTTGATGAGGATTTTGATCAGGCGGAGTATTGATTTTTTCCGGTGACCTGTCCCTGTGAGGTTCATGTTCTTCCGGCAAGTGGTTCCGCATCGGAGTCAAATGCTGCCAGAAGGGCTTGAGCCTTGCCTTCATGATCTTTTCAAGAATTTGCTTCAAGGAGTAAGGCCTTAAGTCTGTCCGCGTTCAAAAAGTTTTGTCCGGCGCAGTGATAATGTAATTTTTGCCCGTTGCCCTTCCACCACGGCGTACTCAACGAGAGCGTGCCTGAACGTTTAAAAAAATCAACACTCTTTCACTTTCTTTCCTCCCCCTCCAATTGCGGCTGTTTTTTTATTTTCAACTGATGACGCTGCATCTTTAACACCTGACTGATCTCTTCCCCGCGCGGCTGCTCTCAACTTTCGCTGTGATCCCCTGTTGCCGAAATCGGTTGACTTTGTTCCTCTCTTGTATCAAAACTTATTTATAGGTAGAATTATCCAATCATCCCGTATTTTTCCCCTGTTTTCTTTTTTCTCTGAACGCAGCATTAAGCCATTTAAGAGGGTAGGGGGATTTGCCGAATTTTGCCCCCTCCAGCCCCAACAAATCCAGAGCAACCGACAGCATGACAGCTTCGGCTTGCAGATTGGCAAAGGTTACACAATGACGGAAAATGTATCAGGCAGAATCAGTGATGAGAAATTCCGAGCACTTTTTGAAAATTCAGCCGTAGGCATTTCCCTGATCGCGTATTCCCCTGGCAGGCCACCGACAGGCGAAGAAAAAATGGAGGTCTGTAATAGGGCCATGCGGGACTTTTTCGGCTACAGTCAGGAGGAAATGCTGTCCAAATCCATCGCCGAGCTGGCCCATCCGGATGATGTGGCCAAGGATCTCACCTTTCTTGAAGAGTTGCTGGCCGGCAAACGGCAAAGCTATCATCTTGAAAAACGTTATCTCAGGAAAGGTGGCCAGTATGTCTGGGGATATCTGTCGGCAAGTCTTATCAAAGATGGGGCCGGCAAGCCGGTTCAATTGGTGCGCACCGTGGAGGATATCAGCCGGCAGAAAAAGGCCCAGACGGAAGCCCAGGCCAATGAGGAGCGCTACCGGTTGTTATATGATGATGCCCCTGTCTGTTACCATTCATTGGATGAGAACGGTTATTTCATCGATGTGAATGAAACCTGGCTGAAAACCCTAGGATATGCGAGAGCAGAGGTGATCGGCAGATCCTTCAGCGATTTTCTCCATCCTGACTGGATTCCCAACTTTAAAAAGAATTTTCCCTGTTTTCTGGACGCCGGAATGACCCGTGACTTTGAGTTTGACATGGTCAGAAAGGATGGATCTCCTCTCAGCGTTTGCTTGAACGGCAAAATAGGCCGCAATCCGGATGGTTCATTCCGGCAGACCCACTGTATTTTTCTGGATGTTACGCAAAAAAAGCAGATGCAACAGGCGTTGCGTGAGAGTGAAGAACGTTTTCGCTGTCTGGCGGAGGCCACATTTGAAGGCATCTTTTTTTATGACCAGGGAACTATCATCGATGCAAATAGTGTCTTTGCGGAACTGTTCGGCTATGGTCCTGAAGAGATCCTTGGCATGCAGGTAACGGAATTGCTTGCTGGTGGCTCATCGCCACAGAGAATGTCTGCCATGGCAATGGATGATAATGACTTCAGGGAAGTCCTCGGCCGCAAGAAAGACGGGACATGTTTCCCGGTGGAGATTCATGGAAAAGACATCCCATATAAGGGACGGATGGTTCGTGTTGCAGCCATAAGAGACATAACGGCCATCAAAATGGCGGAGAACACCTTAAAGGATATCAATCAGCAGCTTGAAATGCGGGTCAACGAGAGGACTGCCTCACTGGTCCGGATAAATAAGGCCCGGGAAAAAGAAATCCTGGAGCGGAAAGAAATCGAAAAAGATCTGAAACAGCAAGATGCTGAACTGCAGGCGAAACAGGTCAGACTGGAAGAGGTGAATACGGCCTTAAAAGTATTACTGCAGGAGAGCAGTGCTGCCAAAGAACAGTTCGAAAAACAGATATTTTTGAATATTAAAAAACTGCTGGAACCGCACATCGATGATCTGGAGAGTGTGCTGACAAGCAGGGAGCAGAAATCACATCTTGATATTGTCCGCCATGACATTGAAAAAATTTCCTCATCTTTTGCCGGGAAAATATCCGTGGAAAATTTTAATTTAACCCCCCGTGAGATTTTCATTGCTGACTACATCCGGCAGGGCAAGACCAATAAAGACATTGCCCAATTACTGAAAGTAACCCCCAGTGCGATTGATTTCCATCGCCGTAATCTGCGTAACAAGCTTCATATCAAAGGAAAAAACATCAGTCTCCGGTCGTATCTTCTGACACTCGTAGGGTAGAACCTACGGATTCCCTCCCTGTTTTCCCGCATTGACTCCTTTTTCATTTAATCCCTATGCTGTATTCAGCGTTGAAGATTGACTGGACGGTTCCGGTAAATCCCGGCTTAACTTTGCCGTGGTAAGTGTTCTTTGCCATGGGAATGAAGACGTATACAGGGAGGGAGTAAGTCATGTTGAATGGATTGAAGTTACAGACAAAACTGATTGGCGGATTCGGTATCGTGCTGTTGTTGCTGGCAGCTATCATCGGGATCTATCAGTATGCCTCGGGCAGCATGGCCAATGGTTTTAAAAATCTCATGGCCGTGGATGTGGCAATCCTTGGCCACGCTGGGGAGGTTGAAACATTGATGCAGCAATGCCGTCGGGACGAGAAGAATTTTCTGCTGCGTAAAGATAAAAAATATCAGGCTAATGTGGAAGAAAATCTTGCCCTGGTGAAGAAAGAGGCCCAAGCCATCGAAGAATTTGCCCGGCAGGCGGGATACGAGAAAATCGGCCAGCTGACGCAGACAATTTTGGCAAACAGTGCCCTGTATCAGGATAATTTCCGGGCGGTGGTGGAAAGCTCCGAAAGAAAAGGTCTGGACCACAGGTCGGGACTGCAGGGGGAATTCGGGCAAAAGGCGGATGAACTGGCCGAGGTGATCCAGGAACACGCCATCGATGATCTGGATACGGCCTTGCTGCAGATGCGCAGAGATGAAAAAGACTATTATATCAACAGAAATGAGGGTACGCGACGGCAATGGTTAAGCTCCCTCACCGCCTACCGGAACCTGCTGGCCGCAAGCCTCTGCGAAAAGGAGTCAAAGGGGATACAGCAGGAGAATCTGGAGCAGTATGGCAAACTCTCGCAGATGATGGCGGCGGCAGACTCCCAGGATGACTTTACCTTGCACTACAAGGCTTTGTCGGCTGCCGGCGATGCAATGGAAACAGCCATCGGCGGGGTGCACGTCCCCAGGGCTGAAGCCCTGCTGCTTGATGTCAGAAAAAACGAGAAAGATTATCTGCTGAGGGCTGATGAGAAATATATCCAAAAAACGGAGATGGCGGCCGAATCGCTGCTGACAGCCTTCCGCGCTGAGGGGGTTATTCAGGAACATGGGGATGAAATCAAGGAAAAACTGCAGCAGTATCTGGCCTCTTTTCATGACCTGGCAGCCGAAGACCGAAAAATCACCGCAAATATTGCGGAAATGACCGAGGTTGTCCGCAGTATTCAGCAGGAAACGCAAGAAATTCACCATACGGCAACGGAGAGCGCTGACAGGCAGATGGAACTCACCCTGGCCAATACCTCTGTTCTGAACAGACTGTCGCTGTCGGTGGGTTTTTTCGCCCTTATCCTGGGCAGCTGTCTGGCATTTTTCATAACCAGGGGCATTACCGGACCGGTTAAAACCATTATCAACGGCATGGGCAGCAGCGCGGAACAGGTATCGGCCGCAGCCGGACAGATTTCAGCATCAAGCCAGGCCCTGGCCGACGGCGCTGCACAGCAGGCGGCCTCTCTTGAGGAAACATCCTCCTCCCTTGAGGAAATGGCCTCCATGACGAAACAGAACGCGGAAAACGCCATGCAGGCGGAGACCATGATGCAGGAGGCAAGTCAGGCGGTAGCTGAGGCCAATGAGGCGATGCAGGGACTCATTGCTTCCATGGCGGGGATCAGCAAATCCAGCGAGGAAACATCGAAAATCATAAAAACCATTGATGAGATCGCCTTTCAGACCAATCTGCTGGCCTTGAATGCCGCAGTGGAAGCTGCCAGGGCCGGAGAAGCGGGTGCCGGTTTTGCCGTTGTTGCCGGTGAGGTGAGAAGTCTCGCCATGCGAGCGGCTGAATCGGCTAGGGAAACGGCCCTATTGATCGATGATACAGGGGCTAAAGTGCATGCCGGGGCCCAACTGGTGAGCAGGACAAATGGCGCCTTTTGTCGGGTGACGGAGAATTCCGCCAAGGTGGTCAGTGTCATCAGGGAGATCAGCACCGCTTCCCGGGAGCAGTCCCAAGGCATTATCCAGATCAATCAGGCGGTGGCCGACATCGACAGCGTCACCCAGCATAATGCCGCCAACGCGGAGGAAGGGGCGGCCGCCTCGGAGGAGTTGTCCGCCCAGACGGAAACCATGAAGGAAATTGTCCAGGAAATGGTTGCCCTGATTGAGGGTGCCGGGACGCCAAAGACAGGAAGACAAATGGCGTCAGAAAAGATTTATGCCAGAGCTGCAACAGGTGGGAACAGACAAACAAAGAGGCTTGTCCGGCCTGGCAACAAATCCTGGAAAGGTGCGGAGGTCTTGCAGCCGGAGAAGGTGATCCCCTTGAGTGAGGATGATTCGGGTTTTGAAGATATGAAACTTAATGGCTTTGAAAAAAGTCTCGGCATCAAATTTTCGTGATGATACATCAGCAATTTGTCGTGCACTGTAGGGCTGTCGAGCGGCTTTGGCGAGACAGTCAAATTTGCCGATATCGGCACGAGCTTCTGACATGGTACGCCTGATTTTTTCCCAGGGATTAACAGTAACAGGCAAGGGTAATGTTATGGCCGCCGATCGGAAAATTATCGCCTCAAGTGTTTGGTTAGTGCTGATTTTTTTTATCTTTTTTCAGGGCTGTTTCTCCTCTTCCCCGGAAAAAGAGGAAAGTCTGAGCAGCCAGTCATGTTGCCAGGAGACGAGAAAAAAGGTGCTGCTGGTTAACTCCTACCATCGGGGAAATGGCTGGACAGACGGGATCGTGGATGGCGCTTTGCAGGTTTTCGGCGCAGTGATGGATGAAAACGGCGAAATTGATGAGAGCAGAAGCAGGGTTGCCGTGCGGGCTGTCTATATGGATACCAAGAGAAACAGCTCCGAGGAATTCATAAAGGAGTCGGTCCGGCAGGCCAGGGCAGTGATTGGTGTATGGCAGCCGGATATCGTTATCGCCGCAGATGATAATGCCAGCCGTTATCTGATAGAGCCATATTTTAAGAACAGCGAAATTCCCGTTGTTTTCTGCGGCATCAATATGGATGCCTCCATTTACGGTTTCCCCTGCCGTAATATCACCGGCATGGTTGAGATGCCCTTGGTCAACCAATTGCTGAAGACCTTAAGTCTTTATGCCAGGGGAGAGCGGATAGGCTACCTCGGCATGGATTCATTTTCGTCCAGAAAGGATGCGGAACGCTATGAGCAGAAACGGGGCGTCAAGTTGCATGTTGTCACCTATGTCAAGACCTTTGCCCAGTGGCAAATGGGTTTTCGCGACCTGCAGGAAAAGGTTGATATGCTTATTGTCGGTTCGATCAGCGGCATGGAGGACTGGAATGAGAGCGAGGCACGGCAATGGGCCCGCAGCTTCACCGTCATACCCACCGGGACTAATTCCAGTCACCTGAGAAATATTGCCCTGGTCAGCTATGCCAAAGTTCCCAATGAACAGGGTGAGTGGGCGGCCAAAACCGCTCTTGACATCATGAAGGGCAAGCGGCCCCAAGACATCCCGGTTGCCGCCAACAGGAAATTTCGGGTCTACCTGAACATGAAGCTTGCCAAGGAACTGGGCATCAAGTTTCCCATGGATCTGCTAGAAAGTGCCACCTTTGCCCTTTAGGTTCTTTAATGGCGATACGATCAATCACCTTCCGCATTGTGGCAATTTTTGTCGGGATTTCTCTGGCCGGTGTTGTTTTTATTCTAAGCGTTGCCAACCAGCAGTTGCGGGATGTCATCGGTGAAAGCCATGAGGCAGAATACCACGACCAACTGGAGCATATCTGGAGCAGCCTGGATATTGCCGTGCATCGTCTGAAGCAGACCGAGATGCGGGAAGTCTATGAAGCGGATTTCCAGGAGCGAATCATCGAGAACCTGCGCTCGGCCTATTACGCCTCCGGCCCGAGCGACAAGCACCAATGCATCTATCCCTTTATTGTCAACTCCCTGGGTAAAGTCATCATGCATCCCAATCACAAACGGGGGGAGAGATTTTTTTCCGATAAGGCATTTATTGAAAAGATGTTTGCCGAGAAAGAGGGGGATCTTGCCTACCAGGATGAACACGGAGAGACCATTAGCTGTCATTTTATGTTTTTTCCGGAATGGGACTGGATGGTGGGCATGGTGGTGCCGCATCAGGTAAAGTTTAGTGATGCACGGCGGTTTCAGTATCGTATGATTGCGGTCATGACAGTGAGTATTCTTCTGGCGGGAGGACTTCTGGCCATTTTTGTCGGCCGGATCATGTGTCCTGTCAGCCAACTCACCGTGGCCTCCAAAGCCTTGGCAGCCGGGGATCTGCATCACGTCATTGATATCAGGGGTCATGATGAGATCGGCGAGCTTGCCGAGAGTTTTGTCGCCATGCGGGATGCCCTCAGGAAAAAAATTTCAGATCTGGCTGATAAAAATGAGAAACTGCAGGAAAGTGAGCAGCGCTTCCGGACTCTTATTCAACAGGCGGGGGATGCGGCTTTTGTCCTTGATGGTGAAGGAATGCTGCACGATGTCAATGAACAGGCCTGCATGAGCCTGAGGTATAGCAGAGATGAGCTGCTTGGCAAAAATATCACGGATATTGACAGTGAATTTGCCCTGCATATGAAAAACAATGAAAACTGGAATAAGGTGACGTCCAGTCACGCCGCCACCTTTGCGGGACTGCATCACAGAAAGGACGGGTCGACTTTTCCGGTGGAGGTCCGTCTGCGTGTCCTGCAGTTGAACGGTCAACGCAGGTTTCTTATCTTTTCCCGGGATATTACGGATCGGGTCCGGGCGGAAGAAGAAAGAAAGAAACTGGAATCGCAGCTGCTTCATGCCCAGAAACTGGAGGCCATCGGCCGGTTAGCCGGTGGTATTGCCCATGATTTCAATAACATCCTTACCCCGGTGATAGGCTACGGCGAGCTTATCAAGGCGCAGCTGTCCCCGGGCAGCCCGGTTGCCGAGGATATGGATGTGCTGCTCGTATCAGCCAACCGGGCCAAGGAACTGGTCAAACAGATACTGACCTTCAGCCGGCAGGACAGAAATGAAAGAATTCCGGTGGAGATTCATATTATTGTTAAGGAGTCCCTCAAGCTGTTGCGGGCCACCATCCCAACCACCATTACTATCCTCGTAAATATTGACCCGCGGTGCGGGCAGGTTCTGGCCGAGCCCACCCAGCTTCATCAGGTGGTCATGAATCTTTGCATGAATGGCTATCAGGCCATGCAGAACAGCGGGGGAACCTTGGGTGTGTCGCTTGCCGTTGTTGAGATAGAGCAGAATGATGCCTTGAAGAAAGTGAATGTTATACCTGGTTCCTATGTGCGGCTGGAGGTGAGCGATACCGGACACGGTATGGACCGGGAGATTGTTTCCCGAATTTTTGAACCCTATTTCACCACCAAGGGCCAGGGGAACGGCATCGGCCTGTCGGTGGTGCACGGCATAATAAAAAAACATAGTGGACATATATCCGTATACAGTCAACCTGGCCGGGGAACCACATTTCATGTCTATCTTCCCCGGCTTGGCGTTACTTCGCAGCAGGAACAGGCGAGGGAGCAGGCGCTGGCCGCCGGTGATGAGCATATCCTGGTGGTTGATGACGAAAAACAGATTGTCGAAACGTACAGACGGATGCTGGAAACTCGGGGGTACAAGGTTACATGCTTTACCGATCCCCTGGCGGCACTGGAGAAGTTCAGGGAAAATCCCGCGGGTTTTGATCTTGTCCTGACGGACATGACCATGTCCCATATGACCGGTAAAGAGCTGGCCAGTGAGATGATGGCTTTACGAGCCGATATTCCGATAATACTCAGTACCGGCTTCAGTGAACTACTGAATGCCCAACAGGCAAAGGCCATGGGCATCAGGAAATATGTCATGAAGCCGGTTACCAGTATAGACCTTGCCGGGGCTGTCAGAAAGGTACTTGACGGGTGAGGCATATCGCCTCATCCGGAAACGGGGCTTGCAACTTCCTGCAAGCTAATGCCGCCAGGCTCAACAGTCCCGGTGCAGGATAATGAGGCGTTGTCGTCGTCGTCACTCTTAAGATTTATTCACCAGACTTCCCAATGTCATCTGCTGCAGCTGCTGGTCATCCAGCGCCACCTGCAGGGGCATCAGCTCCTCCTGCAGATCTGCCACCATATCCGCGGTAACCGTATAGGTCTTGGTCATGGCGGCCAGGGTCTGCGGATTTTCCGTGAGCAGAGCGCTGATACTGAGATGGGACAGGGCGGCAAAGGGGGTCAGTCCCACCTTAAGCGCCATGACCATCCTGGCCTTGGCGCGGAATTCCCGCAGTTTCACGGCAGCAATGCCGGCCGGTGGTTCGAGCAGATTCATGGTCAGAAAATCGCCCAGGGTGTTGACACCGGCCAGGGCCAGGGCCTGGCCATAGACATCACCCACGCCGTCAATGCTGCGAACCGGCAGACTAGCACCAAGGCCTGGGAACTCCTCCTTTACGGCATGGTGAGCGAAATCGAGACGCAGGGTCCGGCACAGGGTCAACCCCGGCGCAATATCGATGCGGGGATGGATGACATGGTTGATCATGAAGCCGCTGTCGGCAGCAGCCGTTGCGTTGCCGCCGAAGAGACCGAATTCCCGCACCGGCTGGAAGCCGTTGGCCGGGAAATCCGCCCGGGTCAGTTCGATGCTGATCTGCAGGCGGCCGGTTGGCGTGGTGGAGGATTGACCCGCGCTGTCCAGGAAAATAATATCCTCTGCGGCGATGGGGCGGCGCAGGATTTCCGTAGAGAGCCTGGTGGTGGCCGGTTGGGGCAGGGGCAGGGTCGCGTCCCATTCTTTTAAGCCCTCGCCAACGGCCAGATAAAGGATGCCGCCAAGTCCCGGCGGGCCTTTCATCAGCGCGGCCAGCAGCCGGTTGCAGCCCTCGACGATGAGATTGGCACGCCAGCCCCGGTCCAGCCGTACTCTAGCATGAGCGTCAATGAGCCGGTCGTTATAGTAGCCTTTTAGCATTTGTGCCTTTATCTGAACAGTCCGGGCTGATGAGGAAATCCCGACAGTCCTCCGGGTGGAGCGCCAGCGCTTCCCGCCTTCGGGAGATCCAGGGCAAGGGCGATGTTTTGCCCATAAACCCCATCACTCCCTAACCAATGTTGCGGTACGGCAGTCCGCCTTTTCCCGTTGCGACCGGCTTGGTGCCGGTCCGGCGGCGCCCCACGCGGAGACCTGTCGAAATTTTCCCCGTCTCAGTTACAGCCCGGTTTTTTTGATGAACCGGTGCAAAAAAATTGTTCACCACAGAGTACACGGAGATCACAGAGAAATATCTTTATTACAGTCAGTCTCTCTGTGGGCTCTGTGCTCTCTGTGGTAAATTCTCAGTATTTGCGAATCTATCTCTTTATTGCATCGTTATTATCTCTAACCGGCCTCCGAGTGGAGCGCCAGCGCTTCCCGCCTTCGGGAGATCCGGGGCAAAGGCGATGTTTTGCCCATAAACCCCATCACTCCCTAACCACTTGTGCGGTACGGCGGTCCGCCTTTTCCCGATGATACCGGCTTGGTGCCGGTCCGGCGGCGCCCCACGCGGAGAACGGTTAGAGATTATTTTTCCCTCAGTTACTTCATCCTCATTTCCACTTTTCGTACTGCCAGGTTCAGTCTGATCGGCCTTCGGGTGGGGCGCCAGCGCTTCCCGCCTTCGGGAGATCCGGGGCAAAGGCGATGTTTTGCCCATAAACCCCATCACTCCCTAACCACTTGTGCGGTACGGCGGTCCGCCTTTTCCCGATGATACCGGCTTGGTGCCGGTTCGGCGGCGCCCCACGCGAAGACCGATCAAAACGGGGGTATCTCATTATCCTTCCGTATATTTTTTCAGTTTGTCCGGTAAGGTCCTTTTTCTCAACTCAGTGGTGACACTTGCGATTTTCAGGGCGGCAATCCGTTTCAACAGCACGGGATTCTTCTCGACATCCACCTCTTTGGCCATTTTCACCAGCAGATCCCGCTCCTTGGGTTTGCTGGCGTCGGCGTGCTGGGCCAGCACCAGTTGAATCAGGGGATCGTTCATCTGGGCCAGCACCGGGACAATGGTGTCGAAACAGTCGTAGTATTTTTCCTTGAATTCAGGGATGATCTGCTCCCAGCAGTTTGCCGGGCAATCCTTGAGATACTGCAAAAAACCCTGCACCTTTTCGTCTTTGGAGTCAAGTATGCCGGTGCGCTGAAATTCTTTCCATATCATTTTTTTGTGGCTCATTGCTCAGTTCTCCGCAAAAATGTATACATACCAGTAAATATCCACCTTTTCGCTGCCACCGGCTTCATTGCTGATCCGGATATAAACATCGTATGTGTCTCTGCCTGATATTGACCGGTAGACAAATTCATGGCGGATATCGGCAGTGCCGGTGCCGGTAACGCTGGTAATGGCAACCACCGGCATATAGATCCTCTTCAATCCGTCCTGCCAGGTGACATTGGCTTGTACCAGTTCGAGTTCATAGGTGCCGGGAGAAAGGTCGACAATGGTGCCGTTATTCAGTATGGTCAGATCAAGCTTGTCACGCCTTACGGCATCGTCAGCAATTTTTGTGGTGGTAACCGCGTTGTCACTGATTTTGGCGGCGGTGACCGTGTTGTTACTGATTTTGGCGCTTGTCACCGAAAGATCGGCCAGTTTGTTGTTGGTCACCGCAAAATTTTCCAGGCCGTTGGTGCCGATGGTGTTGCCGGCCGCGCCGCCGCTGTGGTCATGGCCGGTGGCATTAAAGAGGATTTTTGATTCATTGATGGCCGCGGCTGCCTGCACCTGGTCATTACCCACCACGTTGAAACGCAGCTGGCCGCCCTTGGTCAGCGATTCGTCCAGCCGGTTGCCCACATTGCCCTTCATGCCCCTGGCATCGATGATTTCCGCCGCCAGATCGGCCAGGTTGATGCCCTTGGTGCGCAGGTCCTCGATCTGGGCGGCCAGGATAGCGGTGTTGCCGGCCGGCCGCTTGATGCGGGCCAGGGTGTAATAACCATGGCCCGCCGGAGGCGCGGGCAATGTGGCGGCGCCCTGGGCGACGCGCACCGCCCATTCGCGTCTGAGCCGCACGCAGGACTCGATGCCGATGGCCGGGTTGATCAAATTGGTGTCCTCGCTGCTGTCCACCTCGCGCTCCCACACATCGATATAGACCAGGTCAATCCTGGCCGCGCCCGGGGTGGTCAACGGGGCGATGGGGGTCACTCCCCACTTGGCGGCCAGGGAGGGATTGTTGTACAGGGGCTGATTGCTGTAGCGCATGGTGCTTTCCAGCATGGCGTCCATGCCCTCGACCAGGATGCGGCCCGCGCCCAGGGCGGTGCCGTTGCCGCCTTTGATATCGAAGTTGTTGGTCGTGGCCGCCGCGGCCATGATGAGGAAACCGTCACTGCCGCTCGGCACGCCGTTGCCGGCAAACCATTTCAGAAAGGCCTGCAGTTCAAACTTGCGGATATCCTCCTGTTCGTTCCAGTCGGCATCTATGAGTGGCACGCCCTGCTGCAGGCGGACACCGACATAGTGTTTTAACCGGTCAAATGTATTTCTCGAAAAGTTGCCCATATTTTACACCCCTTGCTGTGAAAGTCAGTTCACGGTTTGCTGCCGCTGCGTAATATGTCATCCTGTAGTAGGAGCGGGCCATGCCCGCGATAACAGTGTCTCGCAATGCCAAGAGTCGCGGACATGGCCCGCTCTTTCCCCGCGAAACTTTTTTATTAAAAAAACAGGCGGAGCATCCTGATCAGCGTGGCTGATGCGTCTTTATGGATCACCGCGTGCCTGATGGAATTGATCATGTAATCCGTGCCGCCGAATCTGCCGAACAGACCGAATTCCCGCAGCGGGTAAGTGGTCAGGGGAGAAAGCGGCGCGGGATAGCCCGGCGCAAGTATTGCCGTGATCTGCAGTCTGCTGGTGGGCGCCGCCACCTCGTTGTTGCTTTCGTCCAGATAGGTCATGGTGAGGCTGGCCGCGGCCAGCGGCGGATTGTACGGCGTCACCAGCCCGGTGGCCGTGGGGTCCGGCGCCGGCGTGCCGGCACTGTCCCAGGTGGTCAGCCCCTGGCCGAAGGACAGGTGATGGATGCCGTCCGTCGGGTCGTTTTTCATGAAGCCCGCCAGAAGGATTCTGCACCGTTCGACAATGGTATTGCTGACCCAGCCGCTGTCGTGGATCACGCTGCCGTCAGCGCCCTGCAGGATATCCCGGTAAATTCCCTTTAACTGATTGCCTATATGTTCCATTACTCATCTCCTTCTATGACACCGACATGCCACGTCCTGAAGCGGGTGCTGACGGGTGCTGCGGCAAAATCAACACTGCCGCCTGCCGTGTACATCGTGCTCCAGGAGCGCAGCCAGCGCCATTCCGGGATCCGGTCGGCATAACTGTCAGTGGGTCCGCTGTAAATCTCGGTGCTCACCGTTGTCAGGCTGTCTGTATATTCTTCTTCGATAAACCGTGCGTTTTCCGCGGTGGGGAAATCGTAGGTGTAAATTTGCTCTCTGTAGATAGCGGGCTCAATGACAAAGACATAGCGCACCTGGATGGGCAGGAACTGATGCAGCACGCCGCGCAACAGCTTCTGGTTGCGCAGGATGAGGCCCGGGTCCTCGGTGTCCGGGGTAAGGTAGATACCCAGCGTCTGGCGGGAGTACCAGTTGCTGTCAGTCATTTTGCCGCCCGCACCGACGTCATAGGTGTAGGCCTGGAAATCGGTGAATTTGCCGTGCAGGGCGTTTTTGGCAATGTTGGGCGCCATGCAGCTGACACTACCGGCATAGCGCACATCCATGGTTTTGGTTGCCTTGTACACATCACTGCTGTAAGTGAGGTTGCGGTTTGAGCGGTAGAGAAGGAGTCTCTCGCCGCCAGCCGTCAGCGGCAGGGGGTAGCGCTCCGTGTAAGGCGAGGTGCTGATCTGCTCGACAGCGGACCAACTGTGGGTGGCGGCATCAAGTTCCACGCGCCACAAAGACCAGCTGCCGCTCTGGTCCGAGCTGAAAAAAATCTCGAGATTGCCGCTCGTATTGGCCAGGGCAACGGGGTCGCTGTCACTGATGTCAGCCGTATCCTTGGGCTTGAGCTGGACGTTCCCCCAGTCCGCGCTGTTTGCCGGATCGATGGAATCTTTGACCCGGCAGGCCACGGTCCAGCGGCTCTGGCCGGGGAGAAGCGCGGGCTCCTGCCGGGACCAGAGCACCATGAGCCGCTCGGTGGCGCCGCTGGTGAAGGTCAGCAACACAGGTTCGCTTTCCACCCTGGCATCGAGACCGGCATCCTGGGGGAAGAGGGCAGGGGAGGCAAGCTGCCAGTCCGCGCCGTCATGGCGGTTGTACTTCATCTGCCAGCGGCCGCCTTCCAGCTCCAGCCAGAAGAGCCACAGTCCGCCGCTGGCGTCCACCGCTGTTGCCGGGGATCTGCGCTGGTTGGTGAGCGGGCCGAAGGGAGCGACGTCAGACCACGCCCCGTCGCTTCTGCGCCGGAACTGGATGCGCCAGGTGCCGGACTGCTCATCATAGGAACTCCAGAAGAGCCACAGGGTGCCTGTCTGGAGGGCGGCGGCAGGATACTTGTCAATGGTCGCCTCTTCGCTGAGCGGCTGGCTGGCCGACCAGCCGTCCGTCGCCGTCCAGGTCTTGTGCCAGATATCCCAGCGGTTCTTTTTTTTGGTATGGTAGAACAGCCAGATGGCGCCCGTCTCGTCGGTTGCAGTCGCCGGTCGTCCCTCATAGGCGAAATTCAGCGAAAGGGGCGACTCCTGCTGCTGCCACT
>JAHIVT010000052.1 GCA_018816555.1 Pseudomonadota bacterium
AAGGGTTTTTGGCATAAAACACACACCGAAAAGTACTGCAATAGTGTAGACACACGCGAAAAATTTACCAACGCCCCAAAGCTAGGCTGGATGAGGCTTTACAGCTGGTGTCTTGCCTAGCTAATAAAAATCTCAGTCATATCCCAATGGAGTATTTAGGTTATACAGGAGTTTATCCAGAAAAAGAAAATAGCTCAGTGATTTCAGCAGATTAGGCTGAAATTTTTGTAAGACCCAATAGGATATGCTGTAAAATTCAATAGTTATGAATATGCATTAATTTTTATTTATATCATTTTTTCATGGTTTGCCAACATTTTTTACAAAAATAGGGTCTTACACTTTTTCGCATGTATTCTATTGAAATAATAGACAAAAATTTCACCAAGAACGCTTGCTGGATAAACTCCTGTTATACATTGGCAAAACAACCAGCCTGCCAGGTACTGGCCAAATTCCCCCACACTGCCTAACATTATTTCCTTGCAAGTTGTTCCCCCTTAATGAGATAGTGATGTACTTCCTATAATAAATGTCTGAATTGAATTATGTGATGTTTCAGGTTTCTTGTTATCCAGCCGGTAGTGAATGATATCAGGTTAGAATCCACTTAAATGCCTGAAATTACGTTGTCAACTTTTCAGACTTTGCGCAGATATCAAGAAATTTGAAAATAACTTGTTTGGCATCTATCGCTTGAAATGGACGCTGCGATAGACAGATCTCCAAACTTAAAACACACATAGACACAAAGGAGATACCAGCATGCGAATAGCCAAAGAAGACATAGATATCAAGATGGAGATTCCAGGAGCAGTGATTCGTCAGCGAACGGAGTTCGGCGATGCCACTGGTTTAGGCAAGATCAGTGGCGAGTACTTCAGTCTCTCGGCGGGCGTTGATACCACCCCGCTATTCCAGGGACTGGATGGCGATTTGTGCCAGTGCCCACACTGGGGCTACGTCTTGAGCGGTCAACTCACGACGACGGACGCTAACGGCACACAGGAGACAGTCAACGCGAATGATCTCTTTTACTGGCCACCCGGGCACAATGTAAAGGTCAACTCAGACGCGGAGATCGTAATGTTCAGCCCTCAGGACGAGCACAGCCATGTCATTAACCACATGATAGAGAAGGTAAAAAGCTAACTTAACCTAGCCACTATGCCGCCCAACAAGTCTTTTGCAGCGGACCGCAAAAAGCCGCGGCCGCTGAAAAGCAGCGTTCGGCGGCAATGAGATAGTATTATCAGCGTATAAATAAACGCTTAGATTTAAACTCAACAAAAGGAGTGACTGATGAAAAAGTACAAATGTAATGTATGTGGATACGTCTATGATCCGAAAAAAGGAGACCCCGAAAATGGAGTCGCCCCAGGAACTTCTTTTAAAGATTTGCCTAAGGGTTGGGTTTGCCCATCATGTGGAGCGGGCATTGAAGAATTTGAAGAAGTATAAGGAGGATTCTATGAGCAGTTCAACAACCGATAAATTGAAGGGTCGCTGAAAGAAGCAGCAGGTGCCTTGACCGGCGATGAAGATCTTAAGAAAGAGGGCCAGAAAGATCAGGCGGTTGGGAAAGTAAAAGAAGCCGTAGAGGAAGTAATTGACAAGGCCAAGGACTTGCTCGGTGGACAAAAGAAAAGTGAAGACTAGGATAGGTCGCCACTAAGAGTCGGATCTTTCACTTAAACTGTCAGCCCATCTGCCCGAGTTCCGGCCAGTTCCGGGCCAGTTCCGGGGACAGCATACATAATTATAATCCCAAAATGCACCGGATAAACCGGTGCATTTTCAAGTTCAGCCCTTGAGATTGCAACATCGAACATCTGAAAAAATCAAACAATCTTCCAGTTGAACTTTCTCCATATCCCACTATATTTTATATTTGTGGGAATTTTCGAGTTCGCAATTTTATCGGAAATCAGGAACATCTCAAGTTTTCATTATTTGACCAAACTCGAAACCGCCAGTGGATATCTTCATCAGTTGCATCCTCAAAAATCCTATCAAATTTCCACCTTTGACTTGTCCTGTTTCGTGGAAAATTCCACTTTCTCGGAATGAAATTGTGGAATTTTTGCTTCATTCTTTTCTCCTTCTAGCCAATTGTAGAGCTAACCGACTGACTATTTTATGATTTTTCTTTTACGGCGTACTGGGTATAAAAATTGCTGCATGAATTTCCGGCTACTACTCAGAAAAAAAAATAATAAATATAATTGAACCTATGGAGAGATGGAAATGAAGAAGATTGCCGCAAGTATTGTGGAGGGTTGCAGCTTTTGTGCTGATTAGTACAGTAAAATCATTAATTCAAAAAGGAGAAGAAATGAAGAAGAAACTTTTAGCAGGATTGGCAGTAGGGGGGATGATGCTTGGTATGGCTGCGATGGCGAATGCGGATGTGATTCTCTCATCAGATTTTGAGGATGGAACTCTTCAAGGATGGGCACCATTTGCACCATTCGGCGGGGCCCTAATACTATATGATAACGGGGTGGATAATGCATTTATGTATGCAACAGATACGGTAGCTGGTGGAAGCTTATTGGCACAAGCTCCAGGCCTCTCGGGAGACCTCAGCTATCTGGATAGTATGATTTGGGACGAGTTCGTCTACGATCACGGTTCCAACACAGTGATCTCAACATATATCATGATACATGGCTCAGATACATGGTATCAGAGTTCAAATGTTTTGGGGGCGGTTGGTGTATGGAATTCAAAAGCAGTAGACTTTAACGACGCTACCGCGTGGTCTATTGCCGGAGGAGGGTCAGCAAGCTTTACAGATGTTATTTCAAACGCTGATGGTTTGTTCATTTCGATGGATACATCAAATTGGTCTGGCACTAATTGGTATGAGTCTCGCATTGATAACGTTGTTGTCAATGGAACTAGTGCTCCTGTTCCAGTACCAGCAACAATGCTCCTTTTTGGAACTGGTTTAGCTGGTCTCGTAGGATCCAGAATCAGACGCAGCAAGAAAGCATAACCGATTTAAGATAGCTCTATAAATCTTCAATAATTAACGGCAAAAAGCGCCGAATCATTAAATTCACCTGACCCGCATCACGAATCCGTTTTTTGTATAGATTCTAGCTGTGCAACTTTTGCCAAGTTTAGCAGTCGATGCACAGCGGGCAGGTGATTAGGGTCGTTTAGCCTATAAGATTGCCACATCAATCATCTCAAAAAATCAAACAATCTGCCGGTTTACATATCGACTGTCAAGGTGTGGAAATGATCCGGTGACAAAAACAAATGATTCCGTTATCATGGAAAATGTGGTAATCAATAAACTTGCTGTCAAAATCGTTTTGTTGGTTCCGCTGGGGCAAATAACATGATGAAAATAACCGGCTAATGCAACAATGTTAGTCAAAATTTATGCAAAATAAACTAATGATTCTGTTTAGTTAATATATGTTTTTAGCGTTCGGGACGCTAGGGTCGGAGGTTCAAATCCTCTCGTCCCGACCATTCATAAAATCAAAGAGTCAGCACTGTTTCTGCGTGTAACTGGATATTTGCTGAATACGGCTCATGTATTTGCCAAGAGTAGCCTGTCTTTTCTCTGATAAATCCTCATTCCTTCCTTTTTATCAACCGGTTCGGTTCTGCTTGTTTCACTGCAGTCTCAAGAGTATAATAGCCATCATTATTATTTTTTTTAATTCTGTGTGGAGGTGATAAGATGGCTTTCAGATTAAATGATGTCAGCTTTAACCACGCTTTATTGTACTTGAAAAACAGCCAGAAATCTCTTTCCGAATCCCTGGACAGGATGTCTTCAGGGAAGAGTATAACAAAAGCCGCAGATGATGCCGCCGGCCTGAGCATTGCCACTTCTCTTGAAAGCCAGGTTCGCGGACTTGGCCAGTCAATGCGTAACGCCACCGACGCCATAGCCATTGCCCAGGTGGCGGAGGGAGTTTTGGGGAATTCCGCTGAAATCATTATGTCCATAAGGGATAAAGCTCTGCAGGCAGCCAATGATTCCCAGACCTACCAGACCAGGCAGTCCCTCCAATCTGATATAAACAAGTCTCTGGCCGAACTCAGTGACATTTCCGGCAATGCTTCCTACAATGGGCAGAAACTTCTTTCCGGTGAGTTCAGCAACAAATCATTTCAGGTAGACGCCTCCAGCGGCGAGACGGTGGAAATGATTATCGGTAATGCATCTCCCGCCGTTTTCGGCAATGCCTACGGCAATCTTGCCGACATTAATGTGCTGAGTTCTGAAGGTGCCCAGCAGGCCCTTTCAGTAACCGATTCGGCCTTGGCGGGCATCAATTCCATGCGCAGTGAACTCGGTTCGACCCAGAACCAGTTAACCGTAACCATCAATAATCTGTCGCTCACCCAGGTAAATGTTGCATCAGCCCAGTCGCAGATAGCAGATGTTGATTTTGCCGAAGAATCCATTAATTTTTCCCGCATTAAGTCCCTTGAAAAAGCCGGAACCTTTGCCGTGGCTCAAATCGGCAAAATGAACAGGCAGAAGATGTCTGATTTGCTGCAAGGATAAGGGCAGTTGTCATTATGAAAGGGGAGAACCGCATCCAGGTACTGCAGCAGATTGATCTTTTTTCTTCTTTTTCAATTGCTGATCTTCAGGCTTTTGCGTTCAGCATTGATGAGGTTCATTGTCAACCCGGAGAAATTCTGCTCTGCGAGGGAACAGCGGGTGAGGATTTTTTTGTGCTGCTGCAGGGTAAATTGTCGGTTTGCAAGGACAAAAGAATTCTGTCTGAAATTGTCCCGGTTGATTACGTGGGGGAAATGGCCATTATTGAGGAAAAACCCCGTTCCGCCACTGTGAAAGCCAGTGAGCAAAGTCTGCTGCTCAAGGTGCCGGCCAAGCTTTTCAAGGGATTCCTGGCCAACAATCCCCAGGCGCTGCTTCCGATCATGAAGATTCTCAGTCGCCGCCTCAGGGAGGATAACGAGGTAATTGTCCGGGAGTTTGAGCAGATCAACATCCTGGTGCATGACATGAAAAACCTTCTTTCCCTTTTCCTTTTTCTTGATAATTTCCCGGTGGAAAAGGGATCAAGCCAGGATAAATATGTCCGCTACATGAAGATGGCCCGCAATCATATCACCGCCCTGGTTGAGCAGGCCCTTGCCAGCGTGAAAAATCTTGTTGTGCCTGAAGGTTTTGCGCGCAACTCCCTGCCTGCGTTGATCCACGAGATGCGGGAAGCTGATTTTGTCACCCATCCTGTTCTGCAGGATAAGAACATTATTGTCAAACTGGCGGATGATTTGCCTGAGTTCTATTTTTCAAAACTGCAGATCCGCCTGGTGCTGCTCAATCTGCTTATCAATGCCGCCCAGGCAAGCAGTCCCGGCGCTCAAATCGAGCTGAGCGCCTCTGTCTCCGGCGATCGCATTTCCATTGAGGTGCAAGATCATGGCCGAGGGATTGCTGAAACAGTGGCGGATAAGATATTTGATGCCCATTTTACCACAAAGGCCACGGGAAACGGCCTGGGGCTTCTTTCCTGCAAACAGATTGTGGAGAAAAAACATGGGGGAAGCATCTCCTTTGTCAGCAAGCCTGATGAAGGTACAATCTTTACCGTTTCTCTGCCGCTTTGCTGGGATGGTCCTGCCGTTCCGCTGCATCAGACTGCGCAGTTTAATTAAGAGGTTTTTTGAAAAGGAGAGGAAGTATGAAAATCGGTCAAAAGAGTTTTTCCGCCATCGTCATGCTGTTTTTCCTGTTATTGACTGTTATTGTTTTCAGTGGTCCCGGCCCGGCCCTTGCCGCCTCAGCCGAAGAGATCAATATCGGGGTGAACGGCACTTTGAAGCGCTTTACGCAAGAGATAGCCGGCGGTGATGAATTCCTGCAAAAGGCAACCGGAGTGCTGGTTTTCCCAAGCGTCATCAAGGCGGGGATCGGCGTTGGCGGTGAGTATGGGGAAGGGGCACTGCGTGTAGGCGGTAAGACGGTGGAGTATTATAATACAGCCGCCTCCTCCATCGGTTTTCAGCTGGGGGCCCAGTCCAAATCCGTTGTGGTGGTTTTTTTAACCCCAAAAGCCCTGGAGGGCTTTCGCAGGAGTGATGGCTGGAAGGCAGGGGTGGACGGTTCGGTGGCGCTGGTTAAATGGGGGGTGGGAGAAGACATCAATACCATTGATATCAAAGATCCCATTGTCGGCTTTGTCTTCAGCAATAAGGGCTTGATGTATAATCTGACCATCGAGGGTTCAAAATTCAGCAAGATTGTACGGTAGATCAGTGAAGCAAGCTGCGGATGATTTCAAGGATAAGGTGGAGGAGACGGTCGCCTTTCTACAGGACCGTTGCGGTGAAAAACCCGAGATTATCCTGGTGCTCGGCACTGGTCTGGGCGGCATTGCGGAAAAAATAGAAAATGCCCTCTGTCTGCCCTATGAAATGATACCGAATTTCCCCAGATCCACGGTTACCAGTCATGCCGGCAATCTGATTTTCGGTATTCTGGGCAACAAGCGGGTAGCCGCGCTGCAGGGCCGTTTTCATTACTATGAAGGTTATTCCGCCCGGGAGCTTACTTTTCCGGTCAGGGTGCTTTCCCTGCTGGGTGCCCGCTTTTTATTGGTTTCCAATGCCTCGGGCGGCCTCAATCCCGCCTATGCGCCGGGTACGCTGATGATCATCAGCGATCATCTTAATTTTATCCCTGATAACCCGTTGCGGGGTTCGAACGTGGATGACTGGGGGCCGCGGTTCCCTGACTGCTCACAGATTTATGACCCTGATCTGATCGATTTGACTATTGAATGCGCCAGAAAACACAACATCGCCAATGTGGTGGCCGGCACCTATGTGGCCATCCCCGGCCCGAGCCTGGAGACGCCTGCTGAAACACGGTTTCTTCGCATGTGCGGGGCGGATGCGGTGGGCATGTCCACTGTACCGGAGGTGATTGTGGCGGTGCATGCTGGTTTACAGGTGCTCGGTATCTCCATGGTATCCAATGTCAACGATCCGGATAATTTCCAACCCATACGCATTGAAGAGATTCTGGAACAGGCCGCTCAAGCGGAAGGGGATTTCGTGCAACTGGTGATGGCGGTTTTGAGGGGTCTTTGACAGGGGATTCGGCAGCATGATTTCCGATATAAGATAATTGACAGATGAAGTTACGGGCGATGCCAGCGGCTACGTGCACCGCCCCCCCGGTGGATGATAAAGTTTTACAGCGGATAACAGCGAGATGACTCAGGGAAACAATAACAGATGTGACGTGCTGCTCCTTGGTACCGTGGTGACCATGGACAGCAATAATACCATTATCAACGATGGAGCGGTGGCGGTTTGCGGTGCGACCATTGCTGCCGTGGGACCGGCCAGGGAACTGCAGCGACACTATCAGGCCGCGGAAACCCTTGCCCTGCCCAAGGCGCTGATCATGCCGGGGCTGGTCAATGTGCACACCCACGCCGCCATGTCCTGCATGCGCGGGTTGGCCGATGACCTGCCTCTCATGACCTGGCTGCAGGAGCATATCTTCCCGGTGGAGGGGAGACTCACCGGCGAGATGGTCTATCAGGCCTCGCTGCTTTCCATGGTGGAGATGATCAAATCAGGGACCACCAGTTTCTGTGACATGTATCTTTTTGCCGATGATGTGGCCCGGGCCGCGGACAGGTGCGGCATGCGTGCCTGGATCGGCGAGGTGCTCTATGATTTTCCCTCACCCAATTACGGTGAGCTTGCCGCAGGCTATGCCTATGTGGAGGAGATGGTGCAGCGTTACCAGGACCATCCCCTGGTCAAGGTCACCATGGATCCGCATTCCGTTTACACCTGCGCGCCTGACCTGCTGGTGGCACTGAAGGAAAAGGCCGTGGCCCATGACTGCCCTTACGTCATCCACCTCTCGGAGACTGTGGACGAGGTGGAAACAGTGCGGCAGCGCTACGGGAAAACCCCGGTAAACCATCTTGAGGCCTTGGGACTGCTTGATGAGCGCGTCATTGCCGATCACTGCGTCATACTTTCAGCCGAGGAGATCGCCCTGCTAAGTGAGCGGCAGGTGAAGGTGGCCCATTGTCCGGAAAGCAACATGAAACTTGCTTCCGGGGTCGCCCCGGTGCCGGAGTTGCTGGCTGCCGGCGTGACGGTGGGGCTCGGCACGGACGGCAGCGCCAGCAACAACAATGTTGATCTCTTTGCTGAAATGGATATGACGGCCAAGCTGCACAAGGTGCATCGTCTTGACCCCACGGTGATGACGGCCCGGGAAACCCTACATATGGCCACCATGGGTGGGGCCGGGGTGCTTGGCGCCCAGCAGGATATCGGCAGCCTGGAGCCGGGCAAGAAGGCGGATATGATTGTTCTTGATCTCGACAAACCCCATCTTACCCCCATGTACAATATTGCCTCCCATCTGGTTTATGCGGCCAAGGGCAGTGACGTTGTCCATTCGCTGATCAACGGCAAGGTCGTTATGCGTGACAGGCATTTGACGGATCTTGATGAGAGACAGATCATCGCCAAGGTCAATGAGATGACTCGTATATTGACTGGGAAGGTCTGATTTTTTTTCTTTGCGGTCTGTGATTCTTTGGGTTATGTAGTAAGTTTATGGTAATTTGTACTTGCAATTAACAGGAGAGATTCGTTATGTTTGGACTCGGCATGCCGGAATTGATCATCATTCTGGTTATCATAGTAATCATTTTCGGGGCAGGCAAGCTGCCGGAAATTGGCTCAGGCATCGGCAAAGGCATCAAAAACTTCAAGAATGCCACCAAGGAAGAAGAGGACAAGAAAAAGCTGGACGAGGCCGACAAGGATAAGGATAGTTGATTTGGGTTTGAATGACCTCTTTTGGGGAATATGATCCTCTTGAGAGTTGATGTGCATAATAGTCAGCAAGGAGGTTAGCAATGTTTGGACTGGGAACGCCGGAACTTATTGTCATTCTGGGTATAGCCTTTCTCGTTTTCGGCGGCAAGAAACTGCCGGAGATCGGTGCCGGACTCGGCAAGGGAATCTCTTCCTTTAAAAGAGGCTTGAAAGAGGCCGAAGAAAGTGTCCCTGGGGTAAAAGAGGTGACCGCTCTCAAGGAAGAGGTTGATAAGGTAAAAGATATGGGTAATGTCCTGAAAAAAGCCTGATGTGCATATTCTCCTGATGGGAGAAACGTTTTGCAGAGTAAAGGGGAACGGCGGCGTGCAGCCTGCCTGTTCCCCTTTATTATTATGTGGATAAGATCTTAGGGACTCGGAAAATGCCAAAATACCATAACGCATCCCGTCTTCAGGCCATCTTTGGCCGTGCCTCAATCGCAAAATCCTCGCCGGAGCACAGCTACGCCTGCGGTTTTGCTCAATCGGCGCAACCAAATCTGACCAAAATCCGGGCGCGATCCAGGTAAATTAACATTTTCCGAGTCCCTTAATCGTCAAAATCCCCCTTCGGGCCTTTATCGGTATCAAGTGTGGTAGACCTGGCCAGTATTTTTTCATGGGTCCAGTCGGCAGGGTCTTCAATGCGTTCGGCCTTTGCTCCCAGATCAAAGGAGCCGTTCTGCAGGATGGCCTCAATGGCCAGATCCGCCGTATCCTGAGCGTTAAAGACATTGACCAGCATGTTGTAGACAAAATCCTCAACCCTTTTGCTCATCCGCTCACGGATTGCCGTCGGCTGGCCGAGGAGTTTGTTGTCAAAGGGGAGATTCAGGCTTTTATACCCCCCGGCCTTCCAGCCTTTTTCCTTGGCATAATCCACCATTGCCTGCCACATCTCTTCGGTGACACCTTCGTTTTTGACCTTGACCAGGTTGCCTTCACTATCAAGCATGGCATTACCATAGTCGTTGACCTCAACGCCCCAGGAAATCATCTGCAGGGCAGTGGCGACATTTGCCTTGGTGGTGTTGGTTTTCTGGGCGATTTCCCGCAGCCGGTCCGAACTGTTACCGGAGGTGCCGTGCTGGGCGCCGGATGTCTTATAGGGGGTCAAGGCCTGGTGGATTGCCGCGGTGAGATCCACCTGAATGCCCTGGCTGCTTGCTTCAAGGCCATGGGTGGTGCCGTTATTCAAGGCGATCCAGTTGGGAAAGATATTATGGGCATTGAGCCCCTGGATGAGGAAAAGGGCCTCGGCCGGGGAGGAGAGCCCCTCGCTGCCTTTGATTTCGCCCACCTCGGTCTCCAGGCCTGCCCAGTCGGGAATGAATTGATTGAGTTCCAGATTGGCCAGCAGATTCTTGTCATCCGGCATATGGGAGGCATCAATGGCAATGGAGGTGATGCCGGCCTCAAAGATGGTGGGGATCTCCACCCTGGCAAAGGGAATGTCCTTTTCGCTTTTGATGCCGTAATGGTCGGCGTGGATGGCCACCGGAATGGTGATATTCAGTTCATTGCACACCTGATCGACCTGGCGGGCCATGTTCCAGTAGTTTGTCGGGCAGTAGGCCTTTGCCCCGCCTTCGGAGCGGGCAATTTCAATAATGATGGCGGCATTGGCTTTTTGTGCGGCCATCAGGGCGCCGCGGATGATAAAATAATTACGGCCGTTGGCAGCCATGGTCATGGCCTTGCCCTTCAGGGTCAAGGCGCGATCAATCACCTTGCCGCTGACGAGCAGTCCGCGTGAATTGGGGAATAATTTGACGATATTGGGCGGGCGGCCTATTTCAAGTGCCTTGTTAAACTCTGCTGTGCTGACAGTCATAACAGTTCTCCGTAATGTGAAAATTTTTCCAGAAATATTCAGTTGAATGAATTCGTTAGAATTTTACAATATTTTTAAGAGGATGGTCAGTGTTTTTTTTGTGAAAATCATCAGAGGGGCCAAGTTCTGCTGATTCCGCAAGGATTATCGGTTGACTGTTGAAAAAAATAGGATAAGAAGTGTATCTTCTCAACCAATGAGCAGGAAAAATAAAATAATAAATGGTGCAGGCAGTTTTGGATAAACAGATGAAACAGGATCCCTTTCTCATAGAAATTAAAACCAGACTGGCGGCAAAGGAGGAGCAGTATCTCGGTCCTTATGCGGCAAAGAGCAGGGATGCAGTCCGCCGCCGTCAGGAGCATCTTGAGGGTCACCGGCCGGCCTTTGCAGTTGACACGGACCGCATCCTGCATTCCCGTGCCTATACCAGATATATCGACAAAACCCAGGTCTTCTACATGGTCAGAAATGACCATATCACCCATCGGGTCCTCCATGTGCAGCTGGTCTCGAAAATCGCCAGAACCATTGGCCGAGTGCTCTCGTTGAACGAGGATCTCATCGAATCCATTGCCTTGGGCCATGATATCGGTCATCCGCCATTCGGTCATGACGGTGAAAAGATCCTTGATGTGCTTTGCCGGGAACATGGTCTGCACCCTTTTCAGCATAATCTGCAGAGTGTCCGGTTCCTGGAACATATCGAGCGAAAAGGCAAGGGGGTCAATCTCACCCTGCAGACCCTTGACGGCATTCTCTGCCACGACGGGGAGGTGCATGACCGCAGTTTGCGGCCGCAGCGCCATGTTTCCTTTGCCGAATTTGACGATAAAATGCGCCTCAAGGCGGGCAACCCTGCCGCCGCGCTTGTGCCCATGACCCTTGAGGGCTGCGTCGTCCGTTTTGCCGATACGATCAGTTATATCGGCCGTGATATTGAAGACGCCATTGAACTGAGCTTGATCTGCCGCAACGATATCCCGGCGGATTGCCGTGCTGCCCTGGGCGAGACCAACGGCACGATTGTCCATAATCTGGTCACCGATCTGTTGAAAAACAGCGAGCAGGATGCAATTGCCTTCAGCCCGGAAATTTCCGAGGCCTTGCGTGCTTTGAAAGAATTCAATTATGAACGGATTTATTTGAATCCTGTCATAAAAAAGGACGTAGAAAAAATAAAAATATGTTATCGTCGCCTCTTTCACGCCTACCTGGATGATGTACATTCACCCCAGAAAAAAAGCACTTTTTTCTCCGAATTTATCACTAAGATGGATCCCGAGTATGTAGGCGATACCCCACCTGCCGCCATAGTCTGCGATTTTTTAGCGGGCATGACCGATGATTATTTTTTAAAACAGGCGGATTTGTTAGGCTGTGTAATCCCGCAAAAACAGTAATGAAGCGTATAAAAAAATTATTTCCGGGCGAAAACGCCCTGATGGTAATTATTGCCTCTGCCATCGGACTTGCGGCAGGGTTTGCCAATATACTTTTCAGGTCTACCGAAGAACTCGTTCACCATTATATTTTCCAGACCGGGCACGAACTGCTGATCGGAGATGGGGGTCTGCGTCTGCTGCTTCTGCCCCTGATCCCCATGTTCGGCATGGTGCTGCTTATCCCGCTGAGCTATTTTTACCCCGGTGAGGTGAATGGCTACGGCTTTACCAAATTCCTGCGCAAGGTGAACCTGCAGGGTGGAAAAATAAAATTTCGCACCATCCTGCTCAAAACCGTTTCCACCTCACTCACCATCGGCACCGGCGGTTCCGCAGGGGTGGAGGGTCCCATCGCCATGGTGGGCGGCGCCATCGGTTCCCAGGTCGGCCAGTTCTTCCGGGTGTCCGGCAATCGTATGAAAGTCTACATCGCCGCGGGTTGTGCAGGGGGTATTGCCGCCATGTTCAACGCCCCCATTGCCGGTGTTTTTTTTGCCTCGGAAATTGTCCTGCTCGGCACCTACGAGATGTCCTCATTTTCCGCCCTGGTTATCTCCTCGGCCATGGCCACCGTCGTTTCCCGGGCCACGTATGGTGAAACTCCGGCATTTCCCGTGCCTGATTATCAGCTTATAAATGCCCCGGTGGAGATCCCCCTTTACATCCTGATGGGCGTTGTGGTGGGTATTGTGGCCGTGCTGCATATCCGGATTTTCTACTGGATCAGGGATAAGTTCGCCGCCCTTCCCATCAATATCTATGTCAAGCCGATCATCGGCGCCTTCATTGTCGGTTCCATCGGTATCGT
>JAHIVT010000004.1 GCA_018816555.1 Pseudomonadota bacterium
ACGAAACGCTCAGCCGCGGTAAGGATCGGATCTTCCGGCCCAAGACCCCGGCTATGGCAGCAGGTGTGACGAATCATCGGTGGACGTTTACTGAACTGCTGGCCTACCCTACTCCGTGTCAATGATATGGTGACATCACCGAAAATGGGAAGGCGACATTTTTATGGCTGATGCCGCTCCCTGGGATTTATCGGGCAAGCACCCTGATTGTTGCAGTCAAACCGTTTACCAGCCGGGCCATGCGTCCATAGTCAAGTTTTTCCGCCGTATCCTCAGGGGTGTGATACTCTTTTGCGCGGAAAAAAGCGGTATCAGTCACCATCAGGGCAGGATAGCCCTCCTTCCAGAAAGACCAGTGATCCGACCAGCCGATGCCGGTAATAAAACCCGGTGCGGCAATTCCTTCCGAGGGCAAAAGAGTCTGACTACGGAACACCGCAATCAGACGACGAACGAGCTGATGTGACTGGTAGTTGCCGACAAAGGCGATAAAATCAGCGGTATTCGGATAAAAAAGGGAAAAAGGAAAGGGGTAGAGCTGACTGCCGGGGTCAAACTTATAACAGCCGATTGTCTCCAGGGAAAGCATGGCCACGATCTTTTCTCCCATATTGTGAGACCGATGGGCATAATGACGGCTGCCCATGTCCCATGAGTAGTAAAACGGCGGTTCCTCGTTGGCGAAAAATACCAGACGGATGGTGCGCTGCGGCTGGGTATGGATCAGCAGACGGGCGATTTCCAGCAGGGCTGCCACGCCGGAGCCATTGTCGTTTGCCCCCGGGCTGCCCTCAACAGTGTCGTAATGGGCGCCGATTACGATAATCTCTCCGGCCTGCAGCTTGCCGGGGATCTCAACTTCCAGGTTGACCGTCGGCACGCCATAGGATTCAAATTTCTGCTGTTGCACGGTATAGCCAAGATCATGCAGCACCTTTTCCAGATACTGCACCGTGCTGCTCATGGAGTCTGGTCGCCAGATGTTGCGGGGGCCGATGTCCTGGCTGAGAACCACGGTATGCTTTTGCAGCATGCGGGCGGAAAACCGCTCGTCAGCGGTCAGCGGCGGCAATTGGCCGATGAAAGAGGAACCCGGCATCCAGGTGACCGCCAAAAGCCCTGCCCAGAGAACCAGCCCGAACAGAAAAACCAGGGCAAACGCCCAAAGCCATTGTGGTATTCCCCATGGATGCAATGCCAGTTTGAAAGGACCCAACTTCTTTTTCACTCTTGTCGGATGTTTCGGATGTTAATGGTATAAAACAGCAGTTACCGTCAGTTTGTCTCCCCCTGATGCTGATGCAGTTGTTCAGATGTTGCCGTTTTAGACAACATATCATTCTGCCCGCTGATGTACATGGTCAGTTGCCAGACGCCGTGGGCCACGTCGTTACGGATGATGTAGAGCGCCCCGTCGTTCCCCCGCAATTTGAAATAGCGGTGATCCGGGGCCAGCCAGCGGTCAATGACCTCCACCACCTCAATCTGCCGGTCATGCAGGAAAAAACGGCGCGGCGTCTCTTCGCCGCAATAACCGGCATAGCATTGAACTTTAATCGAAAAGAAATTCACTTGGCGGCAATCAGTCTATTTTGACGGTGCTGGCCCGCGGACCCTGATCGCCTTCCTCTTCATGAAAACTGACCATGGTACCGATGGTCAAGGCGTCAAAATCAGCATTCAAAACACTATTTCGATGAAAATAGATCTCCCGGTTATCAACGGTGGTGATGAGCCCGTAATTCTCCAATGGGAAGAGATGGGTAATCCTTCCCCGGGGTATCTCCCCATGGGTCTTGACCAGACCCTGCCGGCGCCGGTTATACTGCTCAAGCTGTCTGGTTGCTGCATTGACCGCATCACGCAGGGCCACATAAACATCCTCATGGGAGCGGTCCTGTACCGGAGGTTCACGGTTCACCGCCACCTTCCCTTCCGGGCAGGTGATGTCGATATTGACCTTGAACAATCCCCCTTTTCTACTATGCTGGGGAGGGGCCTCCACCACAACCCTGCAGCTGATGATCTGCTCATAGGCTTTTGTCAGTTTATCAATCCGCTTACGGATTTCCGTCTCGAGCGCCTGCGAGGAATCCATATTACGAAAGGTGATCTGTAATGGTCCCTTCATCGTCTTCTCCTTATCATATTAGTCTGGTTCAGCGAACTTGTCATCTGTCCGAGGTGTGCCCCTACCGCTGCCTGTTAGCGGCACAAAAACCACGGACAACACATCACTGCTTGTAAATTTACCTCTTTTATCCTTTTCCAGCACCATCAATTGCTGGGTCATTGCCGGATGTCCTATGGGGATGACAAGTCTGCCGCCATTTTTGAGTTGCTGCTTCAGGGGTGGGGGAACGATGAAGGGTTGGGAAATTGTCTGTCCATGTCCTATGGGCAGTGGCATGTTTTCATAAGCCATGGATTTGTAGAAGTTCGGCACGAACTGCTCCCGGGGAACCCGCCCCATGGCCTCCAGCACCTGGGGCCGTATTGTCGCTACCCCGGTAATTCCTTTGGTATAGCGGCACTCAGTTTCAATGGTCTGCAGCATTTCTTCAACATCCAGTCCGCCCATAATGTTGCCTCATCTTTTTGTCAGTATTTTATATCGCTTACTATTCTGGAGGCAAACAATTATAAAATAAAAAAAAAGAGCCGCGCCACGCGCTCTATTTTTTCTCATAATTATTGTCTAATATTTGTTTGTATTTGTTGAATTTCATTCTATAAATAATTAGTTAAAGAAAATGACGAATATCTTAAGGTGAAGGGGCTCGCTGGTGATGAATAAAACGTATCTCAATTGTCTTTTCTTCGTCATCCTCTCCATATTCCTGCTCTTTTCCCCTGTCTGTTCACAACCCGATACGCCGGAAAGAATCGACGTCGGTGTCCTCAGGTGTTGCCCCCCTCAATATATCACCGATGAAAACGGCAAGCCCGCAGGCTTTGCCATTGATCTGATGGATTCCGTGGGTAATGCCGCCGGCCTGCAGCTCAACTATAAAGTATACGACAACTGGCCCCAGCTGATTGAAGCGGCACGCTCAGGCGAGGTAAAGGTTGTTCCCAATGTGGACATTCCCGGGGAAGGAAAGGATGTCTTTGACTTCAGCTCCCCTTATGAAAAATTCGCCATCCGTATTTTTATCAGCGCGAAAACCTCGGATATCGATTCTCTTGATGATTTGATTGAAAAAAAGGTGGCTGTGGTCAGTACGAGCAAGGCCCGCTTTTTCATGGAAAAGAAAGACGACGTTGATCTCGTCATCTATCCGACCATGCAGGAGGCGCTGGTGGCCCTGCTCAGCGGCCAGGCGGACGCGTTCATCAGTCCGGAAGCCCCGGTGGTGCAGTTGCTGCGCAACTCCAATATCGAAGATCATATCAAAGCGATTGGCCTTCCGGTTCTTGAGGTAAGCCGGGGATTGGGCGTCATAAAGGATCACCGGGAACTGCTGCTGAAACTCGATGCTGCCCTGGCTGATTTTGTCAGTAAGCCGCTTTACGGTTTCATTTATACCAAGTGGTACGGTAAGCCGAAACCCTTCTGGAATGCCCAACGCGTCATGCTGTGCATGACAATCCTGTTCATTGTCGCCGTTTTCCTGCTGCTCTTCTGCCGATACATGTTTATCAGAAGGTTGAATAACATGCTGCAGAATGCCTCTGATGAATGCGTCCGTGTTCATGGGGAACTTGAAAGAACCCATATCGAACTTGAAGAGAGGGTTGCCCAGCGAACCCGCGAGCTGGAAAAAATCCGCAACAGCATGGAAAAATCCCAGGAAGTTGCCAAATTCGGCAACTGGGACTGGGACATCATCGCCCATACCATCTGGTGGTCGGATGGAATTTACCGCATACTGGGTGTCAAACCAAATGAATTTCAGCCCACCTATGATGAGTTTCTGAAAAGGGTTCACCCCGAGGATCTTGATTTTGTGAAGGATTCCGTGAAAAAAGCCCTGGCCGGCAAGGACTCTTACAGCCTGGAACACCGTATTGTTCTTGAAGACCGCAGTGTGCGAACCATACATGAGGAGGCGGAAATTGTCCGCGACGAGGCAGGCAAAGCTCTCCGCATGGTAGGTATCATACAGGATATCTCTGAAAAGAAGAGCACGGAGGCAACCCTGAAATTCAATGAGGAACGCCTGAAGACCTTGTTTCAATTAAGTCAGATGGATGACGCCTCAAAAAATACCCTGGCCAACTATGCCATGGAATCAGCGGTAAAAATGACCGGCAGCAAAGCCGGCTACCTGCATTTTTATGATGAAGACAGTCAAACCATCATCATCCATCTGTGGAGCATTGATGTCCTGAAAATATGCAAGACAAAAAAACAGCATCAGTACCAGGTTGAATCAGCCGGCATCTGGGCGGACTGTATCCGTCAGCGCCGGGCGGTGATTCATAATAACGAATGCAACACGCCCTCCCAGGAGGGGTATCCTGCAGGCCATTTCCCCATCGGTCGTCATATGGTCGTGCCTGTTATCGTGGATGACAGAATCGTCGTTATCGCCGGCGTCGGCAACAAGGAAACCCCTTACGATGAATCGGACATGCAACAGTTGACCCTGCTGATGAATGAGGCGTGGGGTATTATCCATAAAAAGGAGATCAAGGCTGAGAAGACGGAGTTGGCCAATCTGCTGCGCCAGTCCCAGAAGATGGAGGCCATCGGCACCCTGGCCGGCGGCATCGCCCACGACTTCAATAATATCCTCACCCCCATCCTCGGTTATGCCGACATGGTGCGGGATGAAATGCCTCTGTATAGCCCCCAGGCAGAGAATCTCAACCATGTCATCCGTGCAGCAAAACGGGCAAAGGAACTGGTCCAGCAGATCCTGGCCTTCAGCAGGCAGACCGAAGAGGACCGCAAGCCGGTCCAGATTCAGCTGGTGGTGAAAGAGGCCCTGAAATTATTGCGGGCCTCCATTCCCTCCACTATCCAGATCCATAAGCAGCTCGATCCCAATTGCGGGCTGGTTCTTGCCGATGCCTCACAAATTCATCAGATTGTCATGAACCTCTGCACCAACGCCTACCATGCCATGTTAAAGACCGACGGCATTTTAACGGTCACCCTCGGCAATATCAACATACCGGCAAACGATCCCAGAGTGCTTGACATGCAGCTGTCACCAGGAAATTATGTGCAATTTTCGGTCAGCGATACCGGTATCGGCATGGACCGGACAACCATCGATAAAATATTTGACCCCTATTTCACCACCAAAAAAAAGGGGGAAGGAACAGGCCTCGGGCTTTCCGTAGTGCACGGCATTGTCAAGAGCATGGGCGGCCGCATTATCACCCAAAGCGAGGTGGGCAAAGGGACAACCTTTAACATTTATCTGCCCAGGGTGACCCATGCGGCTATTTATGATAAAAAAGCTCAGAAACCCATTCCCCGCGGCAGCGAAAAAATTATGGTGGTCGACGATGAGGAGACCATCGCCCTGATGGAAAAACAGATGCTTGAAAGTCTGGGCTACTCGGTTGCCGTCATGCAGAACAGTATGGACGCCCTGCGTGAATTTTCAGATCATCCTGAAAAATATGACATGGTCATCACGGATATGGCCATGCCCATCATGAACGGTGATGAATTGGCCCTGAGGATCATGGCCCTGCGGCCGGAACTGCCGATTATCCTCTGTACAGGCTTCAGTGAAATCATCGATGAACCGCGGGCCAAGTCCATCGGTATCCGGGAATTTATCATGAAGCCGATTATCAAAAGGAATCTGGGCGAGATCGTGAGAAGCGCGCTTGATTATGGGCAGAGCCGGTCACCGGATTCCTGAGGCGGATTATCACAGACTCAGCCGGCCACCTGTCTCCCCTGCTCTTGCCCATGATTGGCTATGTCCACGCTGCGGACCGCCGCTTGTTCTATGCCGAAATCATCAAAATCCGCCGGCATCTCTTCCCTCCTTCCGTCTTTCAGCATGGCCGGAAAATCCTGACAATAGGTGTTTGACGATGTTGCCGTAAGCAGGGTTAATGTGGTATAGCATGAGGGAATCCCGAACATAATTAAGATTGAAAATTTTTTGTATCTATCCAGCCGTTTGTCGAGCCGGCCATGCCCGCAATACTTGATGAGCCGGCATACAACGACCACGGATTACGGTAGGAAGAAGACTTACCGGGCGTGGCCCGATTTATAATAGCCAATCCGTTACGGATGGGTTTGGTATGAAGCATCGGTGATTATCCTTTCTGGAATACGATTTCGGTTTGCTGGATCGCGGGCATGGCCCGCTCCTTTGGAACGCGGATCTGGATAACGATTTTTTCAGATTAACTGCTCATCAAGGAGGAACCCATGAGCAATATGAAGTTGAACAGATATGCCGGCTATGCTGATTTCCCCGGACCTGTTGTCACGGTGGTAATGGACGGCATGGGCATCGGCCCGGAAAATGAGAGCAACGGCATTTATATGGCCTACACCCCGCAGCTCGATGCATTGAAAAAAGAACCCTTATACACCGAACTGAAGGCCCACGGTACGGCGGTGGGCATGCCTTCCGATGACGATATGGGCAACTCGGAAGTCGGCCATAATGCCCTGGGGGCCGGCAGGATCTTTTCCCAGGGCGCCATGCTGGTCAATGAGGCAATCAGGTCTGGTTTCATTTTTCAAGGCAAGGCCTGGAAAGAGATACTCAACCGTACCTCAAAGGGTGGTACCCTGCATTTGCTCGGCATGGTTTCCGACGGCAACGTGCACAGCCACATTGATCATCTGTATGCTCTTCTTGATCGGGCGGCCGCGGAAAACATCAGGCGGGTAAGGGTGCATGGCCTGCTGGACGGCCGTGATGTAGGTGAAAAGAGTGGCCTCTCCTATTTTGAGCCCCTGGAACAGAAACTTGCCGATCTGTCCCGGGAGGGCCGGGATTACCGGATTGCCTCTGGCGGCGGCCGTATGGTGACCACCATGGACCGCTATCAGGCGGACTGGAGTGTGGTGGAACGGGGCTGGCAAGCCCATGTACTGGGCGAGGGCCGTGCCTTTGCTTCGGCAACCGAGGCAATCCGCACCTATTACGCCGAAGATCCGGATATCACCGATCAGTACATGGAGAGTTTCGTGGTGCAGGAAAACGGCAAACCGGTGGGCACTATTGAAGACGGTGATGCGGTGGTGCTGTTTAATTTCAGAGGGGACCGGGCCATTGAGATCTCGCGGGCATTTGATGAAAATGATTTTGCCGAGTTTGACCGCAAACGGGTCCCCCATGTTTTCTATGCAGGCATGATGCAGTATGACGGTGATGCGGGGATTCCCAAGAATTATCTGGTGGAGCCTCCGGCCATTGACCGCACCCTGGGTGAGTACCTGTGCGCTAGCGGCATTACCTCCTTTGCCATTTCCGAGACCCAGAAATTCGGCCATGTAACCTACTTCTGGAACGGCAACAACTCAGGTTACATCGATGAAAAGCTGGAAAAATATGTGGAAATCCTCTCCGACAGAATCGCCTTTGACCTGCGCCCCTGGATGAAGGCCGCGGAAATAACCGATCAGGTGATAGAGGCCATCCATAGCGGCAGATACAAATTTATCCGCCTCAACTATGCCAACGGCGACATGGTGGGTCACACCGGCATTCCCAGCGCCATTCGCATTGCCGTGGCAACGGTGGACATGTGCCTGGGACGGCTACTCAAGGCAGTCAGGCAGGAGCAGGGCGTGATGGTTATCACGGCGGACCACGGCAATGCCGACTGCATGTGGACCGAAAAAAAAGGCGTCCGTTCTCCCATGGTTGCCCATACGATAAATCCGGTCCCCTTTATCATTAAAGACTTTTCCGGCAAAAACGGTTTTTCTCTTGCCGGGGTGGAAAAGGCCGGTTTAAGCAATATTGCCGCCACCCTCTGCAATCTTCTGGGTTTTGAGGCACCGGCGGACTATGACCCTTCCCTGATCACCCTGAAACAGGGATAATTGATGGACTCGGAATAATGTGGGTTTACCACAGAGAGCAAGGGGCAGTGTAGGGGCGGTTCGCGAACCGCCCCTACTACAATTTCCGTGGGTCTAATCAGGCTTTTTACGCGTTAATTGACAACATTGGCTGTTATCTGCTCGGCAGAGATGGGCTTAAAGGAATTTTTGCCGTCTCTGCGATACAGACCGGCGATGCGCAGGTCGGCAGATGCAAGTAATTCTAAAACCCTCTCTTTTTCCAGACAGGAAAACTCGACAGCCATGCCGCAGTCCGAACTGATCTCTCTTGGGACCGGGATGACATCATGGCTGATCCCGTTTCTCTTGAGAAACTTTTCGGCCTTCAGCACGAAATGGATGGAAAAAAGGATGACCACACAGGTCGGTGTTTGCTGAATAGGTGACCACATAGTGATTAATTTTTGCTGATTATCTCCAGGGCCGTGAGACATGCCGTCACATCCGCCTCGGTGTTGAAAAAACCGAAGGAAAAACGCACCGTCCCGTCGGCAAAAGTTCCCATGGTCCGGTGTGCTCCAGGAGCGCAATGCAGACCAGCCCTTACCATGATGTGAAAGTCGCGGTCAAGGCTTTGCGCCACCTCGGACTCGCTTTTCCCCTTGACCCTGAGTGAAATAACGGCTGCTCGTTCCCTGTCCGCTGCCGGGCCAAAAACGAGTATTTCTTTTATTTGTCCCACACTCTCAAGAAAGAGACGGCATAACCTCTGTTCATGCTCACGTATGGCGGCTAGACCGGTTCTGTTGACAAAGCCCACGCCTGCCCCAAGGCCGGCAATGCCCAGGGTGTTGGGGGTGCCCGCCTCATGGCAGTCCGGCATGAAATCAGGTTGGATCTCGGTCTCTGAATTGCTGCCCGTTCCGCCCATTTTCAATGGCCGCAGGCTCAACCCCTGGCGGAGATAAAATCCTCCGCTGCCGGTGGGACCGAGCAGGGATTTATGGCCGGTAAAGGCCAGCATATCAATGTTCATGCTGACCACATCAATGGGAAAGACCCCGGCGGACTGGGCGGCATCCACCATGAAGACGGCATTGCCCTTGTTTCTGCCGATCGCCTCGATATCAGCCACCGCTCCTGTGACATTGGAGACATGATTGGCCACGATCAAGCGGGTGTTGTCTCGCATGAGGCGGGGCAGTTCGCTCACCATCACTTCGCCGTCCCCGGAAACCGGCAGGATGGAGATGCTGATGCCTGATGTTTTTTCCAGATAGCGCAAGGGCCGCATCACCGAGTTATGTTCAAGGGCCGTGGTGATGACATGATCGCCGGGGTGCAGTACCCTCCCCAGGAGACCGAAGATGCCCACATTGAGGGCCTCGGTCACATTACAGGTGAAAGCAATGCGGCTGGAGTCCGGGCAGTTGAAAAAATCGGCCAGCGCCTCCCGGGTATCGAAGATAAGCCGGCTGCACTCCAGGGAGTACTGATGGGCCGAACGTCCCGGACTCAGTGACATGCTGCCGAGCACCGAGGAAACAGTGTCAATCACCTCGCGGGGTTTGGGAAAAGAGGTTGCCGCGTTGTCGGCATAGATGGGAGCGGGTTTGGCGGACATTTCTTTGCGTTAATAGGAGCTGACAACCTTGGTGGCACTGGCCATACTCTGCATGATCTCATACATATTGGTGGGCTTGCCGACCAGCAGTTTATCCTTCAGACCCAAAAAATCGAGACAGGTGCCGCAGGAGAAAATCTCCACGCCTTTGGCTTCAAGATCTTTAAGCGGTTGCACAATATCGGATTCTGTGGCGGTAAGCATTACCCCGGTGTTGTAAAACAGCAGTTTGCGCGGCAGGGGAGAAACATCTTTCATGGTCTTGATATAGGCCCGCATCAGCACCTTGCCCAGTTCGTCATTGCCCCGACCCATGGTATTGGAGGGAATGACATGGACAAGCTCCGTCTGCACCGGTTCGCAGGTGAAACTTGCAGGGTCTGCAGCTCCGCTCACAGGTTGAGCATCACCTGTCTTTTTGATGATGATGAGATAATTGCCGCCTTCTTCCGTTACCGTTACCTTGCACCCCTGGCTTTTGGCAAAACGTTCGACATTGCTTCTGGATGCCTCATTATCCACCGTGACCTCAATCTCACCGGCCCCCATCTGCTCCAATGCATCTTTGGCCTTGAGCACCGGTTGCGGACATTTGAGTCCCCGGCAGTCAATCTGCATTCGATCCCCCATGGTCCTTCTCCTCTATATTATAGAAATGATCTATGTAAAATTTTTCTTTATAGGTTAATACGATAAGCCGTATTTGCCAAACATTACCATTTCTACTTATAACACGGAAAATGTAAAAGAGAAAGATTGCCCATAAAATTTTGATAGCTTCGTAAAAAGTCTATTTTCACCACAGAGCACACGAAGATCACAGAGAAATATTTTTTATTCAGTTAGTTAGCTCTGTTGGCTCTGTGCACTCTGTGGTCAATCATCAGTTTTTACGAATCCGTCAATTTTCCCATATCATTGCGTACGGCTATTCCGCACCGCATCGGAAGCCAGGGTGGTGATACGGGCCCAGTCTTCCTGTTCTATGGCATCGGCCGGAGCAACCCATGACCCGCCCACGCAGGCCACGTTCTTTAAGTCGAGATATTTTCTGTAATTGTCTTTGGATATGCCCCCGGTCGGGCAAAAGGTGATATGGGGGAAAGGGCCGGCGATGGATTTGAGATAGGAGATCCCGCCGGCTGCTTCGGCAGGGAAAAACTTGAAGTGCTCAAACCCCCTTGCCATCCCGGTCATCAGTTCCGAGATGGTGGAGATGCCTGGTATCAGGGCAATGGCGCCCCGGTTGGCAGCCTCGAGCAGTTCCGGCGTTAAACCGGGACTGATGGCAAAGACCGCCCCAGCCTGTTCAACCGCCCGCAGGTCATGGGGGGTGACCACCGTCCCTGCACCCACCACGGCCTGCGGCACCTCGCGGCAGATGGCCCTGATGGCGTCAAGGGCTGCAGGCGTGCGCAAGGTGATTTCCAGTACCCGGATGCCGCCTGCAACGAGCGCTTTTGCCAGAGGAACGGCATGGGACAGTTTTTCTATAACCATCACAGGTACCACCGGCCCCATGCTCAGAACCTCGGCCGGATCCATCTTCCATTTTCTCATAGGTGACATGGTTGTTCTTCCGTCTGTTTTATTTTTAAGATTATTCTCATTACTGCTTTTCAAAGGAGACATGGCATCTCTCCTGAACGTAAGTAAAGAGTGAACTGGCCCCTTCTTCTGCTCCCATCATATCCCGGCGCAGGGCGGCAAATATCTGGCGACCTACCCCGCTTCTGTGGGGCTCAAGATGGGCGTCGGCATAATCACGTTTCTCCAGTTCTTCCCGGCTCACCTGCAAGTCGAGAACACCTTTGCCGGCATCGATACGGATCATATCCCCGTCCCGCACCTTGGCCAGCAAGCCTCCGCAAAAGGCCTCCGGTGTCACATGGATTGCCGCAGGCACCTTGCCGGAGGCGCCGGACAATCTGCCGTCCGTAACCAGGGCAACCTTATAGCCGCGGTTCATCAGGACGCCCAGGGGAGTTATCAATTTATGCAGTTCCGGCATGCCGATGGCCTGGGGACCCTGGAAACGGACCACCGCCACCATGTCCCGGTCAAGTTCACCGGCGTGGAAGGCTTTTTCCAGTTCCGCTTGATCATCAAAAACCTTGGCCGGCGCCTCAACCACCGTCTTGGCTCCGTCGGCAAGGGGTGCCGTCTTGATGACGGCCCGGCCGAGATTGCCGGCAACCACCTTCAAACCGCCGCTTGCCTCAAAAGGACTGGAAAGAGGAGCGATCACCTCAACATTTGATGATTGTGCCCTCTCCTGCTGATAGGTGAGAGAGTCGCCGTGCAGTTCCGGGGCTCTGGTGTAGCGTGCAAGTCCCTGGCCGGCCACGGTGACCACATCATCGTGCAGATATCCGCCCTCAAGCAGCTCACCGATCAGCACGGCCATGCCCCCGGCAGCCTGAAAACCATTGATGTCCTCCGGACCGTTGGGGTATATCCTGGTCAGCAGAGGCACGACCTCGGAAAGATCGGAAAAATCATCCCAGTTGATTCTGACCCCGGCGGCCCGGGCAATGGCCACAATATGCATGGTCTGATTGGTGGAGCCACCGGTGGCGAGCAGGGCGACGATGGCGTTGACAATGGCCTTTTCGTTGATCACATGGGCAATGGGGGTGTACTGGTTGCCCAGCGAAGTCAGTCCGACGACCTGTTTTGCCGCCTCCTTGTTAAAGGCCTCCCGCAATGGGGTGCCGGGATTGACAAAGGAGGCTCCGGGCAGATGCAGGCCCATCACCTCGGCCAGCAGCTGGTTGCTGTTGGCGGTGCCGTAAAAGGTACAGGTCCCGGTGGTATGGTAAGAACGACACTCCACCTCAAGCATTTCCTCCCGGCCTATTTCTCCTCCGGCGAAACGTTCGCGGGCCCTGTTCTTCTCCCGGTTGGCAATGCCCGTGGGCATGGGGCCACCCGGTACCAGAATCATGGGCAGATGGCCGAACTGCAGGCCACCCATCAGCAGTCCGGGCATGATCTTGTCGCATATGCCGAGCAACAGTGCGCCGTCAAAGAGATTGTGCGACAGGGCGATGACAACGGACAGGGCAATGACATCCCTGCTGATAAGGCTCAGATCCATGCCCGCTTCACCCTGGGTGATGCCGTCGCACATAGCCGGCACGGCACCGGCGACCTGGGCCACCCCCCCTGCCCCGGCCACACTGTCTTTCAGCAGCTGCGGGTAGGTCTCATAGGTCTTATGGGCTGAAAGCATATCGTTATAAGCGGTTATGATGGCGATATTAGGGGCATCACTGTTGCGCAGGATATTGTTTTCGCTGCTGCTGCAAACCGCCAGTCCGTGGGCCAGGTTGCTGCATGGCAGAAAATGGCGCTGCGGTCTGTTGTTTCTTGCCTCGTCTACCCGCCGCAGGTAGCCTTCCCTGCTCTTTTTGCTTCGTTTGCTTATTCTGTCAGTGACTTCACGAACAACTTTGTTCATCCTTTGCTCCTTCATTATGGCGCCCAGCATACTGACACCGGCGACTTGGCCCGTGCCAGCACATGTCTGATGGGCATCTCGTTCAGCACAGCCGCTGACAGGGGTTTAGCTGCCAGGGCCTTTTCAAAAATCTGCAGTTTCCCCTTGCCGGTGATCAGCAGAATAATCTTGCTGGAATCAATCAATGCCGGCAGGGTCATGGTCATGCGGTCATGGATTGCGTTAAGCGGGCTCATGGCCATGCAGAGCCTGCCGGAATCCATGTCTGTTGCCCCGGGCAGATTTGCCGCACCCGGGAAAAGCGAAGCGGTATGACCGTCATCACCCATGCCCAGCACCAGCACATCAAAAGGCCCAGGTATGGAAAGAAGCCTTTTTTCGCAACTCTTCTCCCCTGCCAGCGCCGTATCATCACCGGTTTTGAGCCCGATAAATTTAGCCGCCGCCGCCCTGTTCTGCAGCAGATGCCGCCGCACCAGTTTTTCATTGCTGTCATTGTCTGACGGATCAACCCAGCGTTCATCGGCCAGGGTGACGAGCACCTTCTGCCAGGGAATATTTTCCTGGGACAGGGTCTGAAACAACGGCACCGGGGTCGAGCCGCCGGAGACAACCAGGCTGGCGAAACCTTTTTTTGCCATGACCCCATGGAGAAACGAAGCAATATCTCTTGCAAGGCCTACGGCAAGGCTTGGCCTATCATGAAATCCCTGGAAATGAACCTGATACTCCTGCATGACGGCTATTCCTCCCAGTCCCGGCCGTCTTTGGCCAGCAGGGCCACTGCCGCCACCGGTCCCCAGGTGCCGGCCGGATAGGACTTGGGCGGTTCATTAAGGGACTGCCAGGCATCCTGGATGGAATCAACCCAGGTCCAGGCCTGTTCCACCTCATCCCGACGGATGAACAGGGCCTGATTGCCGCGCATGGCCTCAAGCAACAACCGTTCATAGGCATCGGCCACCCGATCGATCTTAAAGGCCTCGGAAAAGCTCAGGTCGAGCCTGGTCTGCTGCAGTTTCAACGATTCGTCAATACCAGGCACCTTGTTCAGCATCATGATCTCCACCCCTTCGTGGGGCTGCAGCCGGATGATCAGCTTATTGGGCGGCAGTTTCTTATAACTGTCCCGGAAAATATTATGGGGAAGCTGCTTGAAATTGATCACCACCTCGGAAACCTTGGTGGGCATCCTTTTGCCGGTGCGCAGATAAAACGGCACATCAGCCCAGCGCCAGTTATCGATATCAACCCGGATGGCGACAAAGGTCTCGGTTTGGCTTCCGGTATGGGCATCGTCTTCCTCGTTGTAGCCCGGCACGGCACCGCCTTTTAAATATCCGGCGGCATACTGGCCGCGCACTGTTTTTTCATCGACATTATCATGGGTGATGGGTCGCAGGGCCTTGAGCACCTTCAGCTTTTCATTGCGTATGCTGTCGCTTTCCAAGTTGACGGGCGGTTCCATGGCGATCAGGGTAAGGATCTGCAGAAGATGGTTCTGCACCATGTCGCGCAGCTGGCCCGCCTGGTCAAAATAGCCCCAGCGCCCCTCGATTCCCACCTCTTCCGCCACGGTGATCTGCACATGATCAATGGTGTTGTGGTCCCAGTTGGTGGTGAAGATGGAATTGGCAAAACGCAGGGCCAGCAGATTGAGCACCGTTTCCTTGCCCAGGTAGTGGTCGATGCGGTAAATCTGCTGTTCGGCAAAAACCCTGGCCACCTCGTCATTGATCACCTGGGCGGATGCCAGGTCGTGGCCGATGGGTTTCTCCAACACCACCCTGGTTTCGGCATTGACCAGTCCGGCACTCTGCAGTCCGGTGCAGATGTCGCCGTAAATGTCCGGAGGGACGGCGAAATAATTGGTCATCACCCTGTTCTGCTGATCGACAACACCGCACAGTTTCCGGTAATCTTCAGGTTTTGCCATATCAATATGGACATAGGTCAGCCTGGCAGACAGGCGTTGCCAGACAGCCTCATCAAAATTCCATTTGAGAAACCGGTCCAGACTCTCTCTCATTTTGACAATAAAGGACTCGGTGGTTTCATCGCGACGGGCCACACCGATAATCCTGGTGGCCGCATCGATGAGTCCCACCCGTTCCATATGATACAGGGAGGTGATGAGCTTGCGCCGGCATAAATCCCCCATGGCCCCGAATATGACGAAATCACACGGCTTACTTTTTGTTTTTATCATGCACGTTTCTCCCTGATGGTATTTTCAATCACAAGTTTCCAGGCGCAAAAGCACGTCAATGGTCTGGCGGGCTATTTCAAGCTCTTCGTTGGTGGGGATGACAAGCACCTTGACGGGACCGTCATCCTGTTGCAGCTCCCGCACCCCTTTTGTCGCTGCCAGGTTTTTTCCCCTGTCAATGTCCATGCCCAGAGCGGCAAGGCCGGAGCAGACCTTCTCTCTGACAATGGCGGCGTTTTCGCCGATTCCCCCGGTGAAAACCAGGGCGTCAACCCGGCCCAGCACAGCCAGGTAGGAGCCGATATATTTTCTGATGCGATAGCAGAACATGTCCAGGGCCAGTCCTGCATGAACGTCGCCCTGGGCGGCACGTTCGCTGATGCGCCGCATGTCGTTGTCGCCGCAGATCCCTTTCAGCCCGCTTTCCTGATTGAGCAGGGCATCAAGCTCCTGGAGCCCCATGGCAGTCTCCCGGGCCAGATAAAAGATAATGGCCGGATCAAGATCACCGCAGCGGGTGCCCATGATCAACCCCGCAAGCGGGGTCATGCCCATGGAGGTGTCGACACACCTGCCGTTTTTTATGGCGGCAATGCTGGCGCCGTTGCCCAGATGCAGGGTGATGAGGTTGGTGTCGCTAAAATCCCTGCCCAGATGGACCGCCGCCTCCTTGGCCACGAAGAAATGGGAGGTGCCGTGAAAGCCGTAGCGCCGCACCTGCAGTTTTTCATACATACTCCTGGGCAGGGCATAGAGGTAGGCATGTTCGGGAATGGTCTGATGGAACGCCGTATCAAAGACCGCCACCTGCCTGATCTCCGGGGCATACTCCCTGGCCACCTGGATGCCGGTCAGGTTGGCCGGGTTGTGCAGAGGCGCCAGGGGCACCAGACCGCGGATCGTTTCCATGACCTCTTCCGTGATGATGACCGGCGCCTGAAATTTCTCGCCGCCATGCACCACCCGGTGTCCCATGGCGGCAAGTTCGGAAGTATGGCGGATAGCCCCGGTTTCCGAGAGAATCTGCCCCATCAGTTCAAAACCATGGCGGTGATCAGCCACCGGCTGGGATCTCCTGAGGGTTTGCTCGTCGTCACGGTCGGGGCCCATAACCTTATGGACGATATGTCCCTGGGCTTCGCCGATCCGTTCAACCATGCCCGAGGCAAGAACCGCCAGGCTGTTCATATCAAAAAGCTGATATTTGATGGAAGAACTGCCGGAATTAAGCACAAGGACCTTCAAGACTCCTTATCTCCTGACCGGGTCTGGATAGCGGTGATGGCAATGGTGTTGACGATATCAGCCACGGTGCATCCCCGACTGAGATCATTGACCGGTTTGTTGAGCCCCTGGAGAACAGGCCCGATGGCCACCGCGTTGGCGGCACGCTGCACCGCCTTGTAGGTGTTGTTGCCGGTATTAAGATCAGGAAAGATGAAAACCGTGGCCTTGCCTGCCACCTCACTATTCGGCATCTTGGATTTGGCCACTCCCGGATCAATGGCGGCATCATACTGGATGGGACCTTCGAGTTTGAGATCGGGCCGCTGCTTTCTGGCGATTGCCGCTGCTTCCCGTACCTTGTCCACATCCACCCCCTTGCCGGACTCGCCGGTGGAATAGGACATCATGGCAATGAGCGGCTCAATGCCGAACATCAGGGCCGTTTCCGCCGAGCTGATGGCAATGTCGGCCAGCTGCTGGGGATTGGGGTCCGGATTGACCGCGCAGTCTCCAAAAACCAGCACCCGGTCGGCCAGGCACATCAAAAAGACACTGGAGACGATGGAGCAGCCGGGTTTGGTGCGGATGATTTCAAAGGCCGGGCGGATGGTATGCTGGGTGGTGTGCGCCGCGCCGGACACCATGCCATCGGCATAGCGGCAATGGACCATCATGGTGCCGAAATAGCTCACATCAGTGATGGTATCCTGGGCCATCTGCTGGGAAATGCCCTTATGCTTGCGCAACTCATAGTACTTGGCGGCGAATTCCTCCCGCAACTCCGAACTGGCCGGGTCAATGATCTGTGCCGCCTCAAGACGGAGCCCCAGGGCGTTGATCCTGCCCTTGACCTCCTGGATGTTGCCCAGCAGCGCAAGGTCTGCCACCCCGCGCAGGAGGATGATTTCCGCGGCCCGCAGGATACGTTCATCATTGCCCTCCGGTAGAACGATGCGGCAGCGTTTCTCCTTTGCCCGCTGCAGCAGGTCATGCTCAAACATGAGCGGCGTGACCTTGGTGACCCTGGGCATGGCGATACGTTTTTCCAGGGAGACCAGATCCACCGCCGCCTCCATCAGACCAAGTCCGGCGGCGATTTTCCGCTGATCGCCGGCGGTAAATGTACCGCTCAAGGCATTGACATTCATGGCCGTGGTGAAAGTGTCGGTTTTTACACTGAGAATGGGCACGGGGAAACGGTCAAGTCCCTCAATAAGCTTGCTGACCTGGGGAGCAGGTTCGAGCCCGCCGGTGAGCAGCAGAGCGGCGATCTGCGGGTAGGTTTTGGCCGGATAGGAGAGCAGGCTGCCGAGAATGATGTCGGAGCGGTCGCCGGGGACAATGATCAGGCTGTCCTTTTCAATGTATTCGAGAAAATGGGGCAACTCCATGGCCGCAACCTTGTAGTTGCTGATCTGCCGGTGCATCCACTCATTTTCCGCATTAAGGGGGACGGCACCCAGGGCCTCGGCAATGTTGCCCACCGTGGGCTTTGCCAGGATGGAACTCTCCGGCACCACATAAAAGGGCACCTTGCCCGCCAGCGTTTCATCGAGCTTTTTGGTCACCTCACCCATCATGGCGGATGCAACCCTGTTGACCACCACGGCAAGAATGTCACAGTTGCGCTCACGCAGCGATTCGATGATGGTTGCCGACCTGTCAACCGCTTCCTGGGGGTCGGTGCAGCGGCCGTTGACGACAAACATGACAAGACAGCCGAGATTATTGGCAATGTCTGTGTTGAAATCGAACTCCATGGCCGGGGAGATATTTCTGAAATCCGTACCTATGCAGAGAATCTGGTTGCACCTGTTTTCAAGGGCCTTGAATTTGTCCAGAATGGCTTTGAGCAGTTCGTTGTATTTGCCGGAGTTGATCAGCTCCCTGGCGCTGGCCGCCGTACAGCCGTACATGGATTCATAGGGCACATCGGAACTATAGCGCTCCAAGATAAAGCGCAGGTCAGGATCAACCTGGTCCCCTGAGGCAATGAGCGGCTTGAAACAACCGACCTTATGACCGCTTCTGGCAAAGAGATCCATCATGCCCAGCACCACAAGAGACTTGCCGCTGCCCGGTTCGCCGCTGGCTATGTATATTTTCTGCGTCATTGTTTTATACCCCAACACTCTGACATGTGGTCAAATATTGAAATGCAGCAAAATGTTTCCCAAAGAAGTCAGAATTCAGGAGACAGTAGTGATGAAGAAAAGCAAAAAAACACCATTATTCTTGTTTCTGAATTTCGGCTCCTGGCTCCTTGAAATCTAAAACCACTTTTTCACTTTGAAATAATATCCCATCAAAGAACCGATCAGGAACATGAAGGAGAGCACGGCAAAATAACCCCAGTGCCATTCCAGTTCCGGCATGTATTTGAAATTCATGCCATACACCCCGGCGATGAAAGTCAGGGGGATAAAGATGGTGGCAATCATGGTCAGCACCTTCATGATTTCGTTCATCTTATTGCTGTTGAAGGAAAGCGTCATTTCATGGAGGTTGGAGAGCATGTCGCGGAATGTTTCGACAATATCGATGGACTGGATGACATGATCGTAGACATCCCGCAGATAATATCTGGTGTTGTCGGCAACCAGCCATTCATTTTTTTCCAGACGGCTGATGAGATCCCGCACCGGCCAGATGGATTTGCGGATAACGGTCATCTCCCGCTTTAGTTCATGAATCCGATGAAAGGCTTCATGGGTATTATTTTCCAGGATGGCATCCTCCAGATATTCGATTCTGTCGCCGATTTTTTCCAACATGAAAAAATAGCCGTCAACAATGGTGTCGAGCAGGGTATAGACCAGATAATCCGCCTTCTTTTTTCTGACTCTGCCTTTACCGGTTATGATCCTCTCCCTGACAGACATGAACAGATCCGGGCCTGATTCCTGAAAGGAAAATACAATATTAGCCGAACAGATGATGCTGACATGAGCCGGCATGACAAGGGTTGTCTGCTCATCATAGATAAGAGATTTGACAATCAAAAACAGGTAATCATCCCAGTCGTCAAATTTGGCACGATGACCGGTGTTGACAATATCTTCCAGCACCAGGGAGTGGAAATCGAATTTTATGCCGAGTTCCTCAATGATCTTAGGATGATGGATGCCGTTGATATGAATCCAGGTGACTGTCCCGGGACCGGCATCATCGGGCAGATCATTGACCTGCGGATACTCCCGTTCGATGCATTCATTTTCAGAATATCTGACAAAATGTATAGTGCTCGACTGCTCTTTCTCTTCCCCGACCAGGACCACGGAACCAGGAGGTAATCCTGATTTCCTGGAAAATTCCTGGAAAATTCTGTCAATCATCATCTCCCCCGCTATGAAAAACCAATGGTTACATCTTATTAGCTTGCATGTTAATGAACGGACTTGTCAATCCGTAATTGTGCCATGTCCAAAAGGGGTCATCAATTAAGGTGGATTATCCCTGTCCCTGTTTCTGCGAATTTCAAGAAGTATATTCTTTTTCCCCATTGGCAGAGATGTTGGAAAATCTGTAACCAGCAGTCTGTGGAAATACTTTATCAGTTCGTTATTTTTAGAATTTGTGAAAAAACATGTGTTAACTCGAGAAAAAAATTGTATAAAGGCAGGCGGAACAAATCGGAACAAAGGCGAGGCAGGAATGACAATTGTGCGATGATGAGACACGAGACGGACAACAGAGAGGGGCAGCCCAGGCAGCCGCCGCAGAAGTTGCTTGGCCGGTTGGCATATCTGGTCAGATACAGTCCCAACACCCTTATTATCACCGACACCGGTGGGATCATCGAGTATGTTAACACCGTTTTCACCTCCATGACCGGCCATCTGGCTGAAGATGTCATCGGCCAACATCTTGACGACTTCAACCTGCACGACAAACAATCCATGCAAGGCTTTGCGCTGGCGGCAATCAGCCGCGGCGATGTATGGCAGGGCGAAATCACCAGCTACACAAAGGACGGCGCCCCTTTTACCGAGCAGGTTTCCGTGCTGCCCATTACCGATGAAAATGACCGTATCTGCTGGATCGCCTTTATCAAACAGGATATCAGCAAAAGAAAAAGGGTGGAAGGAGAACTGCGCGCCCTGACCCGGACCCTGGAAGAGCAGATCAGGGAACAGAAGGCTACCGAAATTGAACTGGCAGCGCTGAACCGGCAGAACGAGCTGATATTAAACTCCGTGGCTGAAGGCATCTTCGGGGTGGATGTGGAGGGCAGCATCACCTTTGTCAATACCACTGCAGAGAAACTGACCGGTTACCGCAGCGATGAGGTTTTCGGCCTACCCTATCGTATTTTTTTTCGCCAGGTTAGCGAAGACGGCTCACGGTTCGACCCGTTGCTCTGCCCCATATACCACTCGTTCAAAGACGGCAAATCCCATCGGAGTCAACACGAGGTTTTTGCCAGGGAGGACGGCTCGACTTTTCCCGTGCGCCTGATCAGCGCCCCGATTATAGAGGATGACACCGTGATCGGCGCGGTGGTTCTTTTTAAGGATATCACGGACGAACTGCGCATCCAGCATGAAAAGCAGAAGGCGGAACAGCAGTTACGCGAACTGACCTCTACCCTTGATGAACGGGTGCAGAAACGCACGGCCCAGTTAAATTCCATAAATATCGACCTGTTAAATACCCTGGATCAACTGCAGAAAACCCAGGCGCAGTTGGTCCAGTCTGAAAAAATGGCCTCCCTGGGCGGGCTTGTTGCCGGTGTGGCCCATGAAATCAACACCCCGGTGGGCATCGCCTATACCGCCGCCACCCATCTTGACAAGGAAACTGCAGAGGTGCTCAAGCTGTACCGCAGCGGGAAGATGAAGCGCAGTGAGCTGGAGGAGTATCTCGATACCTGCCGGGAATCGACCATATTGCTGCAGGCCAATCTTAATCGAGCCGGAGAGTTGATTCGCAGTTTCAAACAGGTTGCCATCGATCAGACAGGGGAGGTAAAACGCACCTTCAACCTGCGTGAATATATTGATGAGGTACTGCTGAGCCTCAGGCCGATCCTGAAAAATACCAGACACGAGATCGAGGTTATCTGCGAGGAGAGAATTTCCCTGCGTAGCTATCCCGGCGCATTCTCCCAGATTCTGACCAACCTCATCACCAATACCATCAACCATGCCTATGATGAAGATATTGCCGGCCGGATCCGGCTGCATTTTTCGCAAACCCCGGGCACTCTTTCGATCGAGTACAGCGATGACGGCAAGGGCATTGCGGAAAAGGATCTGGCCCGCATCTTTGAGCCTTTTTTTACCACGAACAGGAAAATGGGCGGTAGCGGGCTTGGCCTGCACATTATTTATAACATTGTCACCCAGAAACTTAACGGCGCCATCACCTGCCGGAGTGAACCGGGGAAAGGAACCACCTTTGTCATCATTGTCCCGTTGGTGCAATGATGGCCGACAATTTTTCAACGTATCATCAATTTCTGCAATAGACTTGCCGCAACAGTAAAAAACCACCTGGGAGCATTTCCATGGCCGATAAAATGAATGATGACCTGATATTTTTCGAAGAACCGGACAATGCCGCTGCCCTACAGGATGAAATCCCGGCTACTCAGCAGTCCTGTGCCCGGCGCTGGAAAATCCTGATTGTTGATGATGACAGGGAGGTGCACAGCATCACCACACTGGTGTTGAAAAATTTCCGTTATGACGGCAAGGGATTACAGTTTCTGCATGCCTACAGCGCTGGTGAGGCAAAGGCGCAGATCATCCAGCATCCCGACACGGCGGTCATCCTGCTTGATGTGGTCATGGAAAGCAATGATTCCGGGCTGGCCTTTGTCGAGTTTGTCCGCAAGGTACAGAAAAATATCTTTGTCCGTATCATCCTGAGAACCGGCCAGCCTGGCCAGGCCCCGGAAGAAAAGGTTATTGTCGAGTACGACATTAACGACTACAAGGAGAAGACCGAGCTTTCCTCACAGAAACTCTTTACCGTCATGGTCTCCTCCCTGCGGACCTACCGGGACATCTTGGTCATCGAGGCAAACCGCCGGGGACTGCGGAGAATTATCGATGCCTCTGCCAACCTTTTCGAGTTGCGCTCTCTCCGGCAACTCGCCTCCGGGGTGCTCACCCAGCTTGTTTCCATCCTGCACATGGACCCCAATGCCATTGTTTTTGAGACATCGGGCTTTGCCGCGACCAAATCGGCAAAGCAGTTTGACATTCTTGCGGCCACCGGCAAGTTTGAAGGCTTGACGGAGCTAACCAGGGAGGATGAATTACCGGAAAATGTTCTAGCCGATCTGCATGAGGCCATTTCCAGCAAAAGATGTCTCTACTATGCCGACAGATATATCGGCTACTTCAAAAGCCAGTTCGGCGCGGAAACCGTTATCTACTGCGAGGGCTGGAATGAACTGAGCGAACTCAACAAGTCGTTGATCGAAATCTTCTGCACCAATGTGCATATCGCCTTTGATAATACCCACCTCAATTTAGAGATTGAGGATACCCAGAAAGAGATTATTTATACCCTGGGAGAGATCGCCGAGGCCCGCTCCCAGGAAACCGGTTTCCACGTCAAGAGGGTTTCGGAGTACAGTCGATTGCTTGGCGAAAAATGCGGACTGCCCCCGAGCCATATTGAAATCCTGCGCCTGGCCGCGCCCATGCATGATGTGGGCAAGGTGGCCATCCCGGACAATATCCTCAACAATCCAGGCCCGCTGAGCAGTGATGAATTTTCAACCATGAAAAATCATGCTGAAATCGGCCATGACATGCTGGTCTCCTCGAGCCGGGAAATCATGAAGGCCGCAGCGATCATTGCCGTCCAGCACCATGAAAAATATGACGGAACCGGCTATCCTGCCGGGCTTAAAGGCAACGATATCCATGTATTTGCCCGGATTACCGCTATTGCCGATGTCTTTGACGCACTGTGTAACGACAGGGTCTACCGCAAGGCTTTTGACATGAATAAAATTCTTGACTATTTCTCCAAGGAAAGGGGCAGGCATTTTGATCCTGCTCTGGTGGACATCTTTCTGGCTAATATCAACGATTTCATCACCATTAAAAAGACACTTGATGCTCGCGTCCTGTAAGAGTCTGCTCTCCGGGTCTCACATTGCTTGATCCCCACTGGCAATAATGGCGGGCGATGCGGAAAAAAAGAAGCAGGCTGTCTGCTTTGTGCAGACAGCCTGCCTGGAGGAGAGATCCACTCCCCTTTCTTCTGATTGTACGGAGGCGACAGGGAGAAACAAGAGTGGATCAGGGAGAAGCTTACAGTTCGTTTGGTAATTGTCTGAGCTGAGCACGGGTGAACACGGGGCCGTCCATGCACACATAGCTGGTGCCTATATTGCAACGGCCGCATATTCCCACCCCGCATTTCATGCGTTTTTCCAGGGTGGTGACAATCTGTTCATCCTTGAAGCCGAGCTTTTCCAAGGCCTGCAGGGTAAACTTGATCATGATCGGCGGGCCGCAGGTGATGGCCACGCTGTTTTCCGAACTTGGGGCTATATCGAGGAGCACGTTGGGAATGAGACCCACCTTGTGTTCCCATCCCTCGTATGGGGCGTCAATGGTCAGGTGCGTATCCAGGTCATCGCGTCCCAACCAGTCCTGCAGTTCATAACTGTAGGCCATGTCAACCGGGGAACGTGCCCCATAGAGCAGGGTGATTTTGCCGTAATCACCCCGGTTGTCCAGCATGTACAGCAGCAGAGTACGCAGGGGCGCCATTCCGATGCCGCCGCCGACAAAGACAATATCCTTGCCCTTCATATCCTCATAGGGAAACGAATTGCCAAGGGGTGCGCGCACGCCTATCTGATCGCCGGCCTTGAGAGAATGCAGTTTGCTGGTCACTTCACCGGTGCGCATGACGCTGAACTGCAGATAATCCATGCGCGTGGGCGGCGAATTGATAACAAAGGTGGCCTCGCCGGTGCCGAAGGATGAGACCTGTCCCACCTGACCCGGCTTGAAGGAGAAATTTTTCATGGCTTCGGGGTTGTTTAAGGTAACCCTGAAGGTCATGATATTATGGGTTTCCCGGATGACTTCCTGGATGGTTGCCATTTCCGGCAGATAAATATTTTTGGTCATGTCTTACTCCTCAACCGCTGCGGGCACAAAATCAATGGCCTTCAGCACGATTTCGCGAATGTCTATACCGGCAGGGCAGCTTTTGATGCACCTGCCGCAGCCGCAGCAGGATATCACTCCCCCATGGATGGTGGGATAGTAGCTGAACTTATGGCCAACCCGATTTTTCAGCCGGTGGGCCTTGGTGGGGCGCGGATTGTGACCGCTTGCTTCCATGGTGAACTGGGCTGACATACAGTTGTCCCAAGACCTGAGCCTTTTACCCTTCATGCCGGTGGTTTCATCGGTGATGTTAAAGCAATAACAGGAGGGACAGAGGTAGGTGCAGGCTCCGCAGCTGAGACATTTAGCCGATACTTCTTCCCAGAATTCCATGTTGTCAAAGACGGCCAGCAGTTTTTCCGGAGCCAGGGTCAGGTCTTTCGTGTTGTTGATGGAACCGGCGATCTCCTGACATATTTTTTCCGCTTCGGCTCTCCTGGATGATCCGTCGGCCAGCAGTTTTGAGTTGAGCAGTTTTTCGCCCTGCTCAGAGACAGACTCAAGCAGATAGCCGTCGTTCACCGGAATGGCCAGCACATCGGAGCCGGTGGGATCACAGGGGTCGCTGTCCACCCAGTTGCAGAAACAGGTGTTTTCGATTGTCCTGCAGGCCAGGGTAATGAACAGGGTGTTCTTCCTGCGGGCCTGATAGTAGATATCTGGGTTTTTATCGGACAGATAGACCCGGTCAAACATGGTGAAGCCCCGGGCGTCACAGGGCCGACTACCGAAGACCACCGTACTCCCTTCGGGGAGATTTGCCTTGGCGTCGATCTTGATCCTGCTCAGATTTTCCGGATCTTTGCTGTAGGTGAAATCAACCAGCTTTTCACTCTGGGGAAAGATCGTCTTTTTGGGCGGCATGGTGGCTGCACGGTCAAGGACAATCTCCTGCTCCGGGTCAAAGGGACGGAAGAGCAATGCCTCGCCGTCATAACTCGGGGCAAAGACCCTGTGTTCCTTTGCCAGTTCCGCCAGCCAGGGCTTCACATCCGCTGATTTAATGAATTGGACCTTCGCCATTACCATTCCCTCTCTTTGATATTCTCTTCTTCCATCTTGAAGGAGAGCAGGGGCGGAGTAGCTTCAGGGTCGACTCCTGCCTCATATTGAAATAGTTCTTTGATTTCCTTGTTCATTTTTTTCTTCAGCAGGAGCAGCGGAATATCCATGGGACAGGCCCGCTGACATTCACCACACTCGGTGCATCGTCCGGCCAGATGATAGGCATGGATCAGCTGAAACATCCATTTGTCCCGGACACTGTCTTCCTGGCTCAACCAGTGCGGGTCGCGGCTTTCGGCCAGGCAATGGTCGCGGCAGACGCACATGGGGCAAGCGTTGCGGCAGGCGTAACAACGGATACAGCGGTCCATTTCCTTCTGCCAGAAGGCGAAGCGCTCGGGCAAAGGCATATTTTCAAAGGCCTCCAGGTCGTCGCCGCCTTCAGTCTGAGCGGAGGGGCTTATTTTCTCCCCGACAAAATGGTCGGAGATCAGGGCATTGGGGTACTGGCAGGAAAAACACTTGTCCGCCAGCACCTTGGACAACCGCAGTTTATGCTCCTCGCCGCCTGCACCGATGACAACCGTCTGGGACGCTATCTGACAAAAATCAACCTTGCCGGTATGACCCAGGGCCTTACGGATTTTTGTCTGGTCAACCACGCCTGTACAGGGGAAACCGAAAATGGTGACGTCTTCCCGGTTGATCAGATTTTCCTGCAGCAGTTCTATGACGGAACGGCTGTCGCAGCCCTTGACCACAATACCGACCTTCTTGCCGCGCAGTCCGGGGAGATAGGTTGCCAGATTATGCACGCTGAACGGTCCTATCTCAAGCCGGTCGATATCTTCTTCCCGGCGGATGAAGTGGGGGGTGGCATGCAGGGGATCATATCCCGCGCTCCAGGCTATAACCACATCAAGACCCGGCAGGGCCTTTCTGATGCTGTCTTTTAGTTCTTGTTGATATTTCACTGGTTCTCCTTTGGGGCGCAGAGCTTAGAGGACTGCTTCCATCTGCCTCAGTGTCGCCGAGGCCTCCGGTCCGGCAATTTTCGGGGCCGGGCCGAGTTTGTGAATCTGTTCTGTGAACCGGGTCACCACCTGCTGCCATCGCTGGCCCTCTGATGCCGAGACCCAGGTATATTCAAATCTGCCCGGCTCAAAACCGAGGATGGGCAGAAATCTGTGCAGCACCTCCAGCCTTCTGCGGGCATAAAAGTTGCCCTCCGCATAGTGGCAGTCCCGGGGATGGCAACCGGAGACCAGCACGCCGTCTGCTCCGTTCATCAGGGTTTTCATGATAAACAGGGGATCGATCCTGCCGGAACAGGGAACCCTGATAATGCGCAGGTCGGTGGGCTGATTAAAGCGTCCCACACCCGCGGTATCGGCGCCGCCGTAGGAGCACCAGTTACAGAGAAAACCTACAATACGAAGCTCCTTACCTTTTAAAACTGGCATAGGGCGTTAACCTCCGAAAGAATCTGGTTGTCGGTAAAATGCTGGAGTTGGGCCGCTCCCTGGGGACAGGTTGAGGTGCAGATACCACAGCCCTGACATACTGTTTCAATGACTTCGGCCTTTTTCATGCCACGGAAGTCAATCTCCTTGATGGCGCCGAAGGGGCAGGTTTTCATGCACTTGCCGCAACCGATGCAGCGTTTGATGTCCACCACGGAAACCTGTGGGTCGCTTGCCAGCTTATCCTTGGAGAAGAGCCCCAGCACCTTGGATGCGGCGGCGCTGCCCTGAGCGACCGAGGAGGGAATGTCCTTCGGCCCCTGGCAGGATCCGGCCAGATAAACGCCGGCGGTGTTTGTTTCCACCGGTTTGAGTTTCGGGTGGCCTTCCATGTAAAAGCCGTAGGAGTCGTAGGAGATGCGCAGTTTTTCCGCCAGTCCCGCGGCACCTGCTGCCGCCTCGGCGCCAACGGCCAGCACGACCAGGTCTGCATCCACTTCAACCTGCGTTCCCATCAGGGTGTCGGCGCCGCGCACCAGCAGACTGTCGCCCTTGGGATAGATCATGGACACCCGGCCTCTGATATATTTGGCATTGTATTCTTCCATGGCCCGGCGGGTGAACTCGTCGTAATTTTTCCCCGTAGCCCGGATATCCATATAAAAGACATAGGTCTGGGACTCGGGCAGGTGGTCCTTGGTCAGGATGGCCTGCTTGGCGGTATACATGCAGCAGAAACCTGTGCAGTACGGACGGCCCACGGATTTGTCCCGGGAACCCACGCACTGGATGAAAACCACGTTTTTCGGTTCCTTGCCGTCCGACGGGCGCTTGATATGGCCGCCGGTGGGGCCGGAGGCTGACAGCATGCGCTCATACTGCAGGGAGGTAATGACATCCGGATAGCGTCCGCCGCCATATTCGCCGTAAACGGTCCAGTCAAACAGATCAAAACCCGTGGCCGCAACGATTGCGCCGACCTTCTCCGTGACAAATTCATCCTGCTGGGTGAAGTCAATGCATCCGGACGGGCAGACCTTGGCGCAGATGCCGCATTTGCCCTTCTGCAGTTTCATGCAGAAATCGGCATCGATCTTGGCCTTTTTCGGGATGGCCTGGGGAAAAGGGATATTGATGGCCGTGGTCTTGCCGATCCCTTCGTTAAAATAATCCGTGGCCTTTTTACTGGGGCATTTCGTCATGCAGATGCCGCAGCCCGTGCATTTATCCCAGTCCACATAGGTGGCCTTCTTTTTCACCTTCACATCAAAGTTGCCCACATAACCGCTGACCTCTTCAATCTCCGAGTAGGCATACAGGGTGATGTTGGGATGCTGGGCCACGTCAACCATGCGCGGACCGAGGATACAGCAGGAGCAGTCAACCGTGGGAAAGGTCTTGTCAAGTTTTGCCATCTTGCCGCCGATGGTAGTGGTCTTTTCCACCAGCACCACTTCAAGGCCGCCTTCCGCACAGTCCAGAGCCGCCTGGATTCCCGCTACACCGCCGCCGATGATCAGCACGCGTTTATTGATGTCGAACTGCTTGGAAAGAAGCGGCCGGTTGTGCAGCAGTTTTGAGGCTGCCATGCGCACCAGGTCGGTGGCCTTATTGGTATTGGCTTCGCGATCTTTGCCGATCCAGGAAACATGCTCGCGGATGTTGGCCATCTCAAAGAGATAACGGTTCAGCCCGGCACGTTCCACTGTGCGGCGGAATGTCTGTTCGTGCATGCGCGGCGTACAGGATGCTACGACCACGCCATCGAGCTGATGCTCCTTAATGGCGTTAACGATTTCCTCCTGTCCCGGTTCGGAACAGGTGTACATGGTATCGGTCGCAAAGGCCACGCCGGGAAATTCCCTGGCTGCCGCTGCTACTGCTGCGGTGTCAACTGTACCTTCGATATTGCTGCCGCAATGACAGACAAAAACTCCGATTTTCATTGAGACTTCTCCTTGGAATTACCTTCCATGCCGAGGGCATCTATGACTGTGCGGGGATTCACGCAGAGCTTGTCAATGCCCAGTTCTTTTTCCGTAAGGCCGAAGGCCAATCCCATCAACTGGGTAAAGTAGAAAATCGGCATATGATGCTTTGAGCCATTGGCGCTGTTGATCTGTTCCTGCCGCATGTCCAGATTCATCTGGCACAGGGGACAGGCGGTGACCAGGGCCATGGCGCCCATTTCTTTAGCCGTGTCCAGCAGCTTGCCGGAAAGCCGCATGACCACATCCTTGCGCGGGATGCCGAATGATGCGCCGCAGCACTCCACCTTGAGCGGGAACGGCACAACGGTTGCCCCCAGGGCTGTCATGATGTTGTCCATGGCCATGGGATGTTCGCGGTCGTCAAAGTTCATGATTTCGGCCGGCCGGTTCATGATACAACCGTAATAGGCGGCAACGGTGAGACCCGTCAGGGGCTTTTTCACCTTTGCCTTGATTTTCTCGATACCGTAATCTTCCACCAGTATCTGCAGCACCGATTTGGTCTCAACGGTGATGTCGGCCGGTTTGTCCAGCAGCTTGCTGACCTTTTCCCGGAAACTGTCATTTTTCATGCGGTGTTGTGCCGTCTTCAGGTTGGACAGACAGCTGGGACAGGGGGTCACAGCCGCGGTCAGACCCATGGAGGCCACCTGGCACAGATTGCGGGCGGAAAGAGCGGACGACAGGGTGTGGTCAACAGTATGAGCAGGGGTGGAACCGCAGCAGCTCCAGTTGGGGACATCGGTCAGTGTAATGTCAAGAGCGGCGCAGATGGCGCGGCTGGACATGTCATATTCTATGGATGTCCCGGTGCTAGAACAGCCGGGATAGTATGCGTAAGTTAAAGAAACGCTCATTTTGACGACTCCTCTGTATAGCGACGAAAAATTTTAGAGACCTCTTCCTTGCCCTGCATGGCTGACGGCTTGAAATGAATCTTGCCCTTGGGCAGAACCTTGGGACCAAGGCCCATATCCGTCCAGAATCTCCCTGTATGGGATATGTAATTTGCCAGCAGGCCCACTTCAAAAACCCGGCCATTCTTTTGGACGGAATGCAGAAAAGAATCCCAGAAGGTTTTTACCGTCTTTACTCCGCCATAGCCTTCGCGGCGTGCCATATGACGCAGTACGTCCATAATGCGGGCCACGTCGATTTTGTTGGGACAACGGGCGGTGCAGGATTCGCAGGTGGCGCAGAGCCAGAGTGATTTTGACTTGAGAACCAGCTCCTTCTGTCCCGCCTGGGTCAGGCGCATGATCTGGCTGACCGGGATATCGTATTCGGTCGTATAGGGACATCCTGCCGTGCATTTACCGCACTGATAACAGAGGCTGAGCTGCTGGCCGCTCTCCTCTTCCACCTGTCTGACGAAATCAGAGTTACATGATGATGTTAAATTGATTACGTTCATATTCTTGCTCGCCGCCTTTATTTGCCCTTTTACTGTTTAAATCCCTGCGAATCGGGGAGCGGGCTCTCACCCGCTCCCCAATATGTAAAGATGTCCGTTTTTTTTAATTACAGTGCTGCTTTGTAGATGGCTGCAACGTCAGCATCTTTCGGACAACGGGGATTGGTGAAACCACAGGCGTCTTTCTGAGCATTACCTGTCATGGTTGCGATATCTTCTTCCTTCACATCCTTGCCATAGCGTTTGCCGAGGGCAATCAGTCCGTCCGGGATACCGACGTCGGCGGACAGTTTCTTGATGGCAACGAGAGCCAGTTCAGCCGCATCGCGGGGTGCAAGACCATTAACGTTCTCACCCATCAGTTGGGCGATTTTGACGAAACGGTCAATTTTGGCGATCAGGTTGAATTTGGAAACATGGGGGAGAAGGATGGCATTGCACTCACCATGGGGCAGGTCGTAGAAACCGCCGAGCTGATGAGCCATTGCATGAACGTGACCGAGGCTGGCGTTGTTGAAAGCCATACCGGCCAGGTACTGGGCGTAACACATACCTTCACGGGCAACGATGTCACTGCCGTTTGCCACTGCGGGACGCAGGTGCTGGGCGATGAGCTCGATGGCTTTTTCCGCTGCGGAGTCGGTCATCGGGGTAGCGATGGTGGAAACGTAAGCCTCAACCGCATGGGTCAGAGCATCCATACCGGTGGCTGCGGTCAGCGCAGGCGGCATACCCATCATCAGCAGCGGATCATCAAGGGCGATACCGGGGGTTACACGCCAGTCAACGATAGCCATTTTTACCTTGCGGCTGGTATCGGTGATGATGCAGAAACGGGTCATTTCAGAAGCGGTACCTGCTGTGGTGTTCACGGCAACGTAAGGAGGCATGGGTTTGGTGGATTTGTCCACGCCTTCGAAATCGTGAATTTTGCCGCCATTAGCAATAACCAGGCCTACACCTTTACCGCAGTCATGGGAGCTGCCGCCGCCCAAGGTGATCAGGCTGTCACATTTGTTTTTCTTGTAAATTTCTACGCCCGCATGGACGTTATTATCTGTGGGGTTCGGAATGGTGTCGTCGTAAACAACGAAATCCATGCCGGCTTCAGCCAGAAGGTCGGTGATTTTTTTGGTGATGCCTGCGCCGGTGATACCTTTGTCTGTGACGACCAGAGGTTTGCTGCCGCCCAGGGCTTTGATCTTTGCGGGAATTTCCTTGTGAGCGCCAATACCGATGAGAGTTACGCTGGGAATGAAAAATCCGTAAACTTGTTCGCGTACAGCCATGATGTTACCTTCCTTTGTTAAATGAATTAGTTGAAGTACTGCTCCATTGATTCACTTTGGATCCAAACAACGTTACCCTCCTAATAAGCAACTCGCGTGCCATACAATAATATTGTATAAAATCAAATAATTAGCTGTATTTTTTAGCAAAGATGGATGGGGCAACATGACCCAATCACGGGTAATGCTGTTTTTCCCGCTGACAGGCCAGCGAATCAACCTGCCCTGAAGGCCCATGCAGCAGGCACTTTGCAGGCATGGGGCAAAATGAAACAATGGATATGTGATAAAGGGTCAGGATGACCCTTGTCATGGGGTGTCTTGTTGGTGTGGTATTTTTGAGGAAATACTCCGCTGGAGAATACAAAAAAACGATTATCGACTTCTCTTGCCTTAATAGTCTATGCTGCTTCCATGTGATAATGGGGTGAGGTCAGAGGAAAAGCTTCGGGGAAATGGGAACGGGAGGGATACTTATCAGTTGATACTATGTCTGTTGCAGTAGCCCTAATTTGATCTAAAATTCTCAGAACCGGATTGAACAAAATTTTAAATACTCAGGTGATTTTAATGGCGTTTCCCGTCAAATGGCTCAGGAGAATATCAACTTGCGGTCTTGCGTGAACGGTTAATATTGCCAGTCGAAATTTACTTGTTTCTCTTCATTTTCAAATCGTTATATGTCTTATGTGACGCATGTTCTGGACTGTTGTATTTCAAGAAGATAATTGACGTTGATCATGAACCTCAAAATGGGAGTCATTCCTGCCCCCCACAATTTCCATAAGTTGCGTTACCAATGCATTGAGTTCTTGAGCTTGTCTATACAACTCTTCCGACGCCCCCGCAGATTCTTGGGCGCTGGCAGCGTTCTGTTGAACTACTGTGTCCATTTCCGATACCGCTCTATTGACTTGGTCAATGCCTAGCGCCTGTTCTTTTGATGCCGCCGAAATCTCAGCAACGAGGGTTGCCACTTTCCCAGCGCTTTCCTGAATAGCCGATAAAGCTTTGGCAACTTCGGACGTCACATTCACTCCAGCCTCGGCGTTCTTCATGGCGCCCTCTATCAAATTCGCTGTGTTTTTAGCCGCCTCGGCACTACGTTGCGCCAAGTTGCGGACTTCTTCGGCTACTACGGCAAAGCCTTTCCCTGCCTCTCCGGCTCTTGCCGCCTCAACAGCGGCATTAAGAGCCAGCAGATTGGTCTGAAAAGCAATTTCGTCTATGGTCTTGATGATTTTTGACGTTTTGTCGGCTGATGTCTTGATTTTTGCAATGGCATCGGACATGCGTTTCATGGCGTCAATACCGCCTATGACAACGGATTGAGAATCCCGCATCAAGTTGTCGGCCTTCTCGGCGTTGTCGGCACTGTGGCGCGTCATGGAGGACATCTCTTCCAACGAGGTGGTACTTTCCTCCAGACTGGCTGCCTGTTTATTGGCGCCCTGCGCGAGTTGCTGACTGGCGTGAGACACCTGACTGGAGGACGCGTTGACCTGCTCCGCATTTGAACCTAAAGCGTCGATAACCTGCTTGATGGGCTTGGTGATAGTTTTCACAATAAAAACTGCGATCGCCATGGAAAGTAACAATCCAATGATGATTCCCACACTGATGAACTGAGATGAAATGGAAATGGTACGGGTCGTTGTTTCCGCTGCCAGGGTCATATCCCCCAAGCCCATGACAGCAATGTTTTTTGCCTGATCGATGATGCTTTGAGCCAAGATGGTGCGTTTCTTGGCAGACTCTTCCCGCGCCAGCCATTTTTCCGCCAGCTTGGCGTTGGCTGCTTTAAAAGTGAGCATCGCCGATCGGGATTCTTCAATCTTTTTTAAATCACCTTCAAAAACGCATATCTTCTTCAAAGTATCCAATTTATCATTAGCTATATCAAATATTGCCAGTGTCTCGATAATGGACTTTAGATCGCGGTTGAATTGAGCTTTCCAGGTGCCTGTAATGACTTGGTTGCCCAAGTCAATAATGTCCGTAACCAGGGTTATTCGATTGAGTCGTTGTTCAAGTTGATCACCTTCAAGGCCGGCGATAATTTCACCCTGCATGGCTTCTCTTTGGCTCTCCAGAAAGGAGTTGCAAACTTTCATATATTGGCGACTCGATTCTTCAGCTACTTTGCGTTCCTTTTCGAGTTCCTCCATTAATACGACGGTTTCCCCAACAAGTCTTTCGTATTCGAGCACGCCCTGTTCAGCTTTTTCAGCACCCTCTTTCAGTTTTGATAATAGCGAAGAACTCTGGCCATGATTCACGGCGTTCTTAATGTCTTGTTTGACGTTATCGAGGTATTTTCGGGCTTCGGCAAGAAATACTGTGTTATCAGTATATTCGTAGCCACGCATCTCCAATAGCATGGAAAACGTATTTCGTTCCATGTTGTTGGCCACGGTGACTTCCGGCACATAGTCTTGTGAAAGAGTTGCGGCGCATGTCCCGAAACGTTTCATGTTCGTGACAGCTATGATGCCTGTTGCGATTGAAAAAAGGATCACGAAACCAAAGCCAAAGCCTAATTTGGCGGCAAGACTTATTCGCTTGAACATGCAACGCCTCTATCGTTGTGTGGCGCCTCCGACGTGCGTCGGGGTGCCGCGGTTTATAAAATTTTTCGCTCCTGTCTCGCTATTTTGCCAAGGGATAACCGATGTAATAAACTCCCTGGAGTTCGCCGGCCGCGTTATTAATAGGCTCATAACCGGTGTCATACTGGCTGCCAAGAATATCAACGACCCCATAAAACACTTCCCCTTTTTGGATGGCTACAATCACGGGTCCATTGGGATCTAGCTTGGTTCCGACAGCGCGATTGCCTTCTTTCAACACATTGGTGCTGATGCGAATAAACGCATCCCCCTTTTTTACAAAGAACGTGGCCGTGCAACCAAACTGGTCCTTCAAGGAGTCAACGATCTCATAGTTGCCGTTCATCTTAGTCGTGCCGAAATAAAGTGAAATTCCATCCGCCCTGGGCTCGCCAAGCTTTGCGGCCATGTCTTTCATGAGGGTCATGGCTTCTTTGATTTTTGCGGAATATTCAGTTTCCGCCTTGGTGGTAAATGCACCTCCCAGTACCTGAAAAAGAACAAACAAAATCACCATCGGTCTTACACAGTGTTTTAACGAGTTTTTAATCATTACATATCTCCTGTTGGTAGATGTCCCCGTAGGGATGTTTGAGGTTTCTTTTTGTTAGGTAAAAGAAAAATTATTCCCTCCCTGAAGGGAAGTAATATAATACGCGGAATTCAGCCGCCTGACGAAAGCGGGTTTATTCTTGCTTTTGAAAGGGCGGCAAAAAGTCAACTTCTGTTGACAGCCTTTCGCAATCCTCGTCTTGTAATCGAGGGATGTTCAATTCTGTCTCCATACATGTATTTATATTATTATTTTTTTTGGAAATGGATTGTCAACTTTTTTAGAACATATAACTATTTTTCATAAATTTCGGGAAAGAAAACTACTTATATTTGACAGGTTGTGGCGATGAGGCTTAAATATATGTGATTACCATCGACTTTCAGCCAGTTTCAACAATCTCCTGGGCCTCGGTAAAGTATGCACAGCGGCATAGGCTAGGCTTGGCACCATTTCTGCCCAACTCAAAACGGCGGTTGAATAGATAACAAAATTCTGCAAGATAGCATGGCAAATGACGATCACAACATGGTGGTAAGTTCCTTGTAATATTTAACATTTCTTTTCGGGCGCAGTCATAGGCCGCCAACCACTAAGCCTTGTTATTAATATTGCCAATCGAATATCTGATTTTATCCAACGGCCCTTGGGTTAACCTTACTACTAGTGCGGCCGGGCAAGGTCGCATATTCGAGCGGGTGCGAAGCCCGCCCCGGAAGGGCTAGCCCCCCACCGGGTAGCGAGTCCTTGGACCAAAGGGGGTAACTCCTGCGGTTAAGCGTAGGACAGCGAGACGGCAGG
>JAHIVT010000053.1 GCA_018816555.1 Pseudomonadota bacterium
CAGAATTGCTTTCTCCGGTCGGCCTTGATATGATAGGCGGCAGTTGCAATTGATTATCCGTAACCAATAATCGGTTTGCTGCCTATTGCGGGCGACAAGGGCGGTTCGTGTAGGGGCGGTTCGCGAACCGCCCCTACGTCCCAAACCCATAAGGAGGATTTTCATGGACAGGCGTCAGTTCATCAAAGATGTTTTTCTCTGGTCAGCCGGGGCCTCCCTGGCCATTCCCCAGTTCCGCATCATCCCCAGCGCTTTGGCGGCCGAGAAGCCTCAACCGCTGCTGTCTGTGGCCAAGGGTGCGGATTATGCGGCCCTGGTCTCCCGGGTATTGGCCCCCCTTGGCGGTATGGGCCAGTTTGTCAAGCCGGGCGACAAGGTGGTGATCAAACCCAACATGGGCTGGGACAGAAAACCGGAGCAGGCGGCCAACACCAATCCCTTGGTGGTCATGGCCCTGGCCAACCTGGCCCTGCAGGCCGGGGCGGGCAAGGTGATGATTTTTGACCGTTCCTGCAACGAGCCGCGGCGCTGCTATGCCAACAGCGGCATCCAGGACGCCTTGGCCGGGTTGGATGACCGGCGGCTGAAAATGGACCATATGGACAGCCGCAAATTCGTGCCGGTGCAGATCAGCCGGGGAAAATCGTTGACCAGCTGGGAGATCTATAAGGACGCCCTGGATGCGGACTGTTATATCAATGTGCCGGTGGCCAAGCACCACGGCCTGAGCCGGCTGACCCTGGGCCTGAAGAACAGCATGGGAGTGATCGGCGGCAACCGGGGCGATATGCATCACGACCTGGGCCAGAAGCTGGCGGACCTGGCCACGGTCATCAGGCCGAAACTCACGGTGATCGATGCCACCCGCATCCTGCTGCGCAATGGGCCCCAGGGCGGCGATCTCAAGGACGTGAAACAGCTCGACACCCTGATCGCCTCAGCCGACCCCGTGGCGGCGGACGCCTATGCCACCACGCTTTTCGATCTGCAGCCTGCTGATATCGATTCCACCGTGGCGGCCTATAAAATGGGACTGGGCGAGATGGATCTGGCCAGGATCAAGGTTTTGACCGCCTGAGCCGCCCATGGTCCGTAAAAGCAAAATCCCGGTCTATCTCTGGCGCCGGTTGAGCCAGCTGCTGTTTTTCGCCCTTTTTCTCTTTCTCTTCATCAAGACGGATTATTCCGGCTCCGACGAGCTGGAGTATGCCGTCAATATCCTGTTTCGCATTGATCCGCTGCTGGCCCTGGCCGCTATTTTCGCAGGCAAGACCATGGTTGCCCTCATGCTGCCGGCGCTGATTACCCTTGTCTTTACCTTTGTTTCCGGGCGCTCCTTCTGCGGCTGGATCTGCCCCATGGGCACCTTGGTGGATGGCGCGGCTGCCGTCATCCGCCCCCCACAGGGAACTGCGGGAAACGACCTGCGCGCCGTTAAATATTATCTGCTGGTTTTTATCCTGGTCGCCGCTTTTCTTGGGCTGCCCCTGGCCGGTTATCTGGATCCTTTTTCCCTGCTGGTGCGGGCCTTTTCCTTTGCCCTGTATCCGGCCTTTGATTTTGCCGTCTCTTCCTTCTTCGGCTTCACTTACCTCCACGCCCCTGACTGGGTCAATGCCGCGCTTGAGCCGGTGTACGAGTTTTTGAAAAACTCCATTCTTCCCTTTACTCACCGGGTTTACGGGTTGAGTCTTTTTTCCCTGCTGCTCTTTGCCATGGTGCTGGTGCTGAACCATTGGCAGCGGCGGTTCTTCTGCCGGAACCTCTGCCCCCTGGGCGGCCTGCTGGCCCTGGTTTCCCGGTTTTCCCTGCTCGCGGCCCATGGCGGAAATGAGGACTGCGGCAAATGCCGTAAGTGTCGCACCATCTGCCGCATGGGCGCAATCGATGAAGAGCGGCGGATCTCAACCGCGGACTGCAACCTCTGTCTTGATTGTCTGGCCCTCTGTCCCCGCAACAGGATCCACCTCTCCTTTCATCGTCCGCCATTAACAGCCGGCTCCTGCGGCATGTCCCGCCGGGCCTTTGTCGGCACCGTGGCAACCGGGGCACTGCTGCCGCTTTTTCTGCAGGGCAGGCCGTTTACCCGCCGCCCGGACCCTCAGCTGATCAGGCCCCCCGGCGCCCTGCCGGAGGAGGAGTTTCTCGGCCGCTGCGTGCGCTGCGGTGAATGCATGAAGGTGTGTATCGGTAATGCCCTGCATCCCGCCTTTCTTGAAGCCGGCATTGAGGGGATGTTTACCCCCATGCTGCGCAGCCGCATCGGCTACTGCGAATATAACTGCACCCTGTGCGGCCAGGTCTGTCCCTCCGGGGCCATCAAAAAACTGACCCTGCCCGACAAGCACGCTCAGGTCATCGGCCGGGCGTTTTTCGACAAAAATCTCTGCCTGCCCTATGCCAAGGGCATCCCCTGCATCGTCTGCGAAGAGCATTGTCCGACCCCGGATAAGGCCATCAAGTTCCGCGAGCAGCAGGTGATCAATGCCAGGGGTGAAACCGTGACCGTACTGCAACCCTTTGTGGTTGATGAACTGTGCGTCGGCTGCGGCATCTGTGAAAACAAATGCCCCTTGCCCGGCAGGGCAGCCGTCAGGGTAACCAGCGAAGGCGAGGCGCGCCAGGCTGGCGGTGGACATTTTTTGTGACACTCTGCTTCATTCATTGACAGGATCAGACAATTTGTCTATGTTTTTTCTGTTTCGTCGCTAAAAGAATACAGACGTAAAATAGCCTGTCATTTTAATGGATTAATACCCCTATGGACACGAAAGAGATTAAAAAAATTCTGGTGGTGGACAATAACTCTGTCATCCTGCGTTTGATGAGTCATATGCTGGAGGAGATGGGGTACGAGGTCTACACGGCCGTTGACGGTCTGGACGCCCTGGAGATTCTCAGCGGCTTTCTTCCTGATGTGATCTTTGTTGATCTGGTAATGCCCAAAATCAATGGTGAGAAGCTGTGCCGCATTGTGCGCAGCCTGCCGGAGATGGAAGGGGTTTTTCTCGTTATTTTCTCGGCAATTGCGGCGGAGGAACAGGTCGATGTCCAGAAAATCGGCGCGGATGCCTGTATCGCCAAGGGGCCGTTCAAGGAGATCAGGGAGCACGTAAAAAAAGTGATTGCCATGGCCGCCAGCCGACGGACATCTCGCCCGACAGTGGAGATCCTCGGCGCGGAGAGTATCTTTGAACGGGAGATCACCAAAGAGCTGCTTTCCACCACAAAACACTTTGAGATCGCCTTAAACTGCATTTCAGACGCTTTTTTCGAACTCACTCCGGAGGGCAAAATCGTCTATGCCAATGAGGCAGCCTGTAAACTGCTTGGCCTTGCCGAAGAAAAGGTGCTTTCCCTGCGATTCGAGAATTTTTTTTCCGCAGAGCAGCGGCCTATTATCGAAAAGCTGCTCTTGCTGGTCGGCTCCGAGTTTGTCAGCCAGGGTGAGGATAAGCCGCTGTTTATGCATGACCGGCAGATTCTGCTGAACATAGTGGCGGTCAGTGATCTGACCCAGCGGTTTATCATCATCATCATCCATGATATCACCGAGCGCAAGCGGACGGAGACGCAACTGATCAAGCAGCAGGAAGATCTGGAAAAGCTGGTGGAGGAGCGGACCGTGGCCCTCAGCGAGGCCAATACCAAACTGCAGCTGGATATCGTGGAGCGCAAGAAACTCTATGACCAGCGCGAAGAGCTGATCCGTGAGCTGGAATACGCCCTGACCAAGGTGAAAACCCTCAGCGGTTTTCTGCCCATCTGCTCGGCATGCAAGAAAATCCGCGATGACAAGGGCTACTGGCAGCAGCTGGAAGCCTATCTCGTCAAGCACTCAGGCACGGAATTCAGCCACAGCATTTGCCCGGAATGTTCTAAAAAGCTCTACCCGGAGCTGCAGGACAAGTCCTAAGGGATTTAGAAGTTACGCTACTTTATCTGATCAGATAACTCCTTTACAATCTTTCGTGGTTTGCCTACCTCCCAGGCATAATAGTAAACCAAGGGCGGAAAACGGCTATGAGCTCGTCATTCCGGCATGTTTTCAGCCGGAATCCAGATTAATGGGGATGAATAAAGCAACCTGCTGTATATATACTTGCAAGCAGAAGAAATGGTACGCTTTATGTGGGTGTGACTTCGAACCTCGTCAAAAGGATCTGGGAGCACAAGAACAATTTGGTTGAAGGGTTCACCAAACGTTACGGAATTCATCAGTTGGTTTGGTATGAAATACATGAGACCATGGAATCCGCAATTCGGCGAGAGAAGAGAGTGAAGGGTTGGAAACGTGCATGGAAGCTTAAATTGATAGAAAGCTTCAATCCTGAGTGGCGGGATTTGTATCAGACGATTGCCTGAGAGTGGATTCCGGCCAAAAACATGCCGGAATGACGGACGTTTCAAGACTTGGTGAAAGGCAAATCCACAATTGCTGAGTCCCTACGAAAAGCCGCCCCCGCGTTACCCTCCGGTAACAAAAGATTGCCAAGACACACTCCCTTTTGTTACCATCTAACTGCCATGCAGCTCAAAACCAAATTCATCATTGCCATCTCTGCGGTGGTTATCGTCTCCTATGGCATACCTTTTACCGCACCTCAACCTTCCAGGAAGATCTGGTGGTGGCCCAGGCTGCCAGCCAGGCCCGCATGCTTTACAAGCAGCTGCGGCTCACCAGGAAGTGGGTGGCGGATCACAACGGCCTCTTTTTTGTGAAAAAGGAGGGGGTGACGGTCAGTCCCTTTCTGCCGGATGCCGAGATCGTCACCGCTACCGGCGAAAAACTGGTCAAGCGCAACCCGGCCATGGTGACCCGAGAGCTATCCCTCTATGCCGCCAAGGAAGGTTTGGGCCAGTTCACGGTGACCAGCCTGCACCCGATCAATCCGGCCAATGCCCCGGATGATTTTGAGAGGCGCAGTCTGCAGCGCTTCAAGCAGGGGGTGCTGGAGATGATGGAGATCCAGGACCGTGAAGGTCAGAAGCGGCTGCGCTACATTGCTCCCCTGGTGATCGAGCCCTCCTGCCTGGAGTGCCATGTGGAGCAGGGTTACCAGGTGGGGGATATCCGCGGGGGGCTCAGTGTGACCATCCCCATGGGCTGGGCCTACGCAGACATCAGAAAAAACAATCACATGCTGCTTTTTATTGCCGTATCGACCATCTGCGTGGTGTCGATTTTTCTCTTCTGGCTGGTGGATAAACTGGTGGTGCACAGATTAAAGGACCTGGCAGATGTGATGGACCGTTATCCGGGGAACATCGCCGCGGACGAATTGGACCATCTGCCGGCAGAAAAGGATGAGATCGGCAAGCTGACGAAAAAATTCAAGGATCTCTGCCGGCGCCTCACCCTTTCTCATCAGGAGCTGAACCGCACCCAGGAGCAGGTCTTTCAGAATGAAAAGCTGGCTGCCCTGGGTCGGCTGGTGGCCGGGGTCGGCCACGAGATCAACAACCCCCTGGCCGGCATGCTGAACTGTGTGAAAAGCATGCAGGAGAGCCCGGATGATATGGCCCAGAATCATCGTTATCTGCCGTTGCTGGCCAAGGGGCTCAACCGTATCAGGCATACGGTGCGGCAGCTGCTCAATTTCGGCCGCCGGGAGCCCATGCATCCCCAGCAGGTGGATGTGGACAGACTCATCGGCGAGTGTTTCGAGCTGCTCGGTTACGGCCTGAAAAACATCGACCTGATCCTGGATCTCCACCTGTCCCGGCCCTGCTGCGTCGATGTGGAGGCCCTGAAGCAGGTGGTGATGAATATCGGCATCAACGCCATTCATGCCATGCCAGACGGCGGCACCCTGACCGTATCCAGCCGGGCGAGCGACGGCAGGATCATCCTGCGTCTTGCCGATACGGGCGTCGGCATTGATCCGCAGAACCTGCAGAAAATTTTTGATCCCTTCTTTACCACCAAGGAGGTGGGGGAAGGAACTGGACTTGGTCTTTCCGTCTCCTTTGCCCTGGTGCAGGGCATGGGCGGGGAGATCAAGGTGGAAAGCGAGAAGGGCGGGGGGGCCTGTTTTATTGTTGAACTGCCGGCGGAACAGACCTGCGCGGACAATGAGGAAAAAAATCATGACATCGGTAAATGAACTTCCGGCTGCCCGGATTCTCCTGGCTGAAGACGATGAGATCATGCGCATCACCCTTGGGGACAGATTGGTCAAGAACGGCTGGCAGGTTGATGAGGCGGAGGATGGCAGAAAGGCCCTGCAGCTTATCGAAAGGTATAAGTATCAGGTGGTGCTTTCCGATATCCGTATGCCAGGGCTGGACGGGGCGAGGCTGCTGGAGGAGATCAAACGTCTGTCCTCTGATACGGATGTCATTCTGATGACCGCCTATGGCGGCACGGAAGATGCCGTGGCCTGTCTGAAAAATGGTGCGGCGGATTATATTCTCAAGCCCTTTGATATGGATGATCTGACCATCCGCATCAGGCGTCTGCTGGAAATTCAGGCCATCAAGGTGAAATGCGTCACCCTGGAGGAGGATAGCCGGGACCAGCGGGTGCCGATTATCGGCAGCTCCCGGGCCATGCAGGACATGCTCAAGCTGGTCGGCCAGGTTGCCCTGTCCGATGCCACGGTGCTGGTGTCAGGGGAAAGCGGCACGGGCAAGGAACTGGTGGCGGCCGCCATTCACCATGGCAGCAAACGGGCAAATCAGCCCTATATCCGCATCAACTGCGCGGCCATCCCGGCAGGTTTGATGGAATCGGAGCTTTTCGGCCATGAAAAAGGGGCCTTTACCGGGGCCACGGCCCGTAAGGTGGGCAAGTTTGAACTGGCCGACCGCGGCACCATCCTGCTGGACGAGATAGGAGACATGCCCCTGGATCTCCAGGCCAAGCTGCTGCGGGTGCTGCAGGAGCATGAGATAGAACGGGTGGGAGGCACCAGAAGCATTCCCATCAATGCCCGGGTTCTCTGTGCCACGGCCAAGAATCTGGCGGATGAGGTGAAAAATGGTTCATTTCGCGACGATCTCTTTTACCGCCTGCAGGTCATTCCCATTGAGGTGCCGCCCCTCAGGGCGCGCAAAGAGGACATTGTTGAGCTGAGCCGTTATTTTCTCCAGCAGTTCAGCCGGGACCGGGGCATGTCGCTGAAATTGTCCGACGAGGGCCTGACCACCCTGCAATCCTATGATTTTCCAGGCAATGTCCGGGAACTGAAAAATATCATCGAGCGGGTATCCGTGCTTGCCACCTCGCCGGTGATCCAGCCCTGGAACCTGCCGCCGGATATAAGCGGCGCCTGCGAACCCGACACGGATGACAATCTGCAGCTGGCTGCGGCGGTTGCCCAGGCGGAAAAATCATGCATTGTCCGGGCGCTGCGCCGCACAAACGGCAATAAAACCGAGGCGTCCCAGCTGCTGGGCATCAGCCGCAAGAATCTGTGGGAGAAGCTGAAGTTATACCATTTGTAAGCCGCAGCGCTGCTGGTTGTTTCTGTTCTTCCGTTGTGTCTTGCCATCAACTTTATAAATCACCCGTGTTACCGTATGGTGACGTTTGTGGTGTTGATCATGTTACTGGGGCGTAACGTCCTTATCCGCCTCTTTTCTTTTTTTCTGCAGATATTTCCCCCGCAAAAAAAAATATTACACTTTAATTTCAGATAATTGGAGCTATATCCCGCCCGCAGGAAAAAGTCTCCAGCCGCTGGAATAATTGTTGCAAAATTGTGAAAGGAAATGGTCGGAAAGGTGTAGCGGCCGGAATTCCGCCTCTCTCCCCTTTGTTTGTGTCGATTCCGGACGTCTCCTTTCCGCCGATTTTTCTGTTGTCATTTCCTGGGGTTTATTCCCTGGTATCAATGCCGAGCGGCAGAGCTGCTCCGCAGGACCGTCAAATTCAATGAAGAGGAGGTTGCCGGTGAAACGAAAAATGATCGTCTCTATTCTTCTGGCGGCATCAGTGGTGCTGGGCGCTGGTCCAGGCCTGTCGGCCGGTCAGGAAGGAAAAGTCGTTCCGGAGGGGCATGCCGATTTAACTGACCAGCAAATGCTCATAGCGTGTTCCGACTGCCATCAAACCGAGACCCCGGACATTTACAACCAGTGGTATGAATCATTGCACGGCATCGGCATGGTCAAGTGCTACCAGTGCCACGGGACATTTGAGAATCTGGTTGTGGTGCCTGAAAAAAGCGTGTGTGGCGCTTGCCATTCTGCAGCCATGGCAAAATGTCCGACTGACAAGCCCTGCGGGGACTGTCATCAGCCGCATACATTCAAAGTAAAGAAATAGGGAGGTGATGGACATGGCACAATCACGAAGAGAATTTCTCAAGAAAACGGCTGCACTCAGCGCAGCTTCGTATATCGGCATGAATCTCCCCTATGCTAAGGCCGGCGTAGCTCCTGGGGCGGAGGAACAGACCTGGCACCGTGGCTCCTGCAGGCTCTGCGGCACCGGCTGCCGGGTGGAGCTCGGAGTGAAAAACGGCAAGGCCGTCGCCTTGCGGGGCGTTAAGGATGCCCGCACCAATTTCGGTTATCTGTGCATGAAAGGCATGCTGTTCTGGAAGTGCATGGGCCATCCGGACCGGCTGACCAAACCCCTGTTCCGGGAGAAAAAAACAGACAAATTCAAGGAGATTTCCTGGGATCAGGCCCTGGATATTGCCGCTGAAAAATTTGCCGATGCGGTCAAGCAAAACGGCAGTAATTCCGTGGGCTACTATGGTTCCGGCCAGTGTCTGACCGAGGAGACCTATCTTTTTCAGAAGGTGTTTCGCGGCGGACTGCAGACCAATAATGTGGAGGGCAATCCCCGGCTCTGCATGGCCAGCGCCGTGGGGGGCTACCTGACCTCATTCGGCGCCGATGAGCCCATCGGCGGTTATGCGGATATTGAACAGGCCAACTGCTTCTTTATCATCGGCAGCAACACGGCTGAGGCGCATCCTGTGCTGTTTCGCCGCATCATGCGACGCAAGCTCGATAACAAGGATGTCAAGGTGATCAATGCTGATCCCCGGGTTTCCCAGACCTCGCGCATCGCCGACCTGCATCTGCAGTTTGATCCGGGCACCGATCTCACTCTGCTGAACGCCATGGCCCATGTCATTATCGAAGAAAAGCTCTATGATGAAAAATTCTTGAGTGACTATACGGCCTTCAAGAGCGGCAAAAACGAGACCGTGGATCTGGAGGCCTACCGAAAATTTCTGGCCGACTACACCCCGGAAAAGGCGGCCGCCATATGCAGGGGCAATATGACGGCGGACAAGATTCGGCAGACGGCCCGCTGGTTTGCCACCTCCAAGGCAACGCTCAGCCTGTGGACCATGGGCATCAACCAGAGAAAGCAGGGGGTGTGGGCCAATAACCTGATCCACAACCTGCATATCCTCACCGGTCAGCTGTTGAAACCCGGGGCCGACAGCCTGTCGCTCACCGGCCAGCCCAACGCCTGCGGCGGCGTGCGGGAGGGTGGCGGACTTTGCCACATCCTGCCGGGCCATCGTCCGGTGGAAAAGGAAAATCTGCGCAACCAGGTGGAAGAGGCCTGGGGAATGCCCAAGGGCCGCATCCCGGCGGAACCCGGCTATCATACCATGGCAATGTTTACGGCGGTTAATGAGGGCAAAATCAAGGCACTGTGGGTCAACTGTACGAGCCCCATGCAGAGTCTGCCCAATGTGGAGCTCTATGCCAAGGGCATGAAGCGAGAGGATGTGTTCATCGTCTGCACGGATATCTTCCCTACCCTGACCACCCAGGTGGTCAATCTCATTCTGCCTGCCGCCTTTCATTTCGAGAAAACGGGGGTGTATGGCTGCACGGAACGTCGCTCCCAGCTGACGGTGAAGGCGGTGGATGCGCCCAAGGGGGCCATGCCCGAGGTGTGGATCGTGCGGGAATGGGCCAGGCTGCTGGCCATAAAACTGCAGGATCCGCTCATTGCCAAATGCGTAGAGTCTTATGACGGGCTGGAGCCGGATTACGCCCTGCCCAAGGCCATCTGGGATGAATACAGCCAGAAACTCACCAAGGGCCGCGACAACGATCTGCGGGGCGCCACCTATGAGGTAATGAAGCAGATGGCGGACGGCGTACAGTGGCCGGCGCCCACCGAGGAGTATGCCCTGACCGGCGGCACGGTGAAGAAATTCGTGCGGGGCATGGACCCCATGGCGGACAGTCATGCCAAGGATGACAAACCCTACCAGTTTTACGGGCCGGCTCATCCGGACGGCAAACTGTGGATCTGGCTGCGGGAGCAGGCAGCCCCGGAAGAGGTACCGGATGCCGAATATCCGTTTTATCTCTCCACCGGCCGCATTGTCGACCACTGGCATACCTCCAGCATGACCGGCCGTATCCCGGAACTGCTGCGGGCCAATCCCTATGCCTTTGTCGAGATCAATCCGAAAGACGCCGCCAAACTTGGTATTATCCCCGGCGACATGGTGGAGGTGGAGTCACGGCGCGGCAAGAATATGCTGCCGGCCAAGGTCTACGAGGGACCGACCCAGGGCATGGTTTTTGTCTACTGGCATGATCAGCATCCGGACCGGTTGATCAACAAGGTGACCAAGGATGCCTTTGATCCCGGTTCCAAGGAGCCGGAGTTCAAGATCTGCTCCTGCCGCATCAAAAGGATTTCCGGGCCCCAGGCCCTGACCCCGTTTATCTATAACGGGTAAGGCGGGCAACAAATCAATCCGGAAGGCGGAGCCCCAGACTAGGTTTGCAGCTCCGCCTCCCGGTTAACAGAAAGGAGGTACATCATGCCCATAGGCGGAATTATCATCAGTGTCAGGCCGGAAAAGACGGAGGAGATACTGTTTGTGCTGGTGCAGTTTCCCGGGGTGGAGGTGCATGGCCATGACGAGCAGGGCAACGTGGTGGCGGTGATTGATGCCCCAAGCACCTGGGTCATGGAGAAGATTGTCAAAAAAATTAATGTGTTCGAGGCAGTGTTAAGTATCGGGTTCACCTACCTGAACATGGAAGACGAGGTGGATGGCCCTGCCCCGGGCGAACGTATCCCCGGGCTTTTCCATGGGGTGGAACTGGACGCGGGCTAAGGTGAAACGGCGCGACTTTCTGCAGATCACCGTCGGCCTGTCCACCGGGCTGTTTCTGTTGCCCGCCCCGGTCCGGGCCGGGAAATTCTTTGCCTCGCCGGTGGCCAGAAACCGCCTGCGGCCGCCCGGCGCCGTGCCTGAAGAGATCTTTGCCGGCAAATGCATCCGCTGCGGGCGCTGCGTGGAGGTCTGTCCCTATAAATCCATCGTGCCGCTGGATATCGGAAACGGCGTGTATGCCGGCACTCCCCTGGTCTATGCCGAGACCGTCCCCTGTTACCTGTGCATGAAATGCGTGGCTGTCTGCCCCACCGGCACCCTGCGGAAAATCTCCCAGCAGGAGACGCGCATGGGCCTGGCGGTGCTCAACCGCCAACTGTGCCACAACTGGCAAGACCAGATTCTCTGCCGCACCTGTTATGATGTCTGTCCCTTCAAAAACCAGGCAATATCGTTGGAAGAGCTGCGTCCGGTGGTGCATGAGGAGGCCTGCACCGGCTGCGGCATCTGCACCCACGCCTGCCCCCTCACCGCGGAAAACGGCGACAAAGCCATCAACATCGAGCCCCTCTATGCCGGGGCCAGGGTGCAGTGGTGATCCCGTGAGCGACCGGGGGGAGAGAAGGGGGCAGGGCCTGCGCCTCTTGCGGCTGCTGGTGCAGAGTGGCGCCCTGGGGCTAATTGTCGCCGCCCCGTTGCTTAATTTTTATCTGCATATCGACTTCATCCAGGGCTGGTATCAGTCGCTGAGCATCGGCAAGCTCTGGTTTGTTTCCCCCCTGGAGGGGCTTGAGAGCCTGCTGGTGGCCAAGGTCATCTATTTCCCCCTGCTGATCGGCATGTTCATTCCGGTACTGCTGGCTTATTTTCTGGGCCGGGTCTTCTGCGGCTGGATCTGCCCTGTCAATTTTCTGTCTGATCTCAGCGACCGGCTGGTCAATGTGGTGGCCGGCAAAAAAAAGCATTGCGATCTGCTTGTTTTTCCTCGTCAAATTTTCTGGTTTGCCTTGATTGTTGAGCTGATTTTCACTATGGTATTGGGAACGCCGCTCTTCGTCTTTCTTTCCCCGCCCGGCCTGATCGGACGGGAGATCATGCGGGTCGTTTTTTTTCATACCCTGGCCTGGGAGGGACTTGTGGTGGCAGCGGTGCTTCTGGCTAATCTGGTAACCCGTCGTATGTTCTGCCGCTATTTCTGTCCCCTGGGGGCGCTCCTGGCATTTTTAGGTGGCCGGAGGCGGTTGAAGGTTTTTTTTGATCCTGATTCGTGTACCAGGTGCGGCCAGTGCCGTCGGGCCTGCCCGCTGGGCCTTGATCCGGCTGCAGGGGATGGCCGGTCGCCATACTGCTGGAACTGCGGTGAGTGCGTTGAAAGCTGCAAGCCCGCATCATTGCGGCTGGGCTGGGATAAACGTCAATGACCAATGACAGGTTTGGGAAATGGAACGAGCGGATTACCGGGACGACTGCTGAAAAGGCTACAAGGACGCAAGGCTGCGTCTGAGAGAGAGCACAACGGGCAAGCGTTTCAGCTTTATCTGCACCCTGGCCCAGGCGGCCAGGATGGAACGGGTGGTTGTCAATGCCGACGGCCGGGTTATCTCCCGTCAAAAGACTCCGGAAGGGATTATATTTGAGGTGGAAAAAACCTAGCAGGCTCAGCCCTTGCTATTGGATCTTGAAGGTTTCGTCATCTTCGTAAATGTGACGGAACCCGTGTATCTCTTCCAGTTCGATCATTTTCTGAATGGCCTCTTCCCTGGTAATACCCAGGGAGGCGGCGATGTCATCAATATGGTAGCAGGGCTCGCCGTCCTTTGTGCATCCGGTCGGTTTCAGCTCAGGATAACAGGAGCTGGTTGCCGTATGGGAGGCCTGGCCCAGCACTTCCCTGATCTCGGGGGGGCCGTAAAGCAGCAGCCATTCAACGGCTTCAGACCAGATTTCGCTGTCAATGGTTTTGTTTTCAACCACCGCCATGGCCATTTCCACTGTCCAAGTATTTTTGAAATTGTCCATTGCTTTTCCTGTATTGCTCGATGTAGTTTTGTTGACTAATTGGAACTTTATTGATTGTAATCATCTCCATGTGATAAATCAACAGAAGTGAAATTTCTCTTATCAAATGCATCCCTTCTTTCACACTAACCACACAAGGTTTTCGAAATGAAATCAGATTGCCACCTCGCTGAATTTTTTCTGTCGCTTCTTTTTTTTCTCTCCCTGATGCCCCTGTTTGCCCCAAGAGCGGCGTCTGCTGCCGGGGAGCTGCGTGGCGATCTTGCCGTCTCCTTTGACCCGGCCGCCCATTCCTTGAGCGGCACGGTCCGCTTCAACCTGGCAGCGGGTGAACAGCTTGCCCTGCAGACAGAGGGCCTTGAGATCGGCAGCGTTGTGGTAGACGGCAAAAAGCAGGAGGTCAGCATCGGCGAGGACGGCCTGCTGTCGCTCAACCCGGGCAGCGGCAGTCAGGCGGTGGACATTGTCTTTGCCAGAACAATCGAGCCGGGTTCCTCTGCCGACTCCATGATCGACAGCCAGGGGATCGTGCTGCTTGATCTCTGGTACCCTCTTCCCCAGCAGCCTGCGGTAATCAGTCTCATTGCCGAAATTCCGGCTGATTTCTCTGCGGTTTCCGAAGCGGATGAAATCAGTTACCAGCAGTCGGGCGAGACCAGGAAGGTCTCATTTTCCTTTGCTCATCCACTGTCCTATGTCCATTTCATCGCCGGACCCTACCAGGTGCGGGAGGAAGAGATGGCCGGCGGCACCATTGTCGCTACCTATTTTTTTCCGGAAGACCGGGAATTTGCCGAGCAGTATGGGGCAAAGACCAGGGACTATCTGGAGCGCTATGAGAAGCTTATCGGTCCCTATCCCTATAAGCGTTACTCTGTGGTGGAAAACCGGCTGCCCACCGGTTTTGCCATGCCCACCTTCACCCTGCTCGGCCAGAGCGTGGTGCGCCTGCCCTTTATCACGGAAACATCCCTGGGCCATGAGGTGCTGCACTCCTGGTTCGGCAATGCCGTGGGGGTGGATTATGAGCTGGGCAACTGGTGTGAGGGGCTGACCACCTATCTGGCGGATCAGGCCTATGCCGCTGACAAGGGTGATGATGTGGACTTCCGCAAAGGCCAGCTGATCAAATACCAGAGCCTGGTGCGGCCGGACAACACCATGACCGTGGCTGACTTCAAGGATGCCGGCGACCACGGCATCGCCAGCCAGGCAAGCCGGGCGGTGGGGTATAACAAGGTGAGCATGATCTTTCACATGCTGCGCAAAAAAGTGGGCGATGAGGTCTTTTACACCGCCCTGCGCAATTTTTACCAGGGCAATAAATTCCGCCACGCCTCATGGGACGACATTAAACAGAGTTTTAACCAGGCCGCAGCCCTCGATCTGACCTCATTTTTTGATCAGTGGCTGCTGCGGCCGGATGTGCCGGTACTCACCGTGCAGAAATTAAAGCTTGATATCAAAGACGGCGAGCCGCAACTGACCTTTGATCTGGTGCAGCACAATACCCCTCCCTACCAGTTCACCGTGCCGGTGCAGGTGAAAAACGGCAAGGAGATGGTCAGGCAGGATGTTGAGGTAAGCCAGGCAAAAACGCAGGTTTCCTTTTCGCTTACCAACATGCCGCCCACCATGGAGATTGATCCTGATTATGATCTGATGCGCAGGCTGGTGCCCGACGAGTTGCCGCCGGTGTGGTCCCGTTACCAGGGCGGGGTGGAGAAGCTTGCCGTGCTGGCGGACGGTACTGAAGAGATATTTGCGCCGCTGCTGCCCATGCTGAAAGAGATGGACTGCGCCGTTGTCACGGAGAGTGAGCTTGATGAGCAGGACCTGGGGGTAAAAAATCTGCTGTTTCTGGGTACCGGCTCCAAGGTCAGCCTGGGGCTCTTTGCCAAACCTGCTTTCCCGGCTACCGGCTTTACCCTTGAGGTGCGGGAGAATCCCCATGCTCCTGGCCTGGTTGCCGTGCTGGTCCAGGCCCAGAGCATGGAACAGGTGGCCGCGGTCGCCCGCAAGCTGAGCCACTACGGCAAGTATGGTTATCTGCATTTCGAGGACGGCAGGAACACGGAAAAGAAGGTTCCCGAGTCTGATTACGGCATCGGCTATTTTCTTGATCAGCCGCCCCGGGGCACTGCCGTGGAAAAGAGCCTTGATTTCGATGCCATCATGGACAATGTGGCGGACAGCAGCCGGGTGGTTTATGTGGGGGAGACCCATGTAAATCAGGCTGATCACCTGCTGCAGTTTCGGGTGCTGCAGGCCATCCACCAGCGGTATCCGGAGGTTGCCGTGGGTATGGAGATGTTTAACCGCAGCAGCCAGCCGGCCCTTGACGCCTATATCAAGGGTGACATAGACGAGCGGCAGTTCTTGAAAGATGCCCAGTATTTCAAGAACTGGGGCTATGATTATCGTTTTTACCGGGATATCCTGCAGTATGCCCGGCAGCACAAATTGCCGGTCATGGCCTTAAATCTTGACAAGGACATTGTCAGCGATACCTTCCGGGATGGCGGCATTGCCCAATTGTCCGCGGAAATAAAGGAAACCTTGCCGCAGGAGCGCGATCTCTCCATGCCGGGTTACCGTCAGCGTCTTACCCAGGTATTCCAGAACCACAGCGGGCCGCATTTTGATGCAAACGCCAAAAAAATGACAAATTTCGTCGAGTCCCAGGTACTTTGGGACGAAACCATGTCCCAGAACATTGCCGATTATCTGAGCGAGCATCCGCAAGCGAAAATGATCGTCATTGCCGGTTCCGGCCATGTGGTGAAGGAAAATGCCATCCCGCCCCGGGTGGCAAGGCGGATTCCCGTGAAACAGACGGTGATGGTCAATGTACAGCAGGGTGATCTGTCAACCAGTGAAGCGGATTATGTTTTCTTCTCGGAGGAGGTGAATCTGCCGCCGGCTCCCATGCTGGGTGTCATGCTGGCTGAAAAGGAGGACGGCCCGACCATTGAGGGATTTTCTCCCAACAGTGGGGCAAAGGAAGCCGGCATTAAAGAGGGCGATGTGATCCTGACCCTGGACGGCCATGAGGTGCACACGGTGGATGACATTAAAATCAACCTGCTGTACAAGGGCCATGGCACTAAGATCAAGGTCAAGGCCCGGCGACCGGTCTTTTTGCTGCCTGATGCGATGCTTAATTTCGATGTGCAGTTGTAACGTTTCAACGTTTCAACGTTCCAACGCTTAAACGCTTGAACGCTTGAACGCTTAAACGTTTGAACGTTGGATCGTTTACCCTCAGGAACGTTTCTTCGTCTTTGCCGTGGGCCGGGCTGACAGGGGATCATCCGGCCAGTGGTGTTTCGGGTAGCGGCCCTTGAGTTCCTTTTTGACCTCCGGGTAGGCGCGCTGCCAGAAGCCGGCCAGATCAGCGGTGACCTGGATGGGCCGCTGGGCAGGGGAGAGCAGGTGCAACAGCAGCTTGACTCTGCCGTGGCAGATGGTGGGTGTCTCCTGCAGGCCGAACATCTCCTGCAGACGCACAGCCAGCACCGGGGCTTCACCGGGCCGGTAGTCGATGCGGATGCGGGAGCCGCTGGGAACCTCCAGCCGTTCCGGCGCCGCCCGGTCAAGTTCCTGCTGCTGTCGCCAGTCAAGCATAGCGGTCAAGATGCCGGTTAGACTCAGCTGCCTGAGCTGGTCATGTCGGGTAATACCGGTCAGATAGGGGGTGAGCCAGCCGAGATCAGCCAGCAGATGCTCGTCTTCCAGGCAGGGCCAGTTGCCTTCCGGTTGCCATCCCCGCAGGCAGTTGATGCGGGCCTGCAGCCGGCGGGCACCCGCATTCCACGGCAGCGAGTCGAGCCCCATGCGGCGGATGCCGTCGGCCATGGCCTGCATGATCTGTTCTTCCCCGGCCTGGGGATAGTTTCGTTCACTCATTACCAGGCTGCCAAGGTATTCCCGCCGCAGGGCCGTAACCCGTTGCTGCCCATCATCCCAGCTGACCTGTTCCTGCCAGTGGAAAAGTCCCGGCTGGCAGTTTCTCAGTTCCGCAGGATCTACCTGCGCGGCCAGAAAAATGCGCCCCTCTTTACGGCCGGCGTCAAGCTGGGCCACCACCAGATATTCACTGGCCGCCAGGGGATCACCCGGCGGCAGGAAGGCGCCGCGGCCTGCGGCCAGCTGATAGCGTTCCCGCTGGCCTGGCCTCCGGGCCGCTATGCGGTCCGGGTAGGCAAATGACAGCACAAGGCCCGCCATCTCCTCATCATACCCCTTGCCCACATAGTGCAGCATCTCCCGCCATTGACCGGCCAGTTGTTCCGCCCGGCGGCAGGTCTGGACATCGCCGCCCTGCTCCCTGGCACCTGCCGGTCCGCGACTGCGGAAACGGGCCAGTAATGCCAGACGCTGATGCAGATCGGCACTGACGATCATGGAACTTTGACCGATAACGTCACGTTCGGAAACCAGGGCCGCCACATCACAGGCCAGGGCTCCCTGGCCCAACTCACCGGCCTTAATCAGCATGTGGGCCAGGCGGGGATGGAGCGGCAGAGCGGCCAGCCGTTTTCCCTCTGGGGTAATGCGGCCGGACTGATCCAGGGCGTTAAGCGACAGGAGAAGCTCACGGGCCGCGGCATAGGACGCCTCGGGCGGCGGGTCCAGCCAGCGCAGCTCGCCTGGGTCACTTACCCCCCACAGGGCCAGTTCCAGGGCCAGGGGGGCCAGGTCGGCGGCGCGGATCTCCGGTGGATGGAAAGGCACCAGGCCATGATGCTGGTGCCTGGTCCACAGCCGCAGGCAATAGCCCGGACCCAGCCTGCCGGCCCGGCCTGCCCGCTGGCGGGCCGCCGCCCGTGACACCCGCACTGTTTCCAGCCTGCTCATGCCGCTGGCCGGTTGAAAACGCGACAATCGGGACCAGCCGCTGTCAACCACCGTCTCGATGCCCTCAATGGTGAGACTTGTCTCGGCAATGGAGGTGGCCAGGATCACCCGCCGTCTGCCGCCCGGATCAGGCAGGATGGCCAGGTCCTGTTCCTGCTGGCTGAGGTTGCCGTAAAGGGGCAGGATAAGGGTGTCGGCGTTTTTTCTTTCTGTCAGCAGTTCCGTGGCCTCCCTGATTTCGCCTGCGCCTGGCAGAAAGGCCAGGATATCTCCTGTGCGTTCAGCCGGCACCCGCCTGATGCCCTGCACCGTGACCGCGGCGATCCTGCCGGCCGGTTCGTGATCCAGGTAGTCGGTTGTCACCGGAAAGCTTTGGCCGTGTCCGGTGATCAGCGGCACCTGGCCGAGGATTTCCGCCACCGGCCCGGCATCCAGGGTGGCGGACATGACCAGCAACCGCAGGTCGTCCCGCAGCTGGCAGATGTCAAGGCACAGGGCCAGGGCCAGATCGGCATGGATGGAGCGTTCGTGGAATTCGTCAAAGATGACCAGCCCCACACCGGTCAGTTCCGGGTCATTCTGCAGGCGGCGGGTCAGTATCCCCTCGGTGAGTACCTCGATGCGGGTGGCCGGGGAAATGCAGCGGTCAAAGCGGATCTGATAACCCACTGTACGGCCGATCTGTTCACCGAGCAGACGGCTCATGCGCGACGCGGCAGCCCGGGTGGCCAGGCGGCGGGGCTCCAACATGAGAATTTTCCGGCCGTTAAGCCAGGATTCATCCAGCAGGGCCAGGGGCACGCCGGTGGTTTTGCCGGAGCCGGGCGGGGAGGCAAGCACCGCCGAGCCTTTGGCCAAAGCCTGGCGGATCTCCGGCAGGGTGGCGGAGATGGTGAGCGAGGCCATGGCCTCGGACAGCAGCTGTGATCGGTTCAGGCCGACAGTGCTCACGGATGCTCGCAGGAGCCCAGGGTCAGTTCATAGATCTGCCGGCGGGACCTGGCCGAGGCCTTCAGTACCCCCACCGGGTCAACATAATCGTACACCTTGGGCTCCTTGTCCAGGGCGGGACGCAGGATGCGGCCGATCACCTGGGTGAGACGGCCTTCGAATTTGATGGGGGTGCAGAGAAAGAGACTGGTCAGACCCGGACAGTCAAAACCCTCGCCGATGAGCTGGATGGTGGCCACCAGAACCCGCACTTCACCCTGCTGCACCCGGCGGACGATGTCGCTGCGTTCCTCCCCGGCCACCCGGCCGGTGAGGAGCAGGGGCTGCAGCCCCCGGTCCGCCAGCATTCTGCACATGGACTCGCAGTGTGACACCCGGTCGGAGACCACCAGGACCGTTCCCGCATCATTTTCCACCTCGCGGCAGATATCGGCCACAATCAGTTCATTGCGGGCGGTGTTGGCGGTCAGGGCGGTCATCAGGTCCTGGTAGTTTCTTCTGTAGTTGAAGGTGAAGGAGGTCGGCCGCTGGATAATGCTCGGTTTCAACACGGCGCCATGTCGGTCGAGATCCTTCTGGGCAACACGGTGGACCAGGTCGCCGATATACCAGTGGATCAGCTCGGTCAGCCCGTCCCGGCGCATGGGAGTGGCGGTGAGCCCCAGCATGTAGCGGCAGTCGAACTCCTTGATGATATCGGTGAACATGGAACTCGGGGTGCGGTGACATTCGTCGACAATAATGTGACCGAAGCGGGCCGGCAGCTCATGGAGGTGTTTTTTCACGGTGTTGATGAGTCCCACGGTGACATCATTCACGGCAAAGGAGCCGTCGCCGATCAGGGCCGGTTGCAGACCGAGAAAATTGCGGATGCGTTCCTGCCACTGGTAGAGGAGTTCCTTGGTGTGGACCAGGATCAGGGTGGGTTGCCGGCGTCCGGCAATCATGGCGGCGGCCATGACGGTCTTGCCGCTGCCGGTGGCCGCCTCCAGCACGCCGAACTCCCGGGAGAGCATGGCGTCGCAGGCCTTGTCCTGATATGTGCGCAGGCTGCCGGAGAAGGAAATATCAATCGGATCGAGCTGCCGCCGGTGATCGATGATATCCACCTCATAGCCTGATTTCCGGCAGAGCGTCACCGCCTGGTTGCCGAAGCCCCGGGGGAAGTCGATATCGCTGCCGGTCAGGGTATAAAAATGCAGTTCCTTTTTGAGATTCTTGCCGATCCAGCGCGCATATTTTAATGCGTCGCGATATTTGGGATTCACCAGGGTGAGTTTTTTCTTGAGAACGGCAATGAGCTCCGGCGGCGCGCCGGACAGGGTACAGTTATGGGAAACAGTGAGTTTCAATTTGTTCATGGTCAGATCAATCTATCGCTGCGAGCAGCCGGAGTCAAGAGACAGAGAAGCGGGAGACGCAATTGCCAAAAAAGTATACCTTTTTGCTTCATATATCCCAAAATTGTCGATTTTGTCGCAATAAATTAAAATAATTCAAAGAAAGTGCAGGAAAAACTGTAAAATTACTGATAGTTAGTTTAAGATGGAAAAAGGTAGTTTCCCGTTAGGAGACAGATGGCTATTTTCTGTGAGTATCTGAATACAGGAGGCGGGCATGGAAAGAAAACTGGAAGATTTTTTCAGTCAGCATCTTCTCCGGAAAGGCAATCTGAACGAGGGACAACTGCAGGAACTGATCAATACGGTTGAATCGGAATATCAGTCCTGGTTTCTGTCCACCATTATTCAGGAAATTGAAGAAATCATGTCCATCGACCCGAGTCTTTCCTTTAAGGAAATTCTTGAGGTTGCGGCCGAGCGCATCGTGCATAATCTTGCGGCTGATGCGGCCACCATTCGCATTTTTGATCCCGACACCCTTCGACTTACCTCTTTTGGCTCATACGGGGTGTCCGATTATCAGCGCATGTCCGACATACCGGTAAAAAATACCATTTCCGGCTCAGTGGTGCAGGAGCAGCGCTGCATAGCCGTGCCCAGCATTCTCAAGGACCCCCTCTACCAGAATAAGGATGTGGTCAAGTCCTGGGGATTCAATTCCCTGCTGGCCGTTCCCCTGGTCCTGCCCATGTCCAAGCCTCCAGGCAATGATCTGCTCGGCTCTCTGCAGATCTATTACAAGGAGGATGACCGTCAATTCGACAAACTGGAGATCATTCATGCGGAACTGCTCTCCCGCCGTATCGGCTTTGTCCTGGCCAAAAAGAAGATTCTTGATCTGGAGGAGCTGAATCGCCGTAAAGAGACCATTTTCAACAAGATATTCGTCAAGCTGAGCCGGCGGGAAGGTATCAAGCTGAAAGATCTTTTCGTACTGCTGATCCCGGAACTCAAAGAGATGATTGAAGTGCAGAGCTGTTCGCTCTTCACCGTTTCCGAGGACCAGCAGTTCATCAATCTTGAGGCGGCTTATCCCCAGGATGGCTGTTATCATGATTCCGGTCATAGTTTTACCGTGGCGCACCATCCCTATTTCCAGGCGGCCATCAATTGGACAAAACAAAAATGCGACACGGAGTATGAGAGGATAACCCAATCCTATCTGCTGATCAAGGACCCGGCCCACAGCTCCCTGATGAGCAGCCAGTTGCGGGAATTCAGCATAGCCCATCATATCCACTCCATTCTGCTGCTTCCCCTCAGTGTTGATGGCAAGGTGCGTCATCTCCTGGCATTCAACGCCACCAAACAGAAACATTTTTTCTTGGATGAAGAGATCGAGCTGATTACCTTTTTCGGCAAGGAGATCATGAAGGCCTCCAAGCTCGAGTTTTTCGGGGATATCCTGCACGACATCAAAAACCCGGCAATCGCCGTGGCAGGATTTGCCAACCGGGCCCGTAAGTTGCTGGAAAATGAAGACCTCGAGTCGGTGCGCAACAAGTTGAAAAGCTATCTCGATATCATGGCTTCCGAGGCCGCCCGCATGCAGGATCTGGCCCAGGCCATGACCGGCGAGGGTAGGGAGACTATCGTCGAACTCTCGGCCGTTGCCGCAATGCGGTTCAGAATTATCGAGGAGGTCGTGCGCGAGTCAAAGCTTATCAGGGTCACTGTCCAGCAGCCGGTACTGGAGCTGGGGCTGATGGTTTCCTGTTCCCGTTTTGGCCTTGAGCGGGTGATCGATAATCTGCTGGGCAACGCCGTGCGCGCCGTGGCCGAGCAGAGCGAGGGCAGAGTGGCGTTGTTCGTCGGCCGCAGGGACGGCATGGCTCAACTGGTCATAGAAAATTCCGGCGAGATCCCGACGGAGCGGCTGGAAAAGATGAGGCGGGGCGCGGTCAAGGGGCGCGGTCTGAATATCATCAATCGTTTTGTGCACACCAACCACGGCAATATCGAAATTGAGGTGAAAAACGGCATGACACGCTTCGTTATTCTGCTGCCCCTTGCCTCATTACCTGCACGTCATTCATAATCCTGGACAAATGCAGGTCTCCCGGTAAGCACAACCGGATCAAGCACCGCCATGTCCGTGAAGGGGCACCCCTGCAACAACTACCATCCAGACTGAGGTGCCTAATTTTTTTCGCGGGTTTTGCGAAAATCATTCTTGCTCCGGCTTTGATAATCACGAAAATTAGGTGTCATGACTTTTTGCGAAGCCATCATTTGTGAGGAGAATCAATCAAGAAAAAGGAGAAAATGATGAAGAGGAAACTTCTGTTGACGGCAGTAGCGCTCGGTATGCTGTCCCTGCCGGCACTTTGTGCCGCAGATGAATGTATTGACTGCCATACCAAAATCTCCCCCGGCCAGGTGGCGGATTTTAATGTGAGTAAGCATGCCGAGAGCGGGGAGGTTACCTGTAAAACCTGCCACGGCGATCAGCACAAGACCGCCGAGGACTACAAGCTTGCCCAGCTGCCGGACGAGAAGGTCTGCGCCGAATGCCATGAAGAGCAGTTCAACCAGTTTTCCGCCGGCAAGCATAATTTCGGCTGGACCTCGCTCAATGCCATTCCCGCCACCCACATGGCCCCGGATGAGCTGATCGAAGGCGGCCGTGGCTGCGGCGGCTGTCACAACATGGGCATCAAGAGCGAAGAGCAGAAAAAAGAGCTGCGGGATAAAGGCTACCGTTACCAGAATAACTCCTGTGATGAATGCCATACCCGCCACAGCTTCTCCAAGAAGGAGGCCCAGAACCCGCGGGCCTGCCAGCAGTGCCACATGGGTTATGACCATCCCCAGTGGGAGATGTGGTCAAGCTCCAAACACGGTGAGCGCCATTTCGCCAAGCTTGAGGGAAGCCTGCCCGAAGGTGCCGTGGCGCCTACCTGCCAGCACTGCCACATGCCGAAGGGCAACCATGCCAACCATACGGCCTGGGGATTCCTCGGCGTAAGGCTGCCTCTGCCGGAAGACAAACAGGCGGCGGCGGACCGGGTCACCATCCTCAAGGCCCTGGGTGTATTGAATCCCGAGACAGGTGAACCCACTCCGATCTTTGATGCGGTCAAGGCGGTGAAGATGGCCAGACTTGATCAGGAGTCATGGCAAAAAGAGCGCGATCAGATGATCGCCACATGCTCCGAATGCCATTCGAAAGAGTATGGCCGGCAGCAGCTGGAAATGGGCGATGCCATTCTGCAGAAAGCAGACAGGCTGATGGCTGATGCCATTGAGACCGTTGCCGCACTGTATAAAGAGGGCATCATCAAAAAACCGGAAGGCTATCCGCATAACTATCCGTTCCTGCTGACCTTCATGCATACCAACGGCGCCAACTGGAACGAGAATCTGGACGGGCTGTCCTACATCGACCAGGTACTGGTGCAGATGTATATGAAGCACCGCATGCGCGCCTACCAGGCCTTTTTCCATGTTAATCCGGATTACGCCTACTGGTACGGCTGGAATGAGATGACCAAGGATCTCGGCGAAATAAAGGAACTGGCGAAAACCATGCGGGCCAATCACGCCGAAGAGAAATAAAAAAATACCGTTTTTTGCGTAGTCATACCCCGGGCGGCTGAAAGGATTTCAGCCGCCCGTTTTTTTTGAAAAAGTATAAGTGAATGGGAAATTGCAAATGTGCCTGCTATCAAAGCGAAGAAATGGGAAAAAATAGCGAAAATCTATTGACGATTATTGCCCAAAGGGTCACTTTTTGCTTGAACGCTTGAACGCTTGAACGCTTGAACGCTTGAACGCTTGAACGCTTGAACGCTTGAACGCTTGAACGCTTGAACGCTTGAACGCTTGAACGCTTGAACGCTTGAACGCTTGAACGCTTGAACGCTTGA